>JARXAK010000181.1 GCA_029865885.1 Rhizobium sp. | reverse complement strand
GTTCAAGCCGGTCCAAGCCACCGCGTCAAGCCTTGGCCGCTGCCAGAAACGCCGTCACGAAGGCCGAAAGCGCCTGCCAGTCGGTGAACTCGTGATCCCTGGTGACGTCGGTCGGGGCATTTTCTTGCTCGGCCATGCGCCGGATGATCCAGCGCTTGAAGAAGTCATATTCGGTGTAGCGAAGCGCTCCGGCTGCGTGATGGATCATGCCGGGCTTCCAACCGCTCTCCTGAAGCAGCGTATCTGGGAAATGCGTCGCCTCCTCCCGCTCCTCCTCGAACTCGCTGCGGATGAGCAGCGAGACCGACACGAAAGCCGTCGGCACACCGTTCAGCCAGGATGCTTCCTGGCGCAGGAAAGCTTGAAAGGCCGCGGGATAGCGCACGGCATGAACGGGTGCGCAGAGGATCGCTGCTTGCGGATGGCCCACCGCATATTCTGCACCCGAGGCAATATCGACCAGAAGCGCCTGGTGTCCCTTAGCCTCTATGGTCGATGCGATCGCTTCCGCGATCCTGCGCGTCTGCCCTTCCACGGTGGCGTAGCCGACAAGGATGATCATGACTCAACTCCTCTCCTGATGTTGGAAACAGTGTCAGGCAAGGGGCTTTGTGGCGCCTTGATCTGGCGCAAAACAGACGGGTCTGAGCGCACAGATTTTCCCGCTCAGTTTTATTCAATTTTTCTCATTCGACTTAAAGGTGCATAGATAACCGTAGTTTATGCTAATGTCGTTATGTAATATCTGGAAAACGCCCATGACACAGGTTGTCACAGTCTCTGCACATACTGCGGCCTATGCGATGGAACCGGTGAAACCGCCGCAACGTGTTTCCCGTGCCTCCTACGTGGAAGAGCATACCCGTGTTCTGGCGCAGCAAGCGGCGCAGAGCGAAGACCTGCGGCTCCGAGCGCTGGTGAACGTCGTGCAGCCTCCGGCACTGGCGCTCTACTTCCTCACCTCGACGCAGCAGCAGTTCGAGCAGGCAACGCTGAAGGAAACGATCGAGGCCTACAAGAATTCGGTCGCCTGACACCCCTTATGTGACACGCGACAAAGCCGCGACCGATGAACGGTCGCGGCTTCTTCATTTCGCAGCCAGAGAAATCAGTTGCCTCTGGCCGGGCCGACCGGAAGAACCACATCCACGGCACCGGCCTTTTCGAAGGTCAGCGTCACGTTGACCGTTGCGCCCTCCTTGAAGGCTTCGGCGACCTTGAAAAACATCAGATGCAGACCGCCGGGTGTCAGCTCGACCGTCTGGCCAGCCGGGATTGCAATCCCGTCCGTGAGCTGGCGCATCTTCATGACATCGCCTTCCATCGCCATCTCGTGCAGTTGGACTTCCCCAGCCTGAGCCGACGACGCAGAAATCAGCCTGTCGTCCTCGCCGCCCTTGTTGGTGATGGTGATGAAGCCGCCGCCGACCGGCTGACCGGGCAGCATGGCCTTGGTGAAACCTGCGGTCAGCGCGAGGTTACCGGCGGTCACCGCCTGAAAACCACCGGGATTGGCGGCCGCCATATGGTCACCATGGCCCGAATGATCGCCATGGGCCCCGTGGCCGCCAGCAGCGGCCTGATCGGCGGGTGCGGCAGCGCCGGCATGCGCACCATGCGCACCGTGTGCGCCATGACCGGCATGCGGATCTTCCTCGGCCGCGACCACCTTCAGGACCGGTGCGGGCCCCTCGAGATCATGCGGGTCCTGGCCGGGTGCTGCAATCTGGTCCCAGGCAACCTTGCCATCCGTTCCGCAGAGCTGAATGGTCGGGAAGGCCAAGCCCGTTGCAGGGTCGCCGGCGGCAATCTTTCCGTAGACGGTGAAAGTGTCGTAGAAATTGTCGGGCAGCTCGCCATTCTTGAAACGGATCTCGACCGGGCCGGACTTCACTTCCTTGCCATGGTTGTCGTAGCTCGTCTGATAGTCACCGGTGATCACTTCGACTTCCCAGCCGGGCTTCGGCATCGGCTTGGCGGAGATGAAGCCTTCCGGCAGCTTGATCTGGACTTCGTTGGTCGCCTTGCCGTCGCAGCCATGCGGCACTTGAAGCGTGGCGGCCACGTAAGAACCGATCTTGGCCGGCTGGTTGGCGAAAGTGGCATGGGCGAACACGGCAGTGGTCGACGCGAGCGTGGCGATCGTGGTCGCGAGAACGAGTTTGGTCTTCATGGGTGTCTCTCCTGGCCGCGGTCCATTCTGGCCGTCGGCATTCGTCTGTCTTCGTCTACGGATGAACGTGATCAGACGGAGAGCGGCGGGCCACGCAAGCGCGGTCGATCGAGGAGATGACGGGGGCGATCCGGCGATTCGGGCGGTACGATCGCATCCAGGCTCGCAAACTCGCTGATGAGCCAGGAGTGATCCGGGGGCGTCGGCAGTAGCACCGATCCGGCCAGACGGCAGGCTTCACAATCCGAGATCGGCGTTGCGTGCTTCTGGCCCTGATCGGCAATGCAGAGATCGGCAAAGGTGCCATCCGGCAGCGCATAGGCAAGCGACTGTGTGTCGGCTGCGAGTGCGGCCGGCATGCGATGACCAAAGCCGATCGACAGGAAGACCATGGCGCAGAAAATGCGCAGGCAGATCGTCGCTCTGTTGACCTTCGGCTTCATCATCGTCCCCGTTCCGGTCACTGCTTTAACGCGATGTTCGCCCCAAGCCAAGCGACGAGATGCCGCGCCGGCGAACAAGCGGCGCTAGTTCTGGCGAGCGCAGACAGGACGCTCCAGCGACAATTATTTGTTCGAGAGCGACGCAACCTCTTGCCAAGCTGCCACGCCGCCGGATAATGCGGACATCACCTTGTTGGGAGATACCGGTTCAATCCGGAGCCGAAGGAGCAACCGCCCCGGAAACTCTCAGGCAAAAGGACCACAAGGCGTCGACTGCACTCTGGAGAGAGACCCGTTTCCAAAGCGGGCCGCGCCGAAGGGATAACAATCTCAGGCACAAGGACAGAGGGGGCTCATGAACCGGCACAACCGTGCCCTGATGTGAGCAAGCGCGCGAGCGCGAAACCCGGAGGCGACGTCTTGGACGATCAGACCCAACTGAAACGCACCCCCCTTTATGATTTCCATGTGTCGCTTGGTGCCAAGATGGTGCCCTTTGCCGGTTACGACATGCCGGTGCAGTATCCGGCAGGTGTGCTGAAGGAACATCTGCACACCCGCACCGCCGCCGGCTTGTTCGACGTTTCGCATATGGGACAGGTCGAACTCGTCGCTGCGTCGGGCGCTTTCGAAGACGCGGCCAAGGCGCTCGAAACACTGGTTCCGGTCGATATCATCGGCCTCAAGGACGGGCGTCAGCGCTACGGCTTCTTCACCGATGACAATGGCGGCATCCTCGACGACCTGATGATTTCACGCCTCGGCGAACGCCTGCTGGTCGTGGTCAATGCCGGCTGCAAGGATGCCGATATCGCGCATCTCAGGGCAAAGCTTCCAGCAGGTGTACAGGTTCTCGTACATGACGACCGCGCGCTGCTTGCCCTGCAGGGGCCGAAGGCGGAAACCGTTCTGACGTCACAGTCTGCCGACGTGGCATCGATGAAGTTCATGGATGTCCGCGCGCTTGCCCTCGGCGACATCCCTGCCCTCGTCTCGCGCACCGGCTATTCCGGCGAGGACGGTTTCGAAATTTCCGTGCCCGCAGACCGGGCGACCGATCTCGCCAAGGCCCTGCTCGGCCAGCCTGACTGTCAGCCGATTGGTCTCGGCGCGCGTGATTCGCTGCGCCTTGAAGCCGGGCTCTGCCTCTATGGCAACGACATCGACACGACGACCTCGCCGGTCGAAGCCTCGATCGAATGGGGCATCCAGAAGGTGCGCCGCACCGGTGGCACCCGCGAAGGCGGCTTTCCGGGTGCTCAGCGCATCCTCGGCGAACTGGACAGTGGCGTTTCCCGCCGCCGCGTCGGGTTGAGGCCCGAGGGCAAGGCCCCGGTGCGTCCGCCGGCCAAGCTATTCGCCGATGCCGAAGGCCAGACCGAGATCGGCCACGTCTCCTCGGGCGGCTTCGGCCCGAGCGCCGAGGGCCCGATCGCCATGGGTTACGTCCCAACCGAAATGGCCGCACCCGGCACCCAGGTCTTTGCGGAGGTGCGCGGCAAGCTCTTGGCCCTGACCGTTACCGCGCTGCCCTTCGTCACACCCACCTACAAACGCTGACATGACTTTGAATGGCCCCGCCCCTCATCCCCCTGCCGGGACCTTCTCCCCGCAAGCGGGGAGAAGAGCGCAGAACGGCAGCCGCGTCGGCCTTCTCCCCGCTCGCGGGGAGAAGGTGGCGGAAGCCGGATGAGGGGCAAGCCCGCAGCATACATCTTTAAACGACAAGCACACGAGAGGAACAAACCATGTTGAAATTCACCGCTGAACACGAATGGCTTAAGATCGAAGGCGATGTCGCCACCGTCGGCATCACCACCCATGCCGCCGGCCAGCTCGGCGATCTCGTCTTTGTCGAACTGCCGGAGGAAGGCTCAAGCTTCAAGAAGGACGGCACCGCCGCGACCGTCGAGAGCGTCAAGGCAGCCTCCGACGTCTACTGCCCGCTCGATGGCGAAGTGGTCGAGATCAACCAGGCGATCGTCGACGATCCATCGCTGGTCAATTCCGATCCGGAAGGTGCTGCCTGGTTCTTCAAGCTGAAGCTCGCCAATCCCGCTGACGCCGACGCCCTGCTCGACGAGGCCGCCTACAAGGAGCTGATTGCGTAATGACAACGGAATTCCAGTTCACGGATTACGATCCCTACGACTTCGCCAACAGGCGCCATATCGGCCCCTCGCCGGCCGAGATGACGGATATGCTGAAGGTCATCGGCTATCACTCGCTGGACGAGATGATCGACGCCACCGTCCCCGGCTCGATCCGCCAGAAGGCGCCGCTCACCTGGGGCAAGGCGATGACCGAGCGCGAGGCGCTCGACAAGCTGCGCGAGACGGCGAACAAGAACAAGGTTCTGACCTCGCTGATCGGTCAGGGCTATTATGGCACCATCACGCCGCCGGTCATCCAGCGCAACATCCTGGAAAACCCGGCCTGGTATACGGCCTATACGCCCTACCAGCCGGAAATCAGCCAGGGGCGCCTCGAGGCCCTGCTCAACTACCAGACCATGGTGACCGACCTCACCGGCCTCGACGTGGCGAATGCCTCGCTGCTCGATGAGGCAACGGCTGCCGCCGAAGCCATGGCGCTCTGCCAACGCAGCGCCAAGACCAAGGCCACCGGCTTCTTCGTCGACAAGGACTGCCACCCGCAGACCATCGCCGTCATCCAGACCCGCGCCGAGCCGCTCGGCTGGACCGTCACCGTCGGCGACCCCTTCACCGATCTCGACCCGACGCAAGTGTTCGGCGCGATCTTCCAGTATCCCGGCACGCACGGCCATGTGCATGATTTCTCCGGCCTGATCGCCCGTCTGCACCAGACCGGCGCACTTGCCGCCGTCGCCGCCGACATTCTCGCGCTGCTGCTACTGAAATCGCCCGGCGAAATGGGGGCCGATATCGCCATCGGCTCAACCCAGCGCTTCGGCGTGCCCATGGGTTATGGCGGGCCGCATGCGGCCTATATGGCGGTGAAGGATGCGATCAAGCGCTCCATGCCCGGCCGTCTTGTCGGCGTCTCCGTCGATGCCCGCGGCAACCGCGCCTATCGCCTGTCGCTGCAGACCCGCGAACAGCATATCCGCCGCGAAAAGGCGACGTCGAACATCTGCACCGCGCAGGTGCTGCTCGCCGTCATGGCCTCGATGTATGCCGTCTTCCACGGTCCGAAGGGCCTGAAGGCGATTGCCCAGCAGGTGCACCAGAAGACCGTGATCCTAGCCAAGGGGCTGGAAAAGCTCGGCTACAGGATCGAGCCTGACACCTTCTTCGACACGATCACTGTCGAGGTCGGCCACATGCAGGGCCTCGTCATGCGGGCAGCCGTTGCGGAAGGTGTGAACCTGCGCAAGGTCGGCGAAACCAAGGTCGGAATCGCGCTCGACGAGCGCACGCGTCCGGCTGTGCTGGAAGCCGTCTGGCGCGCCTTTGGCGGCAATTTCAAGGTTGAGGATTTCTCGGCAGATTATCGCCTGCCCAAGGATCTGCTGCGCACCAGCGATTACCTGACGCATCCGATCTTCCACATGAACCGCGCGGAAAGCGAGATGACCCGCTATATCCGCCGGCTCTCGGACCGCGATCTCGCGCTCGACCGGGCGATGATCCCGCTCGGCTCCTGCACGATGAAGCTGAACGCCACAGCCGAAATGCTGCCGATCACCTGGCCGGAATTCTCCGACATTCATCCCTTCGTGCCCGCCGATCAGGCCCTCGGCTACAAGGAGATGATCGACGACCTCTCGGAAAAGCTCTGCGCGGTTACCGGTTACGATGCGATCTCGATGCAGCCGAATTCGGGGGCGCAAGGGGAATATGCCGGTCTTCTGACGATCCGCGCCTATCACCTGTCGCGGGGCGATACGCATCGCACCGTCTGCCTGATCCCGACCTCGGCGCATGGCACCAACCCGGCCTCGGCCCAGATGGTCGGCATGACGGTCGTGCCGGTCAAGTCCAAGGACAATGGCGACGTCGATCTCGACGACTTCCGCGCCAAGGCGGAACAGCATGCAGCCAACCTCTCCTGCTGCATGATCACCTATCCCTCGACCCATGGCGTGTTCGAGGAAACGGTGCGCGAGATCTGCGAGATCACCCATCAGCATGGTGGCCAGGTCTATCTCGATGGGGCCAACATGAACGCCATGGTCGGCGTATCCCGCCCCGGCGATATCGGCTCTGACGTCTCCCACCTCAACCTGCACAAGACCTTCTGCATCCCGCATGGCGGCGGTGGTCCGGGCATGGGTCCGATCGGCGTCAAGGCGCATCTGGCAGCTTTCCTGCCCGGCCATGTCGTGACCGACGGTCGTCCGGGCGCGGTCTCCGCCGGTCCCTACGGCTCGCCGTCGATCCTGCCGATCAGCTGGTCCTACTGCCTGATGATGGGCGGTGAAGGCCTGACCCAGGCGACGAAGGTGGCGATCCTCAACGCCAACTACATCGCGGCAAGGCTGAAGGGCGCCTATGACGTGCTCTACACGTCTGCCTCGGGTCGCGTGGCGCATGAATGCATCATCGACACCCGTCCGCTGCAGGCGTCCGCCGGCGTGACCGTCGATGATGTCGCCAAGCGCCTGATCGACTGCGGCTTCCATGCGCCGACCATGAGCTGGCCGGTGGCTGGCACGCTGATGATCGAGCCGACGGAATCGG
>JARXAK010000179.1 GCA_029865885.1 Rhizobium sp. | reverse complement strand
CGCCGAGATAGGCCTGACCTTCCGAGCCGATATTGAACAGACCGGCATGATAGGCAACCGCCACCGAGAGCCCGGTGAAGATGAAGCTGGTCGCATAAAACAGCGTGAAGCCGATGCCTTCGCCGCTACCGAGCGCGCCCTCGATCATCAGCTTAAGCGCTTCCCAGGGGTTTTCGCCGATGATCCAAACCACGAGGCCCGACATCAGGAAGGCAAGCGTAAGGTTGATCAGCGGCAGCAGCGCATAATTGATCCAGTTCGGAAGGGGTACGGATGCAGTGCTCATCAAAACCTCAAGCGGCAATGCCGGCCATCATCAGGCCGAGTGTCTGTTCGCCTGTGTCAGGCGTCTTCTCGCCGACCACCTTGCCGGCGAACATCACCAGAATGCGGTCGGAGAGCGAGCGGATTTCGTCGAGTTCGACGGAGACGAGCAGCACGGCCTTGCCGGCGTCGCGCGTTTCCACGATCCGCTTGTGAATGAATTCGATCGCCCCGATGTCGACGCCGCGCGTCGGCTGGCCGACGATCAGAAGCTTCGGGTCGCGTTCGATTTCGCGCGCAACGACAATCTTCTGCTGGTTGCCACCGGAGAAGTTGGCCGTCTTCAGCCGAGGGTTCGGCGGCCGAATGTCGTATTTCTCGATCTCCTCGACCGCCGCCTTGCGGATCAGGTCGGGGTTGAGGAACGGACCCTTCCCGTAGCGCTCGTCGCGGTGATAGCCGAGAATGGCATTCTGGCTCTCCTCAAAGGGAAGCACCAGCCCCATGTGATGGCGATCTTCGGGGATATGCGCCACGCCGATGCCGCGCAGCTCCGCCGGGTCGAGGCCGGCCACGTTATTCCCATTGATCCAGATCTCGCCGGAGGTCGGCTTGCGAATGCCGGTGATCGCTTCCAGAAGCTCGCTTTGGCCGTTGCCGGCGACACCCGCGATGCCGACGATCTCGCCGTCGCGCACGTCGAAGGAGACATTGTCGACCATCACGACGCCGCGGTTGTCCTTGACCGTCAGATTGCGCACCGAGAGGAAGATCTCGCCAGGATTGGCCGGCTTCTTTTCGACATGCAGCAGCACGCGGCGGCCGACCATGAGCTCGGCGAGCTCCTCCACGGTGGTCTCGGACGTCTTGCGGGTCGCGACCATTTCGCCGCGGCGCATGACCGATACCGTGTCGGTGATCGCCATGATCTCGCGCAGCTTGTGGGTGATCAGGATCACCGTCTTGCCCTGGTCGCGCAGCACGCCGAGGATCTTGAACAGGTGGTCGGCTTCCGCCGGCGTCAAAACGCCGGTGGGCTCGTCGAGGATCAGGATCTCGGCCCCGCGATAAAGCGCCTTCAGGATCTCGACGCGCTGCTGCAGGCCAACAGGCAGTTCCTCGATGATGGCATCGGGATCGACTTCCAGCTCGTAGTCTTCTTCCAGCTTCTTCAGCGCCGCGCGCGCGGCATCCGTGCCCTTGCCGAGCAGGGCGCCGCCTTCGGCACCGAGCATCAGGTTTTCGAGCACGGAGAAATTCTCGACCAGCATGAAGTGCTGGTGCACCATGCCGATGCCCGAACTGATGGCGGCTTGGCTGTCCTTGATGGTGATCGGCTTGCCGTCGATCTGGATGGACCCCTGGTCGGCCTGATAGAAGCCGTAAAGGATCGACATCAGCGTCGATTTTCCGGCGCCGTTTTCACCGATGATGCCGTGGATCGAGCCCTTGGCGACCGTCAGATTGATATTCTTGTTGGCATGCACCGCACCGAATTTCTTGTCGATGCCGATCAATTCGATCGCGGGTGCCTGGCTCGCTGCACTCATTCCGGTCCCCCAGACATAAAAAGGGCGCAGGACGACAAATGAGCCGTCCTGCGCCCGGAATTCAGATCACTTCGGGCAGGAATTGTCCGACATGTAGTCATGCACCTTGATGGTGCCGGCGATGATGTCGGCCTTGGCCTTCTCAACGGCAGCCTTCATGTCGGCGGTGATCAGCTTGGCATTGTTGTCGTCGAGCGCGTAGCCGACGCCATCTTCGGCAACGCCGAGCGCCTGCAGGCCGGGCGTGAACTTGTCGCCCTTGGAATCGGCATAGGCGTTGTAGACGGCCAGATCGACCCGCTTAACCATCGAGGTCAGAACCGAACCCGGATGCAGGTGGTTCTGGTTGGAATCGACGCCGATCGAAAGCTTGCCGTTGTCGGTAGCCGTCTGGAGCACGCCGAGACCGGTTGCACCTGCCGCTGCGTAGACGACGTCCGCGCCCTGGTCGATCTGGTTCTTGGTGAGTTCACCGCCGCGAACCGGGTCGTTCCAGGCTGCACCGGTGGTGCCGGTCATGTTCTGGAAGACTTCGATGTCGGCCTTGGCAGCGCGTGCGCCCTGCTCGTAGCCGCAGGCGAACTTGCGGATCAGCGGGATGTCCATGCCGCCGATGAAGCCGACCTTGCCGGTGGTGGAAGCCATGCCGGCGAGCAGGCCGACGAGGTAGGAACCCTCATGCTCCTTATAGACGACCGAACGGACGTTCGGCTTGTCGACAACGGAATCGACGATCACGAACTGGGTGTCGGGGAATTCGGCGGCGACCTTTTCGATGGCCGACGTCCAGGCGAAGGAAACGGCAACAACCGGGTTGAAACCGCGCGAGGCGAAGTTGCGGATCGCCTGTTCGCCCTGCGTGTCGCTGGTCGGCTCGAAATCGCGGTAGTCGATGCCGGTTTCGGCCTTGAACTTCTCGGCGCCACCATAAGCGGCTTCGTTGAAGGATTTGTCGAACTTGCCGCCCGTGCCGTAAACCAGCGCCGGCTTGATATCGGCCGCAAGTGCGGTCGCCGACATCGCGGCCAAGGCAAAGAGACTGAGGAGGGTTTTCTTCATTGTGCAGCCCTGTTGTTGCTATTGATCTTGTTGGGTCCTCCCGCAAGCCTTTCCGCGAGGAAAGACATGTCTGCGGAACCGCCGCCCCCTTTTCCGGAGGTCCTGGCTGGCTGTCATCCTTGCATGGCTTCTGCAAAAATTCACCAGATTTTTTTCATCTGGTAAAGATTCACAAGCCTGCTGATTTTTCAGCACGAGGCGCTGAAAAATCAGTCAGATCAATGGGATTTATGCTGCGTCTTTGGGCATTCGCCCTCAGGCGGCGGGCGAGATCGGGCAGGAGACCCCAGTCCCCCGCAGCCCGCAATAGCCGTTCGGGTTCTTCGCCAGATATTGCTGGTGATAGTCCTCGGCATAGTAGAACGGACCCGCTGCCGCGATTTCCGTCGTCACCCGGCTGTTGCGTCCGGCCTTGACCAGCGCCTCCTGGAAACGATCGCGAATGGCAACGGCCAGCGCCATGTCCTCGTCGTCTTCCACATAGATCGCCGAACGATAGGTGGTGCCGATATCGTTGCCCTGCCGCATGCCCTGGGTCGGGTCATGCGCTTCGAAAAACACTTTCAGCAATCCTTCCAGCGACGTCTTCTGCGGATCGTAGACAACCTTGACCACTTCCGTATGGCCGGTAAGGCCGGTCACGGTCTCCTGGTAGGTCGGGTTGGGCGTGATCCCGCCCTGGTAGCCGGACACCGTGAGATAGACGCCCGGCGTCTGCCAGAGCAGTCGCTCCGCCCCCCAGAAGCAGCCCAGGCCCAGATAGACGGTCTTCATACCCTGAGGCACGGGTCCCTTCAGCGGCAGGCCGGAGACGAAATGTGTGGACGCCGTCGGGATCGGCTCGGCACGGCCGGGAAGCGCGTTCTCGGCCGTGGGCATGACAGTCTTCTTGTTGAACATGTCGATCAGGAACATCTGAACACCTCCTGAGGCCGTCGTCCGGCCTGTTTGAACGTTTGAAGAACCACCGTTTCGGCGGGCCACCGATCGCCGCATCACAGACCCGATCTGCAGGCCCGGCGGCGCTCTTTATCTCTATGGTCGCCGGCAGGGCCCGAAACTTACATGCCCAAGCGCCCGGCGAAGCCCGTCCCTTGACCCGGCAAGGACCGTCAGGCCGCAAACCGTCCCGCCGGTGACGGCTTCTTGTATCCGATCATCCAGAAGATGAGGGACAGCACCAGCATCGCAGCGAATGCCGGCTGTGGCAGCAAGACGTCGCGCAGGGTCAGCCATGCGCCATCCCCCAGCCGTGTGACCACCAGGCTCTCCAGTGTCATCAGCGAGCCGGGATGAGCACTGATCCAGGCCACCGAAAGCGGGGTCAGAAGGACCTGCGAGGCCGAGACCGACGCGATCGCATCCACGACGCCGAACACGACCCCGACGCAAAGCGCAAGCAAACTCAACACCCTGAACAGGAAACGCACCACAAATATCTCCGGCTGAAGCCCGGCACGGCCCAGAACGCCAGCCGCGCTGGAGCATATAGATAGGGAATTGTCGGCCGATGTCAAAATTCTGATAGATTTCGGTTGATCCGCCGGAATTCATCGGTATATATCCCGCCCGACCGACGCGGTGGTTTTCCCCGCGATCCCCCTGGACAGGTGGCCGAGTGGTTTAAGGCGCACGCCTGGAACGCGTGTGTGCGTGAAAGCGTACCGTGGGTTCGAATCCCACCCTGTCCGCCATATCTCCAAAAATTTCGACCAACTGCGATAGCACGCGCGGGAACCGGACAATGAAGCCCGTGTAGCTCACTGGTATCTGTGCCCACCTTAATCACCGCCGTAAGCTCGCCTTAGGTCTGGTCGGACGTCATCGACCAGCCGACAAGATCGCCGCACAGCCATCGCAGCGCCGGATCGGTGGATCGCGTCGTGTGCCAGACGATCTTCATCGCGTATCGCGGAACCTCAAGGGGCAACTCGCGATAACCGCACAACTGTCGAACAAGAGGCAACTCCGCGAAGTGCAGCGGAACCGCAGCGACCAGGTCGCTGTTGGTCAAGATTGTCGGCAAGGTCATGAAGTTGTGCAGCATGACCATGACGTGCCGGCGCAGGCCCAGGCGCCCGAGCGCGTCATCGACCGCCCCCTCGAAGCCTTCCGCGCGCGGAGAAACCAGAACCTGGGGCAAGCGCGTGAAGCCCTCAAGGTCCAAGGGTCCTGCCAGAGCTGGATGGGCGTTGCGTGCCAGCAAGACATAGCGATCCTCGAAGAGCGTATGCCAGCAGAGAGGACCGCCCGAGACAGGCGCCCCCACGATGGCGAGGTCGAGCTTGTCAACATCGTGAAGATTGGCGGGCGGCGGCAAGACCTTTACGCGGCAGCCCGGCGCTTCGCGGCTGATGCGCTCGATCATTTGAGGCAGAACGAGCACCTGTCCCAGATCGCTCGCAGCCAGAATGAAATCGCGGGTCGCCATGGCAGGTTCGAAGGTCCCTGGCGTCAGCACATTTTCGATCCGCTGGAGAATGGCGCGAATCTCGGGTCGCAAGGCGATGGCGCGGGAGGTTGGCAACAGTCGGTTGCCATGCCGCATGAGCAAGGGATCACCAAATGTCTCCCTCGCTCGCTTGAGCCCTTGGGAGACTGCGGGTTGTGACAGGTTCAGTCGTCGCGCCGCACCTGACGCTGACCCCTCGCTGAGCAGGGCATCGACCAGGAGCAACAAATTGAGATCAGCGCGACGTAGATCCATTCGCTTAGCTTATAATGATCTTAATCAATATGCACCTATCAAATTTGGTCGATGCCGATAGGCTGGGGTTCGGACGAGCGCCAGACGGAGGGGCAAGAGACGTGTCGATGCTAGTTAAGGGGAAATTGGGGACCATTGCTCTCGCAGGTGCTGGGGCCGTAATGGTGGTTGTCGGCACTCTGCATCTCATCGCTCCGCAGATGATGATGGAAGCGCCCGCGATTGAGTTGACCACCGTCAATCATCTTCACCTCATTCGGGCAGCCCTGGGCGGAGCTTTCATCGGGATAGCGGCGCTGTTCCTGCTCGGATTGATTTGGGAGCGCATGCGGGCGTTCGCGCTGCTTTCGATTGTCGTTCTGTTCAGTGGCTTCGCCTTCGGGCGGCTTGTCAGCATCGCGGTCGATGGCGTGCCAGCCAGCATGTTTCTCGCTATTCTTGCTTTCGAGCTGATCTTCGCGTCTCTCGCCTTCTTTGCGCTGCGCGCCACAGCGTCATAAGCGGCCCGGCCACGCCTGCGCGACCAGTCCGATGGCGGCGCGTCGCTTGGCAACGAAGAGCTGCGGCTCATTGCAACAGGCAGCGAGCCGAACATTCGCATCCGGTTTCCAATCCTCCGCCATCCTCTTCATGTCCATTGCTGACCGATTGCCTTGATGTTGGCTGTTTGCCGGCAGTGTTTGTTGTCCGACCCGGCGCTCTGCCGATCATGGCGACGTGCTGCCCACTTCAGATCCGGTCGCCAACTCACTTGATGGACACTGCCATTGCAGCAGGCTCAGTCTTTTTGGGCGGGGCGAGCCCTTTGGGCAAACAGGGTGGGGGGAGCAACTATTGCCCGCCCGGTCTGTTGGCTCGGAAGGATGGCTGGGATCGGCGAAAACTGCGTTTTGCGAGACGCCGCAAGGCCCCGGCAATCGATCCCCGGCAGCCGGTTGTTCTGGCCGAAAAGCTCACGCGAAAGCTTTGGTGCATCATCAATAAAGTTTGAGTAAATTACCGAAATAAAAGGCTTTTCTGCCAGAAATTAACGCCATTTTCAATAATGGTCGCTTTCGGCATAACCCGCTATGTGTTTGCGGTTAACAGACTGTTGCACGCCCCCACTGCCGCGATTTAACTGCGGTCAACTTGTTAAGGGGTGAGTTACCATGTCCATCGAAGATCCGCGCCTGTCCAGCATTGACAATACTTCCGCAGCTGATGATTTCGACTCTGCGGTCGAGCAGCATCTGGGTTTCGTTCGCGAGAGTGTAGACGGTATCGAGGTCGCTCAGGCTGATACGCCCGACACCGGTCGCACCGATCGGCTGCCGAGCCAGCCGCCCGTCCAGACGGTCGCCTCTGCCATTCCGAACCGCGTCACGCCGAATGATCAGAATGTCGTCACGCTGCCGGCCGGTGTCGAGCTCGACAATCTCGAGTTCGAAGTCGATGGCGAAAACCTCGTGCTCGTCCTGGCCGATGGCACCGAGATCGTCGTGGTCGGCGGCGCGGCAAACATCCCGACCTTCGTGATCGGTGATGTCGAGCTGCCCCAGGTCGCCCTCTTCGCCGCCCTTGAAGGCAGCAACATCAACGTTGCAGCCGGTCAGGACGGGACCTTCACCGCGCAGTCTGGTCCGGCCAGCGACGGCGGGGACTTCGAGGACGACCAGATCGGCGACGGTTTCGAGGAGTTCGCGTTTTCTGGCTTGCTCAATGGAACAGATCAGGACGATGCCGCTACGGGTGACGCAGGTGGAGTGATTGATGGTCAGCCGAGCTTCGGCCTCGTTCAGGCGATCTCAAGCCTTTCCGAGACGGTTCTCGTTGATGCAGATCTGAACAATCAGACCGTCAACGGTCAGATCCTGTTCTCCCAGGGAAGCGATTTCGGCACGATCCGCAGCATCGGCTTTGTCGCTGCCAACGACGTCACTGAAGCCACGGGCGTAACGGCAGGGTTGTTCCCGCTGACCTCGGCCGGCGTGCCTGTTGTCATCGCACAGTCGAATGGTGGGCTGACGCTGACCGGCACCGCCAACGGCGTGACGATCTTCACTTTGACGATCACCGATGTCGCCACCGGCACCTTCACGTTCACGCTTGCCGGCGCCGTCGACAATCCGGGTGTCGGACAGTCCGGCATCAATGACCTGCTGCGTCTGACGTTTAACGTGTCGATTACCGACAAGGACAATGATACGGTTACCGGCAACTTCAGCATCGATATTGCGGATGATGTGCCGACCGCGTCGCTCGGTACGACCGGCACGGCGGAAGATGAATCCCTCATTGGCGGCAATAACGAGGCCGATGGCCTGACTGCGGTCGCAACCGGCGTCCTCAACATCAACTGGGGCGCAGACAACAACAATGACGGCCTGCTCGGCGACCGCTCGGTTGCCTTCACCTCCAATACGGTCGGCGTTACCGGTGCCTTCGGCACGGCTCTGACCTCGCTCGGCCAGGCCGTCTCCACCGTCGTTCTGGCGAATGGCACGCTGGTTGGTTACACCGGCACTGCGGTGCCGACTGCGGCCAATGCCGCCAACGTCGTCTTCTTTGCCACGCTGTCGGATGCCGCCACCGGCTCCTACACCTTCACGCTGGTCCAGCCGCTCGATCATGCCGCCGGTTCGGCCGAGAACACGCTGTCGCTGACCTTCGGCTACACCGCAACCGACAGCGACGGTGACACCGTCACCTCCAGCTTCGTCGTCAATGTCGTCGACGATGCGCCGACGACGGCCGGTGGCGTGACCGGTACCGTCGAAGACGAAGATCCGTCCGTTGCAGGCATCGGCAATGACGAAACGGAAGTGCCGAACCTGTCGGCCGTTGCGACCGGTTCGCTCAACATTTCCTGGGGTTCCGACAACGGCAACAGCGGACTCGGCGGTGCCGGCGACCGCTCGGTTGCCTTTACTAGCCCCAGCATCACCGTCTTCGGTGGAGCGAGTTCCTCGCTGACCTCCCTCGGTCAGGCGGTTTCCACCGTCGTTCTGGCCAACGGCACGCTGGTTGGCTACACCGGCACAACCGTGCCGACGGCAGCGACGGCTGCCAACGTCGTCTTCTTCGCCACGCTGTCGGATGCCGCCAACGGCTCTTACACCTTCACGCTGGTCCAGCCGCTCGACCATGCCGCCGGGTCTGGCGAAAATACACTGTCTATCCTCTTCGGTTACACCGCGACCGACAGCGATGGCGATACGGTGTCATCCAACTTCATCGTCAACGTCGTTGATGACGTGCCGGTTCAGGGCGAAGCCGGTCCTGCCGATGGCCTGACGGAAGACGACGTCTCAACCGATCCTGCGACGGATGCGACGGACGAGGATCCCACCGCGACCACTGGCTCGCTCGGGATCAACTGGGGTGCCGACGACGATATCCGTGGCGACGGCGATGCATTCGGCCGCACGGTGCGTTTCTTCGGTTCGACCACTTCGGAAGGCGAAGGTGAGGGTGAAGGGGAAGGCGAAGGCGAAGAGCAGCGCGTCGTGGTTTCGGGCCAGATTTCTGCCGGTATCTATGAGGATGCAAGCGCGCTCGGCCTTTCGATTGATGGCGGTTCGTTCAGCTCGGGCGGTCGTAAGCTCAGCTTCGAGGTCATCAATCTCGCCAATGGCGGCCAGTCCATCATTGCTTTCTATCTGGAGCAGGGCAAGGGCGAGGAGTTTACCCGCATCGAGGTCTTCCAGATCACCCTCGATCCGACGGCAGAGAACGGCAGCTACACTGTCGAGATCTTCCAGGAACTCGACCATGATCTCGAGTCGGATTCGATCACGCTGAACTTCACCTTCCAGGGGACGGATTCCGACGGTGATAGCGCCGAACCTGGCACTGCCAATGTGACGATTGCGGATGATGCGCCCGTCCAGGGCACCGTCGGAAGTGCCAACGGTCTGTCGGAAGACGATGTCTCCACCTATCCGGCAACCGATGCCACGGCAGATGCGGACGCAACCGCGACAACCGGCTCGCTCGGCATCAGCTGGGGTGCGGACGATGACATCCGTGGCGCGGGCGACGCTTTCGGTCGGACGGTGCGCTTCGTGCCGCTGGAAACGCCGTCCGAAGAGGATATCGATGATCTGCCGCCGGCGCGTCTGTCGATGGCCCTTGTCGATGCACCTGTCGATGACCGCATCAGCGATGCTGCGTCCCTTGGACTGCAGATTACAGGCGGTTCCTTCAGATCGGGCGGCAAGCCGCTCGTCTTTACGGTTTCTGATCTCGTCAATGGCGGTCAGATGGTGACGGCCTATATTGTCGGCACCCAGACGAAGGTCTTTGTGATCACGCTCGATCCGACGGCGGAAAATGGCAGCTATACAGTCGAGATCATCGAGGAACTGGATCACGATCGCGGCTCGGACCAGCTGACGCTGTCCTTCAAGTTCCAGGGCACGGATGCCGACGGCGACGATGCTCCGTCGGCAACGGCGAGCGTGACAATCGCGGATGACGCACCGGTTCAGGGCGAAGTCGGCGGCGCCAACGGCCTGTCCGAAGATGATGTGTCCACCTATCCGGCAACCGATGCCACGGCAGATGCGGACCCGACCGCGACAACCGGCTCGCTCGGCATCAGCTGGGGTGCTGATGACGATACACGCGGTGAAGCTGACGATTTTGGCCGCACGGTCCGCTTCTTTGGCACGACCGTGACCAAAGGTGACGGTGAACGTGAACGTGGCGAGCCCGTCCTGTTGTCCGTCCAGGTTTCCGAAGGCACCTATACGGATGCCGCTGCGATCGGGCTTTCGATCGATGGCGCCGTCCTGCGCTCTGGTGGCAAGGCCCTCTATTACGTCGTGGCGAATGAGGCCACTGGCGGCCAGACGCTGACGGCCTATGTCGTCGGTTCCGAGCCTCGGGTGCCGGTGTTCGAGATCAAGCTCGATCCGACATCGCTGAATGGTACCTACCAGGTTAAGATTATCCAGGAACTCGATCATCTCCCGGGCTCCAATTCGGCGACGCTGTCCTTCAAGTTCCAGGGCACGGATGCCGACGGCGACAATGCGCCATCGGCAACGGCGAGTGTGACAATCGCTGACGACGCACCGGTCCAGGGTGAAGTTGGTGGCGCCAACGGTCTCTCGGAAGATGATGTTTCCGACTATCCGCTTACCGATGCGACGCGTGAGGACGTGACAGCGACGTCCAGCACGCTCGGCATCAGCTGGGGCGCGGATGACGACACACGCGGCAGAAATGACGAATTCGGCCGCACCGTCCGCTTCTTCGGCACCACGCTCACCGCAGGCGAAGGTGATGAGTCAGGCGTCTCGGCGCCCGGTCAGATCGCGGCCGGCACCTATTCGGATGCCGCAGCACTCGGTCTGTCGATCGAAGGAGGTACATTCTCCTCCGGCGGTCGTGCGCTCCGCTTCGAGGTTATCAATATCGAAAATGGTGGCCAGACCCTGACCGCCTATTTCATGGACACCAGCCGTGGTGAGCCGGTTCGCGTCAACGTGTTCGAGATCACTCTGGATCCGACCAGCATCAACGGCTCTTACACGATCGAGATCTTCCAGGAGCTGGATCACGCTGCAAACTCCGATTCGATCAGGCTTTCGTTCGCCTTCCAGGGCACGGATGCGGACGGTGACAATGCGGCATCGGCAACGGCCGGCGTCACGATCTCCGACGACCAGCCGCTGATCGGCCTGCCCTTCAATGATGGTGTCGTCGAGGAAGAACAGTGGCAGGTTGCCGGCCTCGGTAACGAGGATCGCGACAGCCGTGATGATCTCGACCAGGATACCCGTCGTTCCGATGATGTGACGACACAGACCGCAGAAGGCACGCTTGCCATCAGCTGGGGTGCCGATGACACCAACAGCAATAGCGGCAGCCAGCCGGGCGACCGTTCGGTGCAGTTCACGGCAGCGGGCATCGAGGTTCTCAGAAACCAGGCACTGACCTCGGACGGCGTTCTGCTGCAATACAAGATCGTGACGGTGAACGGCCAGCAGACCCTGATCGCCTATACGGGAGCGGAACCGACAACGGTTCCCGCAAATCAGGTCGCAGGCATTTCTGCGGGTATCGTCTTCACGGTTGCGCTCAGCGACGCGAACGATGGCAAATATGTCTTCACGCTGTTCAACACGCTCGACCATAAGGGTTCGTTTGCTGGCGAAGATGCGCTTTCGCTCAGCTTCCAGTTCACCGCGACCGATGCCGATGGTGACGTAACCCAGCCTGCTTCCTTCGGCATCAAGATCATCGACGATGTGCCGACGGCTGATGGTGCCGGTCCGCGCTATGTCGAAGAGGAAGCGCTGGCGAATGGCAACGAGGATGCAAGCCCGTTCGGCGTTGAGCTGACTGGCTTCTTCGCCAATGGTGATTTCATCTCGAATTCCATCGGTGCATCGCTCAACATCGCCTGGGGCGGTGACGACGGCAACAAAGCCGCCAACGGTGGCTTCACGGGAACGCAGGTTGCCGGTGACCGTTCGGTCGTCTTCGCGACATCCAACAGCCTCGCTGCCGTGACGATTTCGGCTGCGGACGCCGGTGCCTTCCTCAAGGTCTATAGCGGCAACACCCTGGTTCCGTTGTCCAACCTGAAGTCCGAAGGACAGGCTCTCGTCTACAGCCTGTCGAACAACGGCACGGTGCTGACGGCCAAGGCCGGGGAAACCGTCGTCTTCACTGTGACGCTGTCCGACGCGAGCAATGGCAGCTACAGCTTCAATCTGAGTGGCGTCCTTGATCACCCGGTCAAGGGTGACAGCCCGTCGGATGAGGACGTTCTCTCCTTCAACTTCACCTTCACCGCCCGCGATGGCGATGGCGATTTCGTGACGAATGGCTTCCAGGTCAACGTCATCGACGATTCGCCGGTGATTGGCCGCACAGAGCGCGTGACGGTCGAAGACGAAGCCGTCAATAAGGGTAACAACGAGGAAGACGGCCTGAGCAAGACCGAAACCGGCTCGCTCGCCATCTCCTGGGGTGCCGATGACGGCAACAATGGCTCCGGTGGCAATGGTGATCGCTCGGTCGCCTTCACAAACGCAAACGTCGATGTATCGGGTGACTACGGCCGCAATCTCACCTCGCTCGGTCTGCGGGTTTATACCGCCGTTGTCGATGGTGTTCTGGTGGCCTACACCGGCGGCCAGAATGCCGCGCCGTCGAGCTTCAATGCCAATGCCCTGCCGAGCAATGTCGTCTTCTACGTCACGCTCTCGGATGTCTCGAACACCGGTTCCTACACCTTCACCCTGGTCAAGCCGCTGGATCATGCGGAAGGCCGCAGTGAAAACGAGCTTTCGCTGACCTTCAACTTCACCGCGACGGATTCCGACGGCGATACCGCCCGCGATACCTTCACGGTCAATGTCCGCGACGACGTGGCGATCATCACGCGGCCGGTCACCGCTGGCGTGGTTGAGGAAGAGCAGGAAGCCGTTCTTGGGCTCGGCAACGAAGACAAGGACGCCAACGGCGAAACCCCAACGGATAACATCGACGCCGACACGGATGCGGACAGCAACGTGACGACGAATGTCGCGACGGGCGGCCTCGGCATCTTCTGGGGTTCGGACGACGCCAATGACGGCAATGGCCAGCCGGGCGATCGTTCGGTGCAGTTTGCCGACAGCGTCCGCACGGAACTCAGGGCGCTCGGTCTGACGTCGGATGGTGTAGGCCTCAGCTACAAGATCCTGACCATCAACGGTCAGCAGACACTTGTCGCTTACGTCGGAAACGAGCCGCAAACGCTTCCGTCGAACCCGGCGCAGGCGGGCATCGTCTTCACCGTTGCCTTGTCGGATAGCGGCGACGGCCAGTATACCTTCACGCTCTACAACACGCTGGACCACAAGAACTCCGTCCAGGGCGAAGATCCGGTGACGCTGAGCTTCGATTACACCGCCACGGATTCCGATGGCGATGTGACCCGGCCTGCGACCTTCTCGGTCAAGGTGGTCGACGATATCCCGACCGCTGGCACTGTGACGACCCGTTATGTCGAGGAAGAAGCCCTTTCAACCGGCAACAAGGAGACGACGGGCAGCGTCGAAACCACGGCCTCCGACGCCAATGGCGGCTCGGTCACCGACAGCATTGGTGCCTCGCTCAACATCAACTGGGGCGGTGACGACGGCAACAGATACGCCAACCGCGGCTTCAACGGAACTCAGATTGCCGGCGACCGCTCGGTCATCTTCGCCGGCCAGCCGGCCGACTACCTGAAGGTTTATAGCGGCAACACGGAGATCTTGCTGTCGTCGCTGACTTCGGCGGGCCAGGATCTGTTCTATCGCGTTTCCGAAAATGGTACGGTCCTGACCGCACGGGCGGGCTCCGTCGAAGGCGCGGTCGTCTTCACCGTCACCCTGTCCGACAACGGCAGCGGTCGCTACGACTTTGTCCTCCGTGGCGTGCTCGACCATCCGGGCAAGGCGTCCGGTGCGGCAAATGAAGATGTTCTGAGCCTCAGCTTCACAGCAACGGTGCGTGACGGCGATGGCGATCGGATCACCACCAGCTTTGCTGTCGGCGTGATCGACGACTCGCCGATCATCGTCTCCCCGGTCGAGGGCAAGGTCGAAGACGAGGCCGTCAACAGCGGCAACAACGAACCGGAAGACAACCTCACCGCTTCCGTCGTCAACGGCTCGCTCGGCATCTCCTGGGGTGCAGACAATGCCAACAACAACAATTTGGTTGGCAATGGCAACCGCTTCGTCGCCTTCACGGATAGGATCGTTCAGGTGAGCGGTGCCTATGGCAACGTGCTGACCTCGCTTGGCGTTACGGTCGAAACCGTGCTGATCAATGGGGTTTTGGTGGGCTACACGGGGACTGCCCCGACAAGCTTCAACCTGAATGCCCTTCCGACCAACGTTGTCTTCTACGCAACGCTTTCCGATGCTTCGGCTACCGGCACCTACAACTTCACCCTGGTCAAGCCTCTCGACCATGCGGCAGGCAGCGGCGAAAACGAACTGACGCTGACCTTCAGCTTCACCGCCACGGACAGCGATGGCGACACGGCTTCGTCCACCTTCCAGGTCAAGGTCGTGGATGACGTGCTCTCCATCGGCACGCCTGTTGTCGGCATCGTTGAAGAAGAGCAAGGCGCAGTTGCCGGCAGAGGCAACGAAGACAACGAAGGCACCGACGATCGCGACACGGCGCAGAACCTCGACGTCACGACGCACCGCGTCGTCGACGGTTCGCTCGACATCAACTGGGGCTCGGACAATGCCAATGACGGCAGCCAGCCGGGTGATCGCTCCGTGGCCTTCGCCAGCGCAACGGTCCAGGTCACCAATGCCTATGGCACCGGGATCACTTCGCTTGGCGAGACCGTCAAGACAGGCCTCATCAACGGCACTCTGGTCGGTTACACGGGCAACAGCGTCCCAGGCAACCTGAGCAGCGATCGCATCGTCTTCTACGCGACCGTCTCGGATGCCGATCCGAAGGGCAGCTACAGCTTCACCCTGCTGAAGCCGCTCGACCATGCCGCTGGCCAAGGCGAGAACCAGCTGACCCTGACCTTCAGCTTCACCGCCACGGATTCCGACGGCGACACCGTTCCGGGTTCCTTCTCGGTCAAGGTCATCGACGATATCCCGACGGTACCGACCAGCGTCAACGGCGCCAGCCGTCTTGATGACGAAGGCCAAAATGCAATCGCCGCCGGCAATCAGGGTGGCGTCAATGATCCGTCGCCGTCGCGCTCGATCATCACCGGCGATGAAGGCACGCTGTTCCGGGCCGGCGCCGACGGCGTCTCGGCCATCACCATCAACGGCCCGAGCTTCCAGGTCGTCTACGAGAACCGTGCGGGCTTCGCGCTGACGGAAGATGTCCGCTGGAGCAACGGGGTTGTCGGTCGCGACGGCTCGGTGACCTTCACGGCCAGCAGCAACAGCTATAGCAACGCCGCTGTTCTCGTCATCCGTCCCGATGGCTCCTACAGCTTCGAACTGAATGCGCCGGTGGCGCATTCCGCCGCCGGCGAGGACGACAAGGTGCTGACCTTCGGCTACACCGTCACCGATGGCGACGGCGACGCCAAGAGCGGCACGCTCAACATCACCGTCAACGATGACACGCCGTCAGCGCCCCAGGTGGTCGATGCGGCCTCGGTCCTGGACGACGAAGCGCAGTGGGACGTGTCCAGCCCGAACTACTTCGGCTCGAATGATGTCACGCCGTCCCTCAATTCTGTGTGGGGCGGGCGCGGCACTCTCTTCACCAGCGGATCGGATGGTGTGAAATCCATCGCGATTTCTGGCCCCGAATTCCAGGTTGTCTACAGGGATGCCCAGGGCTTCGCAAAGACGGAGTCCGTCACCTGGGTACAGTCCGGTACCGGTTCCAATGGCGTCATGACGTTCACGGCAGTGAGCGCCAACTACCCGAACGGCGCGGCAACGCTGCTGATCGGCACCAACGGGTCCTACACCTTCACACTGAACGCGCCGATCGCACACGGCACGGCGGGAACGCGTGAAGAGGATGCGACACTCTCCATCGGCTATACCGTGACGGATGGTGATGGCGACGTGGTCTCCGGCACGCTGAACATCGCTGTCAATGACGACACGCCGGACCAGGTTCGTTCGGCAACGACCGGGCTGACCCGCAACGAAGACGATCTTGTCGGCGGCAATGACAACCTGCCAAGAGAGCCGCTCTCGACGACCGGCAGCCTGAATGTCTCCTTTGGCTCTGACGGCGTGAGGTCGTTCGCGCTGACGGCAAACAATGCCACCTGGACCGAAAGCAACCGGACTCTGACGGACAATGACGGCGTGTGGAAGATCGAGGTTGCCGCCAACGGCACCTATACCTTCACGCTTCTGGACAACACGCTGGCGCATTCGCAGCAGGGCGAAGATACGCTGGAAATCGGTGTCCGCTACACGGTCACCGATGGTGACGGTGACCAGGTCTCCGGCCGCTTCGAGATCAACATCGTCGATGACGTTCCGGTTGCAACCTCTGCCGTGCTGACCGGCACGGCCAGCGAATTGCTGGTCGCGGACGGCAACCCGGCAACGCCGGAAGTTAAGGGCTTCCTGTCGTCGCTCGTCTCCTTCGGCGCCGATGGTGCCCATGCAACGAATGCCTACACGGTTGAAAGAGACAATCTGTCGGCGTCGCTGACCTCGCTGACCTCCAACGGCGTCGCCCTGACCTACACCGTCGTCGGCAACGTCCTGACGGCACGGGCAGGCGAGGTGCCAATCTTCACCTTCGCGGTGAATGCGGTCACCGGTGCCTACACCTTCACGCAGGTTGGCCCGATCGATCACACCCAGAAGGTCGTGATGGATGGTCAGGGATATCCGTTGTCTCTGCTGTCGGCTGCCAATGCGCAGCTGAAGGTGCCGGAAGTCGACGGCGATGACTTCGAGGTCGTCGGCCGCCTGCCGAACGGCGATGTCATCATCCGCGTCACCAATGACGGCAACAGCGCAGTCAGCTGGACGCTCGACAACAACTCGGTCACCGGCGACAATCTCGTCATCAACCTGGCTGCCAATCAGACGGTTTACGTCAATGTCGGCAACATTCGTGGGAACCCGGCAACGACCTTCGACCTGGATGGCGACAACGCACCGCGCGGTGACGTTGTCATCAACCGCGGTACCCCTGATATCGAGACGATCGATGGCCGGACCTCTCTGACCCTCGACCTCTCCTCGGCAGTCACGGTTCGGGATGGCGATGGCGACACGCTTGCGCTCTCCAACCAGCTGAAGATCACGGTCACGGACTCGACGCCGTCGATTGCCGCGAACGCCAACGGCGAAGTCTTCGAAGATGGCGCAAAGGTGGTTTCCGGTCGTGCGCTGATCAACTGGAACGCTGATAATGGCCCGGCGAAGTCGCTGGTTCTGAACGGCTACACGCGTTCCGATGCCAACAATCAGAGCTTTGACCTGAAGTCGAATGGGGCACCGGTCAGCGTCTCCCTGATCAACGGCGTCCTGATTGCTTTTCTTACCGGCACGGATGCATCCAACGCCGCCAACCAGGTCTTCACGCTGTCTCTCGACGCAGCCACCGGCAGCTACACCTTCACGCTGCTGAAGCCGCTCGACCATACGGCGCCGAATGGCAACGACCACTTCCTGCAATTCCGCTTCGACGCCACGGCGACCGATGGGGACGGGGACGTGCTTCCCGTATCCTTCACCGTCAAGGTCGATGCAGCCGGCACGATCAACGGCAACACCATCTCCTACGGTGCGATGTCGACCGGCGTCTTCGTCAACCTCAACGACACCGCAGCAGACATCTCCCTCCAGCAGGTCGCCGCTCGCACGGCAACCGACCGGACCGGCAGCAATGTCATCGGTCGTGACGCGCTTGGCGCCACGATCGTCAATGCCGAAGGCGGCAGCGGCGACGACATCCTTGTCGGCAACACCGCAGCCAACGTCCTCACGGGCGGCGATGGCAAGGATGTGCTCGTTGGCCGTGATGGCAACGACACGCTGGAAGGCGGCAAGGGTGACGACCAGCTGCAGGGCGATGGCGGCAACGACATCCTGCGCGGCGGTGACAACAACGACATCCTCAGCGGTGGAACCGGCAGCGACACGCTCGATGGCGGCGCCGGCGATGACAGCCTCATCGTCTCCGCAGATATCGAGGATGCAGCTTCCGCTGGCCCGCGTACCTTCACGCTGGGCAATGGCGACACCCGCTCGGTTTCCCTCGCCGGACGCTCCGGTGAAGGCGACACGCTGGATGGCGGCACGGGCATCGACACGGTGACCTTCACCCCGGCAAGCCCGGACAAGGGCTTCGTCTTCGATCGTGCCAATTCCTCGCTCGGTCTTGCAGGCGTCGAAAAGTTCATCGGCACAGATGGCGATGACATCATCCTTCTGCCGAAGGTCTATACGACCTCGGATGCAGCCGAGATTGAGATCGACGGCGGCAAGGGCAACGACATCCTTCAGGGGGCGGACGCCCAGACTGACAAGATCACCGGCGGCATCGGCAATGACCAGATCTCCGGTCTCGGCGGCGATGACGATCTCTATGGCAACGAAGGCAATGACGAGATCTGGGGTGGTGCCGGCAACGACATCATCGATGGCGGCTCCGACAACGACACGCTCTACGGCAATGCCGGCGACGACACGATTGTCGGCGGTGCAGGCAACGACACCGTCA
>JARXAK010000157.1 GCA_029865885.1 Rhizobium sp. | reverse complement strand
CGTCGAAGAGACGCGTCCGCAGCCTGCGGATTGTGACCTGCATTTCCTGTTTGCGCCGCTCAAGGTCGGCCGCATGGATTATCTCGTTCAGAAGGCGGTCGAAATGGGCGCCGGCGTGCTGCAGCCGGTGATGACCCAGCATGTGCAGGGCAAGATCGGCAGTATCGACCGGCTGCAGGCCAATGCCGTGGAAGCGGCGGAGCAATGCGGCGTGCTTGCCATCCCGAAAGTCATCGAGCCGGTGAAACTGCGCGACCTGCTCGACCGCTGGCCCAATGATCGCCGGATCATCTATTGCGACGAAGACAGCGCCACGCAAAATCCCCTGCCCGCCCTGTCGCGGATCACGGAAAAGTCGCTTGCGCTTCTCGTTGGGCCGGAAGGTGGTTTTTCGGAAGAAGAGCGCGCGCTGCTGCGGTCACTGCCGTTCGTCACGGCCATTCCGCTCGGCCCCAGAATCCTCCGGGCAGACACCGCAGCCGTGGCGGCCCTGGCCGTCGTGCAAGCCGCCATCGGCGACTGGCGCTAGCCCTCTTTCCGTTTCTCTTCGTTCCAGATTTTTGAGCCGTGCATGAGAGATTTTCACTTGCACGGCACATAAATCCGGTTCAATCAGCCTCAGTAATGGGCCCGCTCGTGGCCCACCAGAGACGCCCAGCAAGGTAGCTTTCATGGCCCGTGACACGACCGACCAGACCCCTCTCGGCACTCTCGACGACATGGCGGCCTATTTGGCTGAAGGGTCGAAGCCGAAGGAGCAGTTCCGGATCGGCACCGAGCATGAGAAATTCGCCTTCTTCCGGGCAGACAACAGTCCGGTTCCCTATTTCGGCGATGCCAGCATCTCGGCCCTTTTGAAGGGCATGCAGGAGAAGCTTGGCTGGGAGCCGATCCTGGACGGAGAGAACATCATCGGCCTTGGCGAACAGCACGGCATGGGTGCGATCTCGATCG
This sequence comes from Rhizobium sp., assembly GCA_029865885.1. Classification (GTDB taxonomy): domain Bacteria; phylum Pseudomonadota; class Alphaproteobacteria; order Rhizobiales; family Rhizobiaceae; genus Allorhizobium. Next base: position 16,622 of record JARXAK010000157.1, on the reverse strand, counting down.
AGCCGGGCGGCCAGTTCGAACTGTCGGGCGCGCCGCTGGAAACCCTGCACCAGACCTGCAAGGAATCGAACCAGCATCTGGCCGTGCTGCGCGAAGTCGCCGAGCCCATGGGCATCCGCTTCCTCGGCATCGGCGGCAGCCCGAAATGGACGCTGGCCGAGACGCCGCGCATGCCGAAGTCGCGCTACGACATCATGACCCGCTACATGCCGAAGGTCGGCAGCAAGGGTCTCGACATGATGTATCGGACCTGCACCATTCAGGTGAACCTCGACTTCTCGTCTGAAGCCGACATGCGCCAGAAGATGCGGGTGTCGATGAAGCTGCAGTCGCTGGCGACTGCGCTGTTCGCCTCCTCGCCGTTCACCGAGGGCAAGCCGAACGGGCTTCTCTCCTGGCGTGGCGACATCTGGCGCGACACCGACAACCGCCGCGCCGGCGTTTTGCCCTTCACCTTCTCCAAGGACTTCTCCTTCGGCGACTACGTCGCCTGGGCGATCGATGCGCCGATGTATTTCATCGTGCGCGACGGACGCTATCACGACTGTACCCACATCACCTTCCGGCAGTTCATGGACGGCGCGCTGAAGGGCGAGATTGCCGAGTGGGAACCGCAGCAGGGCGACTGGACGAACCATCTGTCGACGCTTTTCCCGGATGTGCGGCTGAAGCGGTTCCTGGAAATGCGCGGTGCAGACGGTGGCCCGTGGCGGCGCATCTGTGCGCTGCCGGCATTCTGGGTGGGCCTGCTGTACGACGACACCGCCCTTTCCGCCGCAGACGAGCTGACCGCGGGCTGGACCGTCGAAGACGTGGTTGCGATGCGCGATGCTGTTCCGGCTCAGGGCCTGAAGGCTTCCGTTGCCGGGCGCCCGCTGATGGAGGTCGCCCGCGAGGTCGTCGAGCTTTCCCGCGCCGGCCTCAAGGCCCGTGCCCGCCTCAACGGTGATGGCCAGGACGAGAGCGTCTTCCTCACCACGCTGGACGAAGTGCTCGCCAAGCGTACGACGCTCGCCGACGACTTGCTGGCACTCTATCACGGCCGATGGAACGGCTCGGTTGAGCCGGTTTTCGAGGAATATCAGTACTGAGACTTCGCCCGCACGCGCGCCTCACGTTTCAGAACAACGGCAAAAACCGGTTTGCCTGCCGATCTTTCCGGATATAGTGCGGAATCATCTGCACGCATCCGGGGAGATTTGCCATGCTGCCACTGTTCGACATGATGCTGCAGGCGCAGAACGGCATGGCGATGGACGCCATGGCCAAACAATATGGCCTCGCCCAGGAGCAGGCGGCCAAGGCGGTTGCGGCGCTGATGCCGGCCTTTGCCTCCGGCTTCAAGCGCAACACCACCAATCCCTATGATTTCTCCGTGCTCGTCCAGGCGATGACCTCAGGGAACTACGCCAAATATTTCGAAGACATGAGCTCGGCCTTCACGCCGCAGGGCATTGCCGATGGAAACCAGATCCTGCAGCAGCTTTTCGGCTCGAAAGAGGTCTCGCGCGCGATCGCGGCACAGGCAGCCCAGCTCTCGGGCATCGGTCAGGATATCCTGAAACAGATGATGCCTGTCATGGCCGACACGCTGATGGGCGGGCTCTTCAAGCAGACGGCGGGGCAGTTCCCGGGCGCCAATGCCTTTACCGCAACGCCGATGGGCGCGATGATGCAGCAGTGGCTGGAGAGCACTGGCCTGCAGCCAAAGCCGCAGCCCCAGGCGGCGTCGATGTTCGACAATCCGTTTACCCGCGCCTTCCAGGAGATGATGGGCGCGCAGAAGAAGCCGGAACCGCAGGCGGCTGCCAATCCATTCCTCGACAATCCCTTCACCAAGGCTTTCCAGGACATGGCAACGGCCTATACGGCGCAGATGACCGGCAAGCCTGCCGAAGCGCCGAAGCCCGCGCCTGAACAGGCCAAGGCGCCGGAGAAGGAAGCGCAGGAAAGCTTTGCCGCCATGGTCAACACCATGTTCGACAGCGGTCTCGAAGTGCAGAAGAGCTATCAGAAGAGCATGGAGCAGATCTTCGACACCTATCTCTCGGCCTCGCGCAAGGATGCAACGGAACCGGGCGAAGCCGATCCACAGGCCAAGGGCTGAACGGCAGCTTCCCTATCTCAAATGCAAAACGGCGCGGTTTCCCGCGCCGTTTTGCATTTGGCGGTGATGCCGCCTCAGAACTCTTCCCATTCACCGTCCGGCTTGCCGTCCTTGGCCTGGTTGAGCTTGGCACCGAGACCGATCGAGATCTTGTCCATCAGCGAGCGTGCAGGCGAAGTGACCGCGCGGCTGCCGGCTTCGGCAGGGGCCACCTTTGGCTTGAGGAATGACCGTGCGGCAGGTTTTGCGGCGCCGGTTGCGGCGGGCGCAGGCTGAGACGGTGTCGGCGGCACGGGGCGCCCGAAGCTCGTATCGCGCTGGTCGGCAAAGCGGTTATGCAAAGTCGAGGCGCTGGCTTCGAGCGTAAACTGTCCGACGAGCCCGGAGAGCATCTCCGCATCCCGCGTCAGGCCGGCCATATCGACATTCGTCTGTTCGGCAGCCCGCGCATTCTGCTGTGTGACATTCTCCATGCGCGCGACGGCATCGTTGATTTCGTTGAGGCTCGCAGACTGCTGCTTGGCGGCCGATGCGATCGAATGAATGTGATCGCCGATCTGGACGACCTGACCCGCAATCGAGGAGAGGACGGTTCCGGTTTCGCGAACAAGACCGACGCCGCTTGCAACTTCGGTGCCGGACTTGGTGATCAGCGCCTTGATATCCTTGGCGGCGGTCGCTGAACGCTGGGCGAGTTCACGGACCTCCTGGGCGACGACGGCAAAGCCCTTGCCAGCTTCACCCGCGCGGGCGGCCTCGACACCGGCATTGAGGGCCAGCAGGTTGGTCTGGAAGGCGATTTCATCGATCACGTTGATGATCTTGGAGATCTCGCTGGAGGCGTTTTCGATGCGCTGCATGGCATCGACGGCACCGCCGACGATTTCGCCGGAGCGATCGGAGTTGGCGCGGGCCTCACGGGCGAGCCGCGACGCATTTTCGGCACGCTCGGAGGAATGGCGGATCGCATCCATGATCTGGCGGATGGCGGTCGATGTCTCGACCAGGGCAGCCGCCTGCTGTTCGGTGCGCTGGCTGAGATCGGCGGTGGAGGAACTGACCGTGCCGCTTTTGCGGTTGATTTCGGCGACATTGCCGTGGACAGCAGTGACGGTGCCGGACAGGCGCTCAAGCGAGGCGTTGAAATCGAGACGCAGCCGGTCGAGATTGCCGGCGAGCGGCTGGCGGATCGTGCCGGTCAGATCGCCATTGGCAAGACGTTGCAAACCGGCGCCCAAAACATCAATGGCTTCGGTCAGCTCTGCCTGCGCGGCGGCACGTTCGGCCTCGCGCTGATGACGCTCGCTCTCGGTGGCCGAGCGGCGGTTTTCGTTTTCCGCCTCAAGGTTGCGCTTGTCGATTTCGGCCTGGCGGAAGACGGCCACCGACCGGACCATATCGCCGATCTCGTCGGAGCGGTCGATGCCCTTCAGCTCGATATTGGTATTGCCGTCTGCCAGCTGGCCCATGGACGTGACCAGTTCGGAAATCGGGCGGGTCAGGCTGCGTGAGAAGATGAAGCCGACCAGGGAGCCGATCAGGACGAGGACGACGCCGATACCGACCGACTTCAAGCCGGTGGAGACCAGTTGCGCCGTGACCTCGTCTTCGCCGATCAGCGCAATGACGGACCAGCGCACATCGCCGAAATCGAGCGGCACCACGGCTGCGTGACTGACCATGCCGCGATAACCTTCGATGTCGCCGCTGGCATCCTGGCCGCTCATGGCGGTGGCGAGGAGCGGCGAGCTGACGGTGACCTTGAGGCCATCCATGTCAGGGGTGCGCACGCTGTCGGAGACAAGCATCCCGGCTTTGTCGACCAGCAGCGTCTCGCCGGTCTGCTCAAGGCCGCGGGTGTTGGCAAAGATGTTGTTCAGCTGGTCGTTCGGCAGCTGGTAGGCAAGGACGCCGAGCTTGCGCTCGTTCATGATGATGGGAACCGCGACAAAGGCCGCCGGCGCACCGCCCGAGGGTTCATAAGCCTCGAAATCGGAATTGGCGAAACTGTCGGGATCGTCACTGGCAATCGCCTTCTTGAAGACCTGGGCCAGCCCGGTCTCCTTGTAGGGGCCGGTGAGCAGATTGGTGCCGAAGTCCCGCTCCTTCATCACGGTGTAGACGATGTTGCCGTCGGCATCGATCAGGAAGATGTCGTAATAGCCCTGCGCCTTGAGGTGCTTGAGGAAGGTCGTGTGTCCCTGGCGGTGGGCGCGGTCGTAGCTGTCCTTCTTGGCGCTGTCGAGATTGTATTTCTCGCCCACGGGATTGGGATTTTCATCGATGTAGCGCGTCTGGAGTTCGGCAGCCGGATTGTCGCCGAGCTTTGCCCAGGCGCCGGTAATGCCGAACAGCGACTGTTGCGTCATCATGTCGGCCGCCGTGCCGCGAGCGTCGAGCCTGATGGCCTCGAGGAAGCGGCGCGCCTCATTGCGACGACCGTCGGCAGTGGCTTCCAGCTTCTGGTAAACCTGCTCATCGAGGATCCGGCTCTGCTGCACCAGACCTATGGCCACGGAGGCACTCAGAATCACGAGGGCGAACAGCGTGGCGGCCAGAGGCAGCTTGGTCGATATACGCATGAAGGGTCTCCGCAAAAGGTAGCACGTCAGGCATTTTCATGGCTGACACACGCCCGTTAGCAACAGGTTACTTCCGGACGATTTTCCCTTCGTATTTCACAACAAGCATTGTTATTTTAGCGTTTACAAAAAAGCCCGGTCCAAAATAATCGGGACCGGGCAAAAGGCAGGGCTATTGGCTGTCACCCTGCGGGGATGGGAGAATGTCTCAGTCGGTTTTCTGGCCGCGCAGGGATCGCTCGGCACGGCGGCGTGCCAGACGCGTCAGGTGCTGCGAAGGATCGTCAGCATAGCCGTGGCGGCGCAGCACGTCCTGGACGTCGCCCCGGCTGAGGCCGAGATCGTTCAGGAGGCGCTCGTCAAGATCGGCAAGGCTGTTCGCAGCAAGGCGATTGCGCAACGCGACGAGCAGGGATCCGAACCAGGCGTTGAGGCGGCCCAGACGCGCGGCATGCGTCCGGCTTGGCCGAGCAACGGCGAGGTTGAGGTCAAAGTCGAGGATCCGATCGTTCGTGCGCATGGCTTGTTCCTTTCAGCGGGCACGAGAAAACTGTCCCGTCCGCGAACACGGACAGGAGACGAGGGTTGGAGGTGAAGGCTTGGCCGGAATTCGGTCGGTGAGGATTACGTTCATGAAGATGCCGAAAGGATATTGATCAGTCCAACGAATGTTTCTAATGATAGTCATCAACCCTTCTGATGGATGACGCCTTATGTCCGCCCCTCTCGATATCGATCAGTTGCAGACTTTCATTGCGATCGTCGACACCGGCAGCTTCACCAAGGCTGCCGGGCGTGTGTTCAAGACGCAATCTGCCGTTTCCATGCAGATGCGCCGCCTGGAGGAACGGGTCGGAAAGCAGCTCTTCATCAAGGATGGACGCGGCAACCGATTGACCGCCGACGGGGACAAGCTTCTGAACTATGCGCGCCGCATTATCCGGCTGAACTCGGAGGCGATCGCCGCCTTCGACGACAATCGCCTGGAGGGCACGCTCCGGATCGGCACGCCGGATGACTATGCGGACCGCTACATGCCTGAGATCATCGGACGTTTCGCCAAAACCCACCCGAATGTGGAGCTCTACATCGTTTGCGAACCGTCGGTGGACCTTGCCGAGAAGATGGCCAAGGGCGAGCTCGACATCGCGCTCGTGACGCATAACCCGCTTCTCAGGCAATCGGACGTCGTGCGGACCGAACCGCTGTGCTGGGTGGGCTCGGCCAACCATCCGCTGAAGGACGATGCCCCCGTGCCGCTCGCCGTCGGACGTCGCGACTGCCAGTGGCGGCAGCTCGCCTGCTCGGCGCTGGATGCGGATGGACGCGACTACCAGATCCTGTTCACGAGCTGGTCGTCGACCGTCGTTGCGGCAGCCGTGCTTGCGGGAATGGCCGTCTCAATCCTGCCGGAATCGGCCTTGCGCACGGGCATGAAGGTGCTGACGGCGAATGACGGCTTCCCGCCTCTGCCGCCGGTCCAGATCGGCCTGATGAAGCGGCCCGGGCTCTCGACCTCGCTGCTCAACGCGATCACCGACCACATCACCGCCTGCCTCGACAACATCACGCCGGCGCAGGTCGAAGACGATATGGACGGCGAGCCGAAGACCTATTCTCGCTACTATCCCCGCCTGCGCGCCGGGAACATGATTCCGGGCTGGTGACTAGCTTTAATAGGCGAAGATGCTGCTGCGAACGATTCGGCGCCACTGATCGAGATGGGCTCGGGCGACCTCTTCCGGCTGCTGCGTGGTGAAGCGGATGATCTCGCCGGTGGCAAGGATCATCAGCTTGAGGTTGACGCGGAAGCGCTCGAAATCGCTTTGCGGAATGAGGTGCGAGAGATCGCGGTAAAAGAGCGCAATGATGTGTTGGTGGAAATCGCCCGACAAGTTGGAGAGATCCCGGTTGGTGACGATTGCCTGCCATAGGGACAGGTAGATCCGCTCCTGGCGGAATATCGCGTGCAGCTCTGTCAGGCTTTCGGCGGCCCGGTCTGCCGCCTCTTCCAGGGTTTGAACGCCTACAAAAATCTGGCTGATGAAGCCTTGCAGCTGCGCTGCAAAGCGGTCGTGCAGCGCCTTGATGACCGCCGCTTTCTGCGGGAAGAACTGGTAGAGCGAGCCGATCGAAATCCCCGCCCGCAAGGCGATTTCACTCATCGTCGTTTCGGCGACACCCTTTTCGAGGAAAAGCGCAATGGCCGCCTCAAGAATGGCCTCCAATCGCTGGATGCTTCGTTCCTGCTGCGGCTTCTTGCGAAGCTGCAGCCGCCCCTCAAAGGCCTGCTCGTCCATCATTCTTCCTCGTTCGGTACAACCATCATGATTGCTTGACGTCTGTTACCGAAATAGGTCCGTCGTCTGGCGAAAGTGTTAACGCACGCGGCATGACCGATCTTTGGTTGATTTTGCACAAAAAAGGTCTCTGCCTTCAGACTTCCACACGCAGGTGACGCTCGCGCGCCAGATCAAAGATCTGAATGCCGTCCTTGGGGCGCCCGCGACGACGCCATTTTGGATGTTTCAGGGTGTAGGACGCATCATCGTAACCCGCCTTCCAGTGTTCTTCGATCGAGCGGCGGGAAAACTCCGCATCCATGGCATGGGTCGCGTGCGAGGCACGGCGATGGATGAGGTGGACGATGGTCACATCATATTCGTGGCCGATCGAGCGCAGGATCTTGGCATCCTCATCGTCGTGGAATTCTGGCGGCAGCTTTTCCAGGAGCCGTTTGGCGGCACGGCGGACGATCTGGCGGCGGGCGAAATCGTCGGTGTTCATGCGGGTCCGGCTGGAATAGCGGATTTCCTTGATCCGGCTTTCCACCTCGAACTGGTCACGCGGCATGTCGCCACGCGCGTTGAAGAGGTCGACCTGGAAGATCTCCAGATCGCGCGAGGCATCGTTGACGTTCAGAACATGCTGCAGCGGTGTGTTGGAGACGAGGCCACCGTCCCAGTAAAAACGCCCGTCGATCTCGATCGGCGCAAAGCCGGGCGGCAGAGCGCCGGAAGCGGCAATGTGCCGGGCATCGAGCCGCGTCGTACGATTATCAAAATAGGCGAAATTGCCGGAGCGGATCTCCACCGCTCCAAGGCTCAGCCGCGTCTGGCAGTCGTTGAGAAGGCCGAAATCAATCAGCCTTTCGAGCGTCTTCATCAGCGGCTCGGTATCGTAAAAGCTCACCCTGAGATCCGGATTGACGAACAGCTGATAGGGTGTGGGAAGCCGGGGAGAGAAAAAACCCGGAATGCCGAAAGCCGTCGCTGCGAGGGCTGCGGCATCGTTCTGCAGGCGTCGCAGCATATTGTCTCCAGACGTCCAGCCGAAATCGAGACTGGAGGAGACGGTGTGCCAGAAGTCGCGCAGATGGGCGATGCGCCTCTCGCGCGGGCTGCCGGCAATGATGGCGGCATTGATTGCACCGATCGAAATGCCGGCCAGCCAGTCCGGCTCGACCTCATTTTCATGCAGGGCCTCATAGGCGCCTGCTTGATAGGCGCCGAGCGCGCCGCCGCCCTGGAAGACGAAGATACGATCGGTTGCGGCGTTGGTCTCTGCTTGCGTCATGTCGCGATCCGTTATCTGCTGCACCGCAATATATAGCGACGTGCTTTCCGGACCACCAGTGCGGCTGTTTTTCACGCAGCGTTCACATTTACCACGCTCTATTGCATGTCCCTCCAAAAGTGATGCGATGCGCCGTCGCGGATCTGGATTATCAGGGAGGACATCAAGCGTCCGGGAACCGACATCACATGATCCGATCGACTGCAATTCTCTTCTCAGCCGCGCTTGTTGCAGCGGTATTTTCCACCCAAGCCGCACGGGCCGACGAAGCCTCTGTCGATCAGCAGATCGAAACCCTGCTGGGCGATGCTGGCGACTACAAGGAACTCTTCTACGCCTTCAAGGTGGCGCTTGAGGAGGGCAAATCCGACATCGTCGTGAGCCTCGTCAACTATCCGATCACCGTCACGATCGATGGCGAGGAGGCGACCTATGCCTCGGAGCAGGACTTGCTCAACGCCTACGATTCCGTCTTCACCGAGGGAATTGTCGAGGCGGTCTCCAACCAGGAATACGGCAACCTCTTTGTCAATTCCGAAGGCGTGATGATCGGCAATGGCGAAGTCTGGATCTCCGGCATCTGCGAGGACAGCGCCTGCACCAGCGCGCCGCCGCGCGTCGCTGTCATCCAGTCGGGCAACTGACCTTACGCTCGAAGCCTGACGCATAGGAGGTGGCATCCGCGATGCCACCTCCTGTTATCTTCTGCCCCTGGATCAAGCGCCGAGATCGAGCACGATACGGCCGTCGATCTTGCCCTGTTCCATCCGGTGGAAGATGTCGTTGATGTTTTCCAACCTGTCCCAGCTGAAATGCGAGGCAACCTTGCCCTCGCCGGCGAACTGCAGGCTTTCCTCCAGATCCTGGCGCGTGCCGACAATCGAGCCGCGCACGGTGATGCGCTTCAGAACCGTCTCGAAGACCGGAAGCGAGATGAAGCCCGGCGGCAGGCCGACGAGCGCCATCGTGCCCTTGGAGCGCAGGAAGCCATAGGCCTGTTCCATCGCCTTGGGCGAAACCGCCGTGACCAGCGCGCCATGCACGCCGCCGGTTGCCTTCTGCACCTGCTCGATGGCATCCGCCGCCGTACCGTTGACCACCATATCCGCGCCAAGGTCGGTTGCGAGCTTCAGCTTGTCTTCGTGGATATCGGCGGCCACCACATGCATGCCCATGGCCTTGGCATATTGCACGGCCATGTGACCGAGACCGCCGATGCCTGAAATGACCACCCATTCGCCGGGCTTCACTTCCGTTTCTTTCAGGCCCTTGTAGACGGTGACGCCGGCGCAAAGCACAGGGGCTGCAGGGCCGAATTCGAGATTGTCCGGCAGGCGGCCGACATAATCCGGGTCCGCCAGACCATACTGGGCGAAGGTGCCATTGACGGAATAACCGGTATTCTGCTGGCTGCCGCAAAGCGTTTCCCAGCCGGTGCGGCACGGATTGCAGCAGCCGCAGGCGGTGTGCAGCCACGGCACGCCGATACGGTCGCCTTCCTTGATGCGGGAAACGCCAGCACCAAGCTTGGCGACATAACCCACACCTTCATGGCCGGGGATGAAGGGAGGCTTCGGCTTGACCGGCCAGTCACCATTGGCGGCGTGCAGGTCGGTGTGGCAGACACCGGTCGCCTCATATTTCACCAGGATCTGGCCGGGACCCGGTTCCGGGATCGTCCATTCCTCGATTACCAGCGGCTTGCCGAATTCGCGCACCACCGCAGCCTTCATCATCGATGCCATGTCACTCTCCCGTGGGTTTCTCGTCATTCCCCCGGCAGTCGACCGGCGGTTATGGACAGAGGTTATGCGCGGGATGCCTGCAGGCGGTTGATCGGTATCAAACCGGTCAATATTTCATCGAATTGTCATATTGGGGAGACCGGCGGCTCCCCCAATGGCATCAGGCGAGGTTCGTCTTGAGGAAGGCGACCGTGCGCGACCAGGCGAGATCAGCGGCAGGCTTGTCATAGCGGGCGGCCGAGGTATCGTTGTTGAAGGCGTGGTTCACGCCATCATACATGTGCAACTCGTAGCTCTTGCCATTGGCATCGAGGGCTGCCTTGTAGGCCTCGATGCCGGCGTTGATGCGCTCGTCGAGGCTTGCATAATGCAGCATCAGCGGTGCCTTGATCGCGGGCACCTGATCGGCCGGCACCTGCGAGCCGTAATAGGCGACGCCGGCGCCGAGCTCCGGAGAGGCGACCGCCATGCGGTTCACCATGCCGCCGCCCCAGCAGAAGCCGATCGCGCCGACCTTGCCGGTCGTCTTCTCGTGGGTGGCCAGGAAAGCACGGGTTGCCTCGCCATTGGCGACGGCGGCGGCCATGTCGAGCGATTGAAACATCGCGCGCGCTTCATCCTCATTGGCGGGGGTGCCGCCATTCGGCGAGAGGAAATCGGGAGCAAGCGCAACAAAGCCTTCGAGCGCCATGCGCCGGGCAATATCGCGGATATGCGGGTTGAGGCCACGGTTCTCGTGGATGACGATCACGGCGGGAAGCTTGGCGGCTGCGTCCTTGGGAACAGCGAGATAGCCCTTCATCTCGCCCGCAGCACCGGGATAGGTGACATCCTGAGCATCAAGACGGGCGTCGTTCTCTTCGATGATCGTCGCATTTGCCTGGTTGGCGGCCAGCATCGGCATGATGGCGGCGGCGGCGGCACCGGAGCCGGCGAGCGTCGTCAGCTTCTGCATGAAGCCTCGGCGGTCGAGGGTCAGGTGGGTATATTCGTCATAGGCATCGATCATAGCTTGCGTGATTTCGGGCTTCGACATGACGCTCTCCTTGGCGGGGGCAGATAGGATGCCACCGCAAGATAGGTCTCATCGAAGCTTCGCCCAGACACGTTGCCGTGAAGCCGTCAGTTGGTCGCCATCCAGACAGCCAGCCAGACCCACATCAGGAAGGCTGAGGCAAAACCGACCATGAAGGACAGGCGGCGCAGCGGCAGATTACCCGTCAGCTGCATGGCAGCCTGGACATAGCGCGCGACGACGAAGATCCAGGCCAGCACCACGGCGACGATGTTGTCGGCCTCGGTGATGAAGAGAAGCACGGAGGCGGCATAGAAGAGGACCGGCAGCTCGAACTGGTTGGCGATCGCCCGGTTGACGATGCGGCTCTCTTCGGGCTCTGCGAGATTTTCCCGAAACGCGATGCGCTCGACCTTGCCGGATCGCACGACGGCGGCGCGGCGGACAACCAGCAGAGCGTAGAGGCAGAAGACGAGCAGGGCGTGGGCCACCAGTGGCCAGAACATTTCAAAACCGGTCATTGAAAATCAATTCCTTGAATGCGGTGCTGCTGAAATTCTTACTCGGTTGCCGGCTTCGGCCCGAAGGCCAGGCGCAGAACGAGGATGCCAGAGATAACGAGGACGGCGAACTTCAGGCGCGTGAGCCAGACATGCGCTTCGGCAAACAGGCTCGCCGCGTCCGGCGCAGGCGAGGCCGGCGGAAAGAGCATCAGGCTTGTGATGTTTTCGGCATAGTCGACGACGACATAGGCGATCGGCAGGGCCAGCAGCACAGGCAACAGGTGCTCGGCCGGACGGCCGTAGAGGTGAGCTCCAGGTGCCGCGCGTCGCATCAGCAGAAACAGGAAGAGACCCAGGACGACCGGCAGCAGGAGATCGGGGCCGAGATGCATGGCACGCAGAAGCTCTGCCGCCTCCGGCCGTCCTTCCAGCAAGCTTCGCAGCGACAATATCCCCTGCCCCGTGCTCTCGATGTCGAGATCCGGCATCGCCACTCCGCCGGTCAGTTCAGCGAAAGGCCGGGCGAAGCCGAAATGCATCCAGGCCAGCAGAAGTGCCGAGACGACGCCGCTCCCCCAGAGGAGCGGCGCCTTGATTGGTCCGGGCAATGGCCGCAAAATCACGCGGCGCCCGGATAGTTGGGGCTTTCGCGGGTGATGGTTACGCCATGGGGATGGCTTTCACGCAGGCCGGCACCGGAAATGCGCACAAAGGTCGCCTTTTCCTGGAAATCCTTGATGTCCTTGCCGCCGACATAACCCATGGCGGCCTTGAGGCCACCGGCGAGCTGGTGCAGGACGGCCGAAACCGGGCCCTTATAGGGCACCTGGCCTTCGATGCCCTCGGGCACGAGCTTCAGGGTGTCGCGCACTTCCGCCTGGAAATAGCGATCGGCCGAGCCGCGGGCCATGGCGCCGACGGAGCCCATGCCGCGATAGGCCTTGAAGGAGCGGCCCTGGTAGAGATAGACCTCGCCCGGGCTTTCGTCGGTGCCGGCCAGCAGCGAGCCGACCATGACGGCCGAGGCGCCGGCAGCGATTGCCTTGGCGACGTCGCCGGAGAACTTCAGACCGCCATCGGCAATCACGGGAATGTCGTGCTTGTTGGCTTCCTCGACGGCAGCCATGACCGCTGCGAGCTGCGGCACGCCGACGCCGGCGACGACGCGGGTGGTGCAGATGGAGCCCGGGCCGATACCGACCTTGATGCAGTCAGCGCCTGCATCGATCAGAGCGCGCGTGCCCTCACCCGTTGCCACATTGCCGGCGATGATGCGGATGGCATTCGACATCTTCTTCACATGCGCGACGGCATCCAGAACCTTCTGGCTATGGCCGTGGGCGGTGTCGACGACGATCACGTCGCAGCCGGCATCGATCAGGCGCTCGGCGCGCTCGACGCCGTCATCACCGGTGGAGATGGCAGCGGCGACACGCAGACGACCCTGGGCATCCTTGGCGGCATGCGGGTTGAGCTGCGACTTCTCGATATCCTTGACGGTGATCAGACCGACGCAGCGGCCTTCATTGTCGATCACCAGCAGCTTTTCGATGCGGTGGGAATGCAGGAGGCGCTTGGCTTCCTGCTGGTCGACACCGTCCTTCACCGTGACCAGGTTTTCGCGGGTCATCAGTTCGTAGATCTTCTGGTTCGGATCAGAGGCGAAACGCACGTCGCGGTTCGTCAGGATGCCGACGAGGCGACCGGGGCGGCTTGCACCCTCGACGACCGGAATGCCGGAAATGCCGTGGGCACCCATCAGCGCCTTGGCTTCAGCGAGCGTCGCTTCCGGGCCGATGGTCACCGGATTGACGACCATGCCACTTTCGAACTTCTTCACCTGGCGGACCTCTTCGGCCTGCTCGGTGGGGGTCAGGTTGCGGTGGATGACGCCGATGCCGCCGGCCTGGGCCATGGCGATCGCAAGCCGGCTTTCGGTGACGGTGTCCATGGCTGAAGAGAGGATCGGCAGCGAAAGATCGATGTCCCGGGCAATCCGCGTCGCGATGTTGGTCTGCCCCGGCATCACTTCGGAGTGCCCCGGCTGCAGGAGGACGTCGTCAAAGGTGAGCGCTTCTGCGCCTGTTGCCGACATTACGATGCGTGCCATTGCCAATTCCTTCGTTTGAATAGGCAGAATCCGCCCGGAAAACGGGAAATCCCGTTCGGTCGCTTCTGCATGAAATGCTTGGAAGTTGGCGAGGGCTGGTAACACGTTCATGACAGGAAGGGAATAGCAAAACGCGGGTCTCATCCTTCGCTTCCGGCCGACATGATGGCTCATCCAACAAAATCGACATTCATTAGAATTTTAAGCAGCGCCTACACGGTCTTTGAAGCCCTCGCTTATATAAGGGACCTGCTCTCAGGGGCTGGGGGCACAAAAGCAAGAAGAACAAAAACAAGGGGAACGACCATGACCGCATTGAAGAAGCGCGCACAGGCACTGGAAAACCAGTTTGCCCGCCAGGCCGAAGTCGAGTTCAAGGCGAAGGTGCGCGGCAGCAAGATGATCGGGCGCTGGGCCGCCTACCGAATGGGCCTGGACGATGTCGAAGCCTATGCGCGCACTGTCGCCGTCAAGCAGGTCGTCGAACCGCACCGCCTGCTGGAACTGCTGCGCCAGGATTTTTCCACGGCAGGCGTCGAAGTCAGCCAGGCCGATATCGACAGCCGCATGCATGACTTTGTCGAGCAGGCCACCGCAGAGATCTATGCCGGCCGATAAGGCCTGCAGGGGCCGCACCTGAAGCGCGGCCCCCAAACCATCAGATATCGAACTGATAGGCTTTCGGCACGAAGCGATAGCCCTGATCCACCTTCTCGACAAAACCCACGGCCGGGAACGGCATGTGGTAGCCGAGGAAGGCGAGCTTGTCGGTCGCCAGCATGTCGAAGACCTTGCTGCGGGTCGCTGCGGCTGCGGCCTTGTCCATGTCGAAGCGGACTTCCCAATCCGGCCGCTGGAGCGACAGCACGAAATGATTGGCCGTATCGGCAGTCAGGACCAGCTGACGGCCTTCCGATTCGATCCGGTAGATCATGTGCCCCGGCGAGTGACCGAAGGCGGCCATGCCGGTGATGCCGGACACGACCGCGCCGCCGTCGCCGATAAAGGTCATCTTCTCGGCCATCGGCTTCACATTGGCGAGCACGCCCTTCTGGCCGTTTTCGGCCGGGGTGCCGACGCGCGCCGGATCGACCCAGAAATCATATTCGGCCTGGCCGGTGACATAACGTGCATTCGGGAAAGCCGGCTGGCCGCCTTCCATCAGGCCACCGATATGGTCGCCATGCATGTGGGTGATGACAACGGTGGTCACATCCTCCCGCTTGTAACCGGCAGCCGTCAGGCCCTCGACGAGGCGGCCGAGACCGTTCTGCCGACCACCTTCTCCGAGACCGGTGTCGAAAAGGATGACATCGGAACCGGTGTTGACGAGGACAGGCGCGAAGCTGTTGACGAACTTGTCCGCCGGCAGGAAGTTGGCCTCCAGCAGCGCGCCGACCGTTTCCGGCGACTGGTTGGTGCCGAAGGTCTCCTGCGGCTTTTCCGAAGGCCGTGCGCCGTCCTTCACCACCACAACCTCGAACTTTCCGACATTGAAGCGGTGCGTTTCCGGCGGCATGGCATGGTCGATATCCATCGAGGTCTCCGCACCCGACTGCTGCGCCACGGCAGCACGCGTCATGATCATCGGTGCGGCCAGAGCGACACCGGCACTTCCGAGCAGCATACGTCTTTTCATCGAAATCA
Source organism: Rhizobium sp. (assembly GCA_029865885.1). Lineage (GTDB taxonomy): Bacteria > Pseudomonadota > Alphaproteobacteria > Rhizobiales > Rhizobiaceae > Allorhizobium. The sequence continues at coordinate 1,337 of JARXAK010000157.1, read as the reverse complement.
TCGCAATCTCCTCAATCAAATCGCCTCGCCCTCAACGGGCTCACCTCGACATAGGGGAAAGGCCGGTTGCGGGTAGCGCTCTCACACCATCGTGATGCTTGAACTGGGGAACGACAGGGAACCCGGCGGTCCTTCGGCATGGTGGCGATCGAACTTCTGCGACCCGGTTTCAAGCGCGCCTTGATTGCGCTATGAGAACCGATCTCAACCGCGCCTGCGGTCCCGCCCGGAACTTCGATGAATCGCGTCACACCCCTCATTCTTGCCGTTGCGCTCTTCATGGAGCAGATGGATTCGACCGTCATCGCCACGGCGCTTCCGACGATCGCCACCGATCTCGGGGTCGGGCCGATCACGCTGAAGCTCGCGCTGACCTCCTATATGGTGGCGCTCGCGATCTTCATTCCCATCAGCGGCTGGATGGCCGACCGATACGGTGCCAAACGGGTGTTTCGCGCGGCGATCGTCGTGTTCATGCTGGGATCGATCTTCTGCGCGATGTCCGATTCGCTCCTCACCTTCGTTGCGGCCCGCTTCCTGCAGGGCATGGGTGGAGCGATGATGACGCCGGTCGGACGTCTCGTGCTTTTGCGGACGACGAAGAAGAGTGAGCTGGTCTCCGCCATGGCGCTGCTCACCATTCCCGGGCTGCTCGGACCGATCACAGGCCCGCCGGTCGGCGGCTTCATCACCACCTTCTTCAGCTGGCACTGGATCTTCCTGATCAACATTCCGATCGGGCTTGCCGGCCTCTGGCTTTCCAGCATCTACCTGCCGGAGATCGAACCGATCGAGACAGCGCCGATCGACTGGAAAGGGTTCGTTCTGAGTTCGGCAGCCGCATCCGGGCTGGTCTTCGGGCTATCGGTCATGAGCCTGCCGGCGCTTCCCGTCTGGGTGGGGGCTGCGGCGACCGTGGTCGGGGTTCTGTCGATGGTGCTCTATGTGTTCCACGCCCGGCGGCACCCAGCCCCGCTGCTTGACCTCACGCTGTTTGCCAACAGAAGCTTCCGGGCCTCGATCATCGGGGGCACGCTGTTTCGCATCGCGGCCGGCGCCACGCCCTTCCTGTTGCCGCTGATGTTGCAGCTCGGCTTCGGCATGACCGCCTTCGAATCCGGCATGACCACCTTCATCGCCGCCGTTGGGGCCATCTCGACCAAATTCATCGCCAGACGCGCCTTTGCGGCCGCCGGTTTCCGCAACGTGCTGATCCTGGCCGGGCTTTTCGGCGCATTGACGACGGCGGCGAATGCATTCTTCACGCCCGCAACCCCCATTATCCTGATCATGGCGATCCTGCTGATCGGCGGCTTCTGCCGCTCGTTCTTCTTCAC
>JARXAK010000154.1 GCA_029865885.1 Rhizobium sp. | reverse complement strand
TGAGGAAGGCAACCTTGCGCTTGGCGCGCCTGAGCCGTGCCATGACTTCCGCCTCGGCAGGAGCGGCACCGGACGCGTCCGGCCTCCAGGCATAACGCGCATCCTCGATCGCGTCGACGATCTGCGGCTCCAGCGGCTGGGACACCGCATCGAGCAGCAGGGAGGGTTTCAGGTTCGCGACATCGCGCAGATAGGGAGAGAGCGTGAAGGCCGAGAGCACGAATTGGCGAAGCGGCCCTTCAGCCGCGAGATGCTCGGCCAGCGCCGGCTCCTGCTTCGTCAGGTCCTTGAGAAGCGCTACCGCCGCCTTCAGCTCCGTCTGGTTCAGCGGACGGATCACGCCATCCGCCACATCGGACAATCTGCTCGTCCTGCCGTTCCCCATCAGCCTCTCCTCTCCCGGTCGAGATCGTCCACGAATCTCAAACCAAAGTAGGTTACGGCTTCATCCCGGGAAAAACCATCGTTGCTGTCAGGCCGGGATAATCGGCATGATTGCGGGTATCGGAGAGGACAAGCCGCCCGCCATGCAGGGCCATGATCGCCTCGACCAGCGACAGGCCGAGGCCCGTGCCCGGTTTCGACCGGCTCTTGTCCAGCCGCACGAAGCGTTTCACCACCTCGCCGCGCTTGTCCTCCGGCACACCCGGCCCCTCGTCGGAGACGGCGATTTCGACGCCCTCCTGGCCTTTCGAGACGCGCACCCGGATTTCCGAGCCGGCCTCGCCCTGGCTGCCATATTTGATCGCATTGTCGATCAGGTTGGAGATCGCCTGTCCCACCAGCTCACGGTTTCCGCGCACCGAAAGACCCGGCGCGATCTCGCAGACCATCACCTGCCCCGCCTCCTCCGCCACCGGCTCGTAAAGCTCGGCGCTGTCGGCGGCGATGGCTGAAATGTCGATGTCGGAGAGTTCGGCGGCAATCGAGCCGGCCTCGACGCGGGAGATCATCAGCAGCGCATTGAAGGTGCGGATCAGCTGGTCGGATTCAGAAATGATCGTCTCGAGCGCCAGTTTTCTGGCCTGGGCATCGTCCTCGTCCAGCGCATCGGCCGCCTTGTTGCGCAACCGCGTCAGCGGCGTCTTCAGGTCATGGGCGATGTTGTCGGAGACTTGCCGCAGCCCCTCGTTCAGCTGCTCGATCCGCCCCAGCATGCCATTCAGCGACGACGACAGGCGGTCGAATTCGTCGCCGGAGCCTGAAACGGGAAGGCGCTGCGAGAGATCACCCGCCATGATCTTCTGGCTCGCCGCCGAGACCCGATCGATGCGTTTCAGCGCATTACGCCCGATCGCAAACCAGATGACAACAGCACCGACACCCATGATCAGCAGCGCCACCATCAGTGCCTGGCGGACGAGAAGCCGCAGCTTGCCGGGTTCACCGAGATCGCGCCCGACCAGAACACGCAGGCCGTTGTCGAGAATGGAGACATGACCGGTCGCCAGATGACGCTTCACGCCGCCGGTATCGGTGTAGCGCTGGTAGCGGAACGGAAAGTTCGTCCATCCCTCCTCGTCGAAGACACCGGGCTGGAGCGAGGCGACATTGCCGGCAAGGATCTCGCCGTTCGGGCCGGCAATCACATAGAGGTTGGCGCCCGGCTGGCGGGCGCGGCGTTCCATGGTCCGCAAGAGCTGGTTGATGCCGCCGCGTTCGAAGGCGCCCTGAATTTCGGTCACCTCCTGGCGCAAGGCATCCCGGGTCTGGTTGTTCAGGATACGCTCGGCAAGCCCCGTCACGTAGAAGACGAGGAAGGCGGCGCAAAGCGCAAAGAGCAGGATGTAGAGCGCGGAAAGCCTGACGGCCGTCGACTTGGCCAGCACCCCAAGACGGGATTTCAGCCGCATGTCAGCCTTCGTCCTTGATCATGTAGCCGGCGCCGCGCACCGTCTTCAACAGCGGCTTGTCGAAATCCTTCTCGATCTTCGAGCGCAGCCGCGACACATGCACGTCGATGACATTGGTCTGCGGGTCAAAGTGATAATCCCAGACGTTTTCGAGCAGCATGGTGCGCGTCACCACCTGGCCGGCATTCTTCATCAAGTATTCCAGCAGGCGGAATTCGCGCGGCTGCAGCAGGATCTCCTTGCCGGCACGCTTCACCTCATGGGAGAGCCGGTCAAGTTCGAGATCGCCGACCCGGTAGACCATGTCCTGCTCGGGCTTGCCCTTGCGACGGCCAAGCACCTCGACACGGGCCAGCAGCTCGGAAAAGGCATAGGGTTTCGGCAGGTAATCGTCGCCGCCGGCGCGAAGCCCCGTCACGCGGTCATCCACCTGACCGAGTGCGGAGAGGATGAGCACGGGCGTATCGATGCCGCGCTTGCGCAGCTCGCTGATGACCGACAGGCCATCCCGGCGCGGCAGCATGCGGTCGACGACCATCACGTCATAGGTGTTTTCCGTGCCCATGAAGAGGCCGCTTTCGCCGTCGCTTGCGTGATCGGCAACAATGCCGGCCTCGCGAAAGGCCTTGGTCATATAGGCTGCGGCTTCCAGGTCGTCTTCGATGACAAGTATCTTCATGTGCGCGACATTAGCGTCGGCGCCTGCCACCGTATAGCCGGTTTCGCCGGAGTTTGGCTGTCCTTGTTCCGCGATCCCCATGCTTCGTCCTTTCCTCACAGGTGGCGGTCGGCGACCGCCGGAAACGACAAAGGGCGCCGCCGGTCCTCGACCGCCGGCGCCCCTCGTCACATCACCATCAGCCCTGGTTGATCGGCAATGCCACGAAGCGGCTGCCGCTCTCCGATTCGACCTGGAAGAGCGCCCGGGTGCGGCCGTCCTTCTTCGCCTGGTCGAGGACCTTCTGGACATCGGCGGCGGAGGAGACTTCCTGGTTGTTGACCGAGGTAATCATCTCGCCGGCCTTCAGGCCCTTGTCGGCGGCATCACTGTCCGGATTGACATCCACGATCGCCAGTCCCTTGCCTCCGTCAGCGGGGCGAACGGAAAGACCAAGGCTCGACAGTTCCTGCTCGGCTTCCGGAGCGGGTGCCGCGCCGTTCTCCGTGTCCACACTCGCCGACTGTTCCGCCGGCAGTTCGCCAAGCGTGACCTTCACTTCGGTCGCTTTGCCGTCACGCCACAGGGACACGTCCACGGTGCTGTTGGGGGCGAAGGCTGCGATGCGGCGGGCAAGATCGCGCGGATCCTTGACCGGATCGCCGTTGACGGCTGTGACGACATCACCCTGCTTGATGCCCGCCTTTTCGCCCGGCGAACCGGCCTGCGGTGCAACAACAAGTGCGCCTGAGTCTTCGGCAAGGCCGAGGCTGTCGGCAATGTCCTTCGTCACCGGCTGGATCTGTACGCCGAGCCAGCCGCGCGACACCGTGCCCGTATCCTTGAGCTTCTCGATCACATCCTTGGCGACCGAGGCCGGGATGGCGAAGGCGATGCCGACATTGCCGCCGGACGGCGAGAAGATCGCGGTGTTGATGCCGACGACTTCACCGTTCAGGTTGAAGCCGGGGCCACCCGAGTTGCCGCGGTTCACGGCAGCATCGATCTGCAGGTAGTCGTCATAGGGGCCGGAGCCGATATTGCGGCCACGGGCCGAGATGATGCCGGCGGTCACGGTGCCGCCAAGGCCGAAGGGGTTGCCGACGGCGACGACCCAGTCACCGACGCGGACCTTCTCGTCGTCAGCAAACTTCACATAGGTGAACTTCACATCCTTGGCGTCGACCTTCAGCACCGCGAGGTCGGTGCGGCTGTCCTTGCCGACGAGCTTGGCGTCATATTCCTTGCCGTCGTTCATCACGATGGTGAAGGCAGCGCCGTCGTCGATGACGTGGTTGTTGGTGACGATATAGCCGTCTTCCGAGATGAAGAAACCAGAGCCCTGGGCTGTCGGGCGCAGGCGGCCTTCGCTATGCGGGCCGCGCTCGGCACGGGGACCCCGCTCCTGCTGGCCATCCATGCCGGGGCCGCCGAATTCACGGAAGAAGCGCTTCAGCGGGTGATCATCCGGCAGGTCTTCGAAGCTGCGGCCACCGAAGTTGAAGGAATAACCGCTTTCGTCATTCGAGGCCGGCTGGATATTCGACTGGACGCGGACAGACACGACGGCGGGCAGCACGGCGCTGACGACATCACCGAAGCTCGGAACCTGCGGGGCATTGACCTCGACGGGCGCGGCAAACGCCGACACGGCGGTGAAGGGAGCGGCGGTCACCAGCATCACGGCAGCAAGGCCGGCAGCGGTGGAGGTCTTGAGGATCGTCTTGAGCGAGCGATCTTTAAATTCAGACATGGGATCTACCTTCATCTGTTCTTCTGACTGGAGCCGCCGGACGACCCGGCGGTGGGAAGCGGTGGATGAGGAGAGATATAGGAGCTGTCAGGTTACGGCGAACTGTACGGAAGATGAATTCTTCGTAATCTTTGGCGACAGCTTCGGCGGGATTTGACCCCAGCTCTGGCCAGAGCTATCATCCGTATTACAAACGGAGCAAAAAGCGATGTCGAAACAGCAGCTATCCGATCCGATCACGCTGAGATTACCGCTCGAACTTCTGGCCGAAATTGAAGCGGTTGCAGATGCCTGCGAACGCAGCCGCAGCTGGGTCATGGTCCGGGCGCTGAAAGCCTATATGGCTGAGGAAGGCCGCGAGATCCGGGAGATGGCCGAGGCTCGAAAGGCGGTCGCCAATGGTCAGGGCACGGACGCCGAAGAGGTGCTCGCCGAACTTGACGCCATTATCAAGGGTGCTGCGGCGTGAAAGTCGTCGTCTCTCCCGGTGCCAGAGCGTATGTCGCGCGGGAGGCAGGCTATTTGAGAGAACGCAATCGTGCGGCAGGCGAGCGTTTGCTGCACGACTTCAAACAGTTCCTGGCAGCGCTCGCGCAGTTTCCCATGATGGGTCAGGACGCAACCGACCTGCCCCTTCGCGGCATCCGGCGCTTCGTCCTTGGAGATTATTTGATCCACTACGAGGTCGAGGCGACCGCCATCGTCATTCTGACAATCCGCCACGGTCGCGAGCGGCCACCGGAACTGCCGCTCGACGATGGCACAGACTACGAAATTCCCTGATCACTCCCGCTCCAGCAACTTCCCCAGTCGCGCTTCCTCTTCCGGCGAAAGCTTCGCCACCGGCTGAACGGCCCGCCTGCGCGTGTAGACCACAGCGACGATCAGGCCGATGATCGCAAGTGCCGCAGGAGCCCCCCAGAGCGCGATCGTGCGCATGCTGAGTCTTGGCTTCAACAGCACGAATTCGCCGTAACGCGACACGACATAATCGAGCACCTGCTCGTCGCTATCGCCCCCCACCAGCCGCTCGCGCACCACCACCCGCAGATCGCGGGCGAGTTCGGCATTGGAATCGTCGATCGACTGGTTCTGGCAGACCATGCAGCGCAGCTCGGCCGACAGCGCGCGTGCCCGCTGTTCAAGCGCGGCATCGGCGAGCACCTCGTCGGGGTTGACTGCAAAGGCATGAATGGGGGTGAACAGCAGGGCGAGGAGGAGAAACAGGTAGCCCAGGTTCCGGCGTCGTTGCCCCTCACCCTGACCCTCTCCCCGCAAGCGGGGAGAGGGAATGGCCGACATCAGCGGGTCCGCCCTTCTCCCCGCCTGCGGGGAGAAGGTGGCGGCAGCCGGATGAGGGGCAATCTTCCGAAACCAGGTACTCACTCCGCAGCCTCCAGCACCGGCTTCGCCGAAACCTTGGCCCGCTTCGGCGCGCCGACGCGCAGTCTGCGGTCCGACAGCGAAACGATACCGCCTGCCATCATCACAATGGTCCCGTACCAGATGCAGAGGATCCAGGGCTTCCACCAGATGCGCACGACGATGCCGCCATTGGCCATGGGGTCGCCCAGCGAGACATAGAGCTGGCTGAAGCCGAAGGTGACGATGCCGGCTTCCGTCGTCGGCATCTGGCGGGCCGTGTAGAGCCGCTTCGACGACCAGACATCGGCCACCTCGACACCACCCTCGCGGATGGTAAAGTGTCCCTGGTCCTCGGTATAGTTCGGTCCCGTCGCGGCGCGAATGCCGTCAAAGGTCACGACATAACCGCCCGCCTCCGCCGTCATGCCCGGCTTCATCTCGACCACGGTTTCCGTCTCGAAGGTGGTCACAGCGACAACACCGAGCACGGTCACGCCGACGCCGAAATGCGCAAGTGCCGTGCCGAAGGCCGAACGCGGCAGGCCCTTGAAGCGGCTCCAGGCGGTCGAGAACGGATGTTTGCCGAAACCGGCGCGGTACCAGAGGTCGGCAATCGCGCCGCCCATGACGAAGAAGGCGAGCGCAAGGCCAGCCACGGCCATCACAGGCCCACCATTCTGGACGTACCAGAGGCCAAGGCCGAGAACGAGCGACAGTGCCGCTGCCACATAGAGCCGCTGCAGGGCGCCCAGAACATCGCCGCGCTTCCAGGCGAGGAACGGGCCGAAGGGCACCGCCAGCAGAAGCGGGATCATCAGAAGCCCGAAGGTGATGTTGAAGAAGGGGGGCCCGACCGAAATCTTCTCGCCCGTCAGCGTTTCCAGGAGCAGCGGATAGAGCGTGCCGATCAGCACCGAGGCGGTGGATACCGTCAGGATCAGGTTGTTTAGAACCAGCGCACCCTCACGCGAGATCGGCTGGAACAACCCGCCGGCTTTCAGCATCGGCGCGCGCAGCGCAAAGAGCGTGAAAGCCCCACCGATGAAGATAACGAGGATGCCCAAGATGAAGACGCCGCGCGTCGGATCGGTCGCAAAGGCATGCACCGAAGTCAAAACGCCCGAGCGCACGAGGAAGGTGCCAAGCAGCGACAGCGAGAAGGCAATGATCGCGAGCAGCACCGTCCAGATCTTCAGGGCATCGCGCTTTTCCATGACCAGTGCGGAATGCAGCAGGGCCGTGCCCGCAAGCCAGGGCATGAAGGAGGCGTTTTCGACCGGGTCCCAGAACCACCAGCCGCCCCAGCCCAGCTCGTAATAGGCCCAGTAGGAGCCCATCGAGATGCCGGCTGTCAGGAACACCCAGGCCGCCAGCGTCCAGGGGCGCACCCAGCGCGCCCAGGCGGCATCGATGCGTCCGTCCATCAGAGCGGCAATTGCAAAGGAGAAACAGACCGAGAAACCGACATAGCCGAGATAGAGCAGCGGCGGATGGATCGCGAGGCCAATGTCCTGCAGGACGGGGTTGAGATCCTGCCCTTCCGCCGGGATCGGCGACAGGCGGATGAAGGGGTTCGAGGTCAAAAGGATAAAGAGCGTAAAGGCGGTCGTGATCCAGGCCTGCACGGCCAGCACATTGGCCTTCAACCGGTCCGGCAGGTTGGTGCCGAAGAAGGCGACCATGGCGCTGAAGAAGGCGAGGATCAGCACCCAGAGCAGCATCGAGCCTTCATGGTTTCCCCAGACGCCGGAGATCTTGTAGATCATCGGTTTGAGCGAATGGGAGTTCTGATAGACGTTCTGCACCGAGAAGTCGGAGACGACGTAGCCGTAAGTGAGGACCGCGAAGGAAAAGGCGACCAGCAGGAAGAGCGCATAGGTGCCCGTCGTGCTCACCGCCATCATCGCCGCATCCCCGCGTCGGGCGCCGATCACAGGCAGGATCGACACGATAAGACAGGTGGCGAGCGCCAAAACCAGGGCATAGTGGCCAAGCTCGATGATCATTGGATCTTTTCCTTGCCGCTGAGTTCAACCCCTTGCGCCTTCAGACGGTCCGCGACATCCTTCGGCATATAGGTCTCGTCATGCTTGGCGAGCACGGTATCGGCGACAAAGACCTTGTCCATGCCATCGAAACGGCCTTCGGCAACCACGCCCTGCCCCTCGCGGAAGAGGTCGGGCAGGATGCCGGTATAGGTGACCGGCAATTCGCTTAGCGTGTCGGTTACGGTGAAGGTAATCGTAGACCCTTCGCCACGGACAACCGAGCCGGCCTCGACCAATCCGCCGAGCCGGATTCGGGTCCCCGGCTGGACGTCGGATTCGGCGAGATCCGCCGGCACGTAGAAATAGGCGATCGACTGCCCGAAGGCGAACATCACCAGGAGCACGGCGGTCAGGATGAACCCCATTCCACCGCCGATGACGGCCAGACGTTTCTGTTTGCGGGTCATTGGCTCACCTCCTCGACATCAAGGCCAAGCGCCTTCGCCATGGCGATCAGCTGCTGGCCCTCGGCGCCTGCGGCCGGGAAGGTCTTCAAGCCCTCCTTCAGCGCGGCTTCTGCCCGTTCCTTATCCTTCAGCATGGCATAAGAGCGGACGAGCCGCATCCAGCCTTCGAAATTATTGGGATCTTCCTTCAGTCGCGCATCCAGGCTCGCCACCATGCCGCGGATCATCTCACCGCGATCGGCCTCGGACATCTGTTGCGCATTTGCGATGTCCTCTGCCGAGGGATTGCCAGGTGCAGCCGGATTGGCCGGCGCTGCGTTCCCTTCAGCGGCAGCGTCAGCGGCGGGGACGGCCGGTGCGTTGGCGAGCGGCATGCCTGCACTGTTGGCGGCAATATGCTGGTTGACGAGAGGCATCCAGGGCGCCGTCGGCGGCGAGGCCTTGGCGATGTTCTGGAAGGCCGCGAGCGCCTCGGTGCGGCGGCCGGACTGTTCAAGCGCCAGCGCCAGATAGAAATCGGCGCGCGGATTGTTGGGGTCGATCTTCAGCGCCGCCTGGAAGGCCATCTGGGCATCGTCGGTGACGATCCCGTCATTGCGCATCACCACCGTCTCGCCAAGCCCGTTCATGCGCTCGGCATCGGGGCCGAGAATGCGGATGGCGTTGCGATAGGCGAGTTCGGCCGCGTCGTAACGACCGATGCGGAAATAGACCGGCGCCAGCACGTTCCAGCCATTGCCGTCATCGGGATTGCTCGCCAGATGCTGCTCAACCTTGGCGACAAGCAGATCGACATCGTCGCCGGGATTTTCCATGCGGGCTGCGAGCGGTGAATCGGGCGTGCCGGGGCTGCCGATTTCCAGGTAGCCCGCAAGCCCGATCAAGGGAAGACAGAGAAGGATGAAGGCTTGTGACAGCGTGTAGCGGCGCCGTGTCTTCGGCCCCACATGGGCCTCATCGCTGGCCTCGTCGCCGGCCTTTTCGCCAACCTCGTCGCCCGCATTCCCCTCCCCGTCATCGCCGGACTTCTCGCGGCCTGCAATCGCCAGAAGGCGGCGACCGATCTCGGCGCGCGCATAATCGGCATCCTCGGCAGAGATCAGCCCCTCCGCCTTGTCTCGTTCCAACTCCCGCAGCTGGTCGCGATAGACCGCGGCCTCGCCTTCATCATAACGCGTCGCGCGGGCCGAAGCCCGCATGAGGGGGGACAGCAGGACGACGGCAACGACGACCGTCAGCAGGGCGGAGATGATCCAGAACAACATGCAACTCAATTACGGCAAGGACAGGTGCTTTCCAACAGCCAAACCTCCCCTGACGGAAAGTTGAGGCGTTTGGCCGCAAGATTTTTCTAGGCCGCCATAACCCGCCCAGCCTTGACCCAAGTCAAGTGACAAGCACATGCAAATGCAGGAGATGTTCAGGGGAAGCTAGGGACGCTCGCCTCAGCTCAGCGGCGTCCAGGTGCCGTTCGGGTTGCGGCAGGCCGCACCGCGGGCCTGGCGTTCACGGCCGTCGCTGAACACCTTGTGGGTGAACTGCCGGCAGTTCTGCTGGCCGACCTGATAGGGGGCGGCTGCAACGACCTCGCCACGCACCTCGCCACCCGCCCAGGTCACAGGCTGGCCACCGGGGGCCGCTTCGAGGGCGCGATATTCGGCTTCGAGCGCCCGCTGCGTTTCGCTGCGCGACAGCTCGACACCCGCACGCGAGACGATGCCGCCCTGAAGGGCCGCGATATAGACGGCGGAATTGGCTATCGCCGCGCGACCGCCGCCCGAGGTGGTGCAGCCCGCAAGAGCGAGCGACACAAGGCCGGTGGCTGCCAGTATCCCGAAGTGCTTCACACCCATCAGACCGTTCCAAGTCCCGTCGATTGTTGTCGCTCAATGCCCTGCCCGGTGCGCGCGAACCGGAGCAAGCCACAAGCCGGCCTGAGGCCGTCTTATACACCTATGTAATTTCACAGGAAAATCAATCACGCAGTGTCCTTCGTCACAGCCGGTAGGATCAACTGTGCGCGAAGGCCACCGATCCTGGCGCGCGACAGGCCGAATGAGCCCTGATATTCTCCGGAAATCTCCTTGACGATCGACAGACCAAGACCGGTTCCCGGCTTGCTCTCGTCGAGCCGTCGGCCGCGTTTCAGCGCCTCGCCGATCTGCTCGGGTGCAAGACCCGGTCCGTCGTCCTCGACCACCACCTCGATCCAGCCGCGCCGTCCGTCGGTCACGTCGTCGTCGCGTGTCGTCATCACGACCCGGGTCACCACCTTGGTGCGGGCAAAGCGCGAGGCATTTTCCAGAAGGTTGCCGATCACCTCCTCGACATCCTGCTGTTCCATCGCAAAGGTCAGATCCGGGGCGATCTCGAGCTCGAAGGCGATCTCGCCGTTCAGCTTGCGCATGACACGCACCAGACGCTCCAGCACCGGCTGGGCCTCGGTGCGGGCGAGCACGCTGT
>JARXAK010000109.1 GCA_029865885.1 Rhizobium sp. | reverse complement strand
GGCGCGCCCCTGCGCACCGGCTGGACCACCGGCGCCTGTGCGACGGCGGCGACCAAGGCTGCCTATACGGCGCTTTTGACCGGACGCTTCCCCGATCCAGTCTCGATCACGCTGCCTAAGGGCGAAACGCCCGCCTTCGCGCTTGCCCGCGAAGGCTTCGAAGGCAGCAGCGCCTTTGCAGGCATCGTCAAGGATGCGGGCGATGATCCGGATGTGACCCATGGAGCTACCGTAATCGCGACCGTGACCCGCCTAGCCTCCGGAAGCGGCATCCGCTTTGTGGCCGGCGACGGCGTCGGTACAGTCACGAAGGCCGGCCTGCCGATCGCGGTTGGCGAAGCGGCGATCAATCCGGTGCCGCGCGCCATGATGACGGCCGAGATCGAATCCCTGTCGGCAGAGCATGGCGTCAGTGCGGATCTCGAAATCAGGATCTCCGTGCCGGACGGAGAGACGATTGCCAAGAGCACCTGGAATCCCAGATTGGGCATTCTCGGCGGCATCTCGATTCTCGGAACCACCGGGGTCGTGCACCCCTTTTCCTGTGCGGCCTGGATCCATTCCATTCACCGTGGCATCGACGTGGCCCGGGCCGAGGGGCTGGCGCATCTCATCGGCGCCACCGGATCGACATCGGAAAAGGCAGCCCAGGACTTTCACGGGCTGCCGGACGGCGCGATGATCGACATGGGCGACTTTGCCGGCGGATTGATGAAATATCTGCGCGCGCATCCGGTACCGCGCCTGACGATTGCCGGTGGTTTCGCCAAGATGTCGAAGCTCGCGCAAGGGGCGCTGGACCTGCATTCGTCCCGGAGTCAGATCGATAATAGATTTTTTCTGTCAATGCCTTGCAGTCAAGCTTTAACGCAAACGCAACGTCTGGCCGTCGAAAACGCCAACACGGCACTCGAAGTTCTTGAAATCATGTCGAAAGGTGGGATAGACGTGGCAGCGTCTGTCGCCGCGACGGCGAAACAGACGGCGGAGAGCGTGCTGCGTAACAGCGGGGTGACGGTGGATATCATCGTCATCGATCGCAAGGGGACGATCATCGCCCATGCGATCTGAGCAAGGCGGAACGACCGGCAAGATCCTGATCCTCGGCGGCACGGCAGAAGCCCGCGCGCTGGCCGGTGAATTGATCGCGGACGGTCATGAGGTCACGACGTCGCTCGCCGGTCGCACAATCGATCCCGTGTTGCCACAGGGCACCGTGCGGATTGGTGGCTTCGGCGGTGCGGAGGGATTGGCGGCCTATCTGCGGGAAGAAGGTTTCGACCGGATGATCGACGCCACGCATCCCTTTGCCCGCCGCATCAGCGAAAACGCCATCAAGGCTGCAGCACTCACAGGCGTGCCGCTCGAACAAAGGCTGAGGCCAAGGTGGCAAAAGCAGCCCGGCGACCGCTGGAAATCGGTGCCATCCCTTGAAGCGGCAGCTGCCACCTTGCCATCGGGCGCAAATGCCTTCCTCGCGCTGGGACGGCAATATCTCGACGTCTTTATCAGCCGGTCCGATTGCCGCTTCATCATCCGGATGGTCGATCCGCCGGAAGCGCCCCTCGCCTTTGCCGACCACCTCCTGGTTCTCGGCAAGCCTTCGAGCGATCCCGACCGGGAAGCCGACCTGCTGACCGCCCACGGCGTGACCCATCTTGTCTGCCGCAACTCGGGCGGACCGGCGGGTTATGCCAAGATCATCGCCGCCAGGCGTCTGGCCTTGCCGGTGGTGATGATCGAGCGCGACTGACGGAGCTGTTGCTCAGCGGAATTCGAAGATCTGGCGGAAGACGCCCGGCGCGATGATCGACAGCGGATTGATCACCAGATTGGGCTTCGCGGTCGCACCGGTCAGCTTGAAGGTGATCCCGAGCAGACCGCGATCGCGTCCATTGCCGAGGATCGCGCCGATAACAGGCAGTTCGCCGAACAGACGGTTCAGCCCATAGGCCGGCATGAAGGTGCCCGTCAGGTCGATGCGACCGGTCTGGTCACGGACGATGCCCTGGAAGGTCGCGCCGATCTGCTCTCCGCGCACGATGCCATTTTCGACGCTGAGCGTGCCGCCAACGAAAGCCAGACGGGCAAAGGCGCGCTGGAAGCGGGCGGAGCTCACATCGATGTCGCTGCGAACGGCATTGTTGAGACTGCGTCCATCGGCACCGGTCGGCGTCGAAACGATTGTCTGCAGCCGTTCTTCGTTCTCCACCTGGAAATTGCGCAGATCGAGATTGCCGCTCCAGGCCCCGTCGCGCGTCTCGGTCAGCCTGAGATTGGCGAGGCCACCGCCGAGGCGCTTGTAGGCGTCGAGAAAGCGCAGCACGGCGCCGGCATCGCTGGTGGTGACGGACAGTTCACGCAGCCCCTCGGGCTGGCGCAGTTTGGCGACCAGCGCCTGGCCGCTGCCGGTCACGCCGGAAAAATCGACGGCGGCCACCCGGCCCTTGCTGGCCCCATAGATGATCGACACGCCGGAGAGCTGCTCGCCGCCAAAGCCGAGGACCCGGTCGAACCGTCCTTCGATCCGGAGAGAGGTGCGAGCGGCTTTGGTCGTGTCCCCTTCCGCCGATGGCTTCTGGATCGTCGAGAGCAGCGACCGCGCATCGAAGGCCGCACCATTAGCAACCACGGAATAGGCGCCCTTGCTCAGACGCACCGTGAGCGCCACTTCGTCCTCTGGCGACAAGCGCACGCGAGACAGATTGGCGGCAACGAGGCCTTTGTCATCGACGGACATCTCGCCCGAGGCTCCGAAGCCGTCCCCGTCGAGGGTGAATTTCTGGATGCGCGACAGCTTGTCATCCTTCGACAGCTCGAATTTCGCGGTCGCGCCGATGCCCTGCCCCTTCGACCATCCAACCCAGGGAATGGTCAATGTGGCGGAGCGAAGGTCTACGGAGACTTCCTGCCGGTTTTCATCGAGGCGACGTATTTCGACCTGCAGCGGACCGTCGACGATGTCACCGAGACCGGGCGCAAGCTTTTCGCGCATCGCATCATCAAGCGTCGCCTTGACGATCCGTTCGCGGGCAACCTCACCCGCGCCACGCCGGACAGGCTCGGTCAGGCTGATTTCCATCGGCACATCGTCGATCTTCGCCACCGCCTCGAGTTTGGCCTTGTCGGAATCGACCAAGAGCGTTCCGGTGACATCGGAAATCTGCCGTCCATCGAAGGGCTTTGCGACATCCACATCCTCAAGGGCGACGTCGGCGTTCCAGCTGGGTTGGGGCGGTCGCTGATCCGGCACCAGGCCGACCCTGATCTTCGCACGGCCGCGCACAGCGCCGGATAAGTCGGATGGCTGGAGATCGACGACCTTCAGCGCCTCGATCGGCTTGAAGGATACCAGTTCCGCCACGGCATCGGCCGCCCCGCTGACCTCCAGATCCAGATCCGCCATCAGCGGTTTCTCATAGACGTCCTGAAGGACAAAACGGCCACGCTCCAGCTTGACCATGCGACCGGACGGGAAGAAGGACCCTGCCGAGCGGATATCGACATCGACCCGCTCGCCCACCATGTCGAGACGACCATAGACATCGCGAAGCGGTGGCAAATCACCCGTCAGATTGAGCCGCGCATCTTCCAGATCGAAGCCGATCTTCAACTCGTCGCCATTCAACCGCACCGGCTTGGGATCGATCGACAGCCGGTTTTGCGGAATGAACACGTCGATCGTGCCCTTGGGGATGATACCCCCGAAGATGTTTTCGAGCACCCATTGCCGTGGCTTGGACGCGATCCAATAGGGCCAGAGCTGTTTGACCACGGTCGTGCGCATGTTTTGGAAGGCCGCGTTGAAACGGATCTCCGGACCGGTGCCGCCGAAGCGGATCTGCAGCTTGCCGCTCATATTGCCTGTGGGCGTGGAGACATCGAGAGTGTCGAGCTGCAGCAGGCTCTCATCGACGAGATAGCGACCATAGCCTTTCAGAAAAAACGGGAACGGCGCCTCGCCGGCGCTCGGCACGCTTGCCCGACCATCGGTAACCACGAGATCGATGCCGAAACCCTTGCCGAAATTGCGGCCCTCGGGGAGCCGGTCGAGATCGATCACCCCTCCAGACAGAGGAAACACAGTCTCTCCGAAGCGGGCAGTCGACTCGCCAAGCTCGATCGTATCCTTGCCGAAATCATAGGACAGGTTGAGGCGCGCATCCGTCAGATCCTGGCGCTGACCGTCGGAATAGAAGGCGGCATTGCGCATATTGATGCCAAGCGACATCGAAGGCGCCTGCCCGCCATCGGCCCGGCGCGCATTAAGCAGGAGTTCCGCAGACCCGTCTATGCCCTGCCGTGCCTCTCCGGCACTGGAGCGCCGCAGCAGGAACGGTGTCACCCGAACATCGGCGACGCGCATGGTGAGAGATGTGGCGCGCCCCTCGACATTGGTGGTGAGCGCGGTGAGCTCGGTCTGTTGTCCGTTGACCGAAACGGCACCGAAGATCGACAGCGAATCGTCGTCACCGCGCTCCAGTACGATGTCATCGATCGACATGGTGAGCGGCCGTCCGCTGGAACTCGTGGACGCGATCTCCAGCCCGGCGAGCCGCATCCGATCGAGGCCGCCACGCGCAATCATGCCCTGCATCCGGTCGAGTTCTGCAAAAGCATCGGCAAGCCGCGCCGGCACCTGATCGACGCGCCAATCGGTGAGATCGATCGGCTTGCCCTTGGGCAAAACCGTTGCATCAAGATTGATGCCTTCGCTCACCACCTCGCGAATCGAGAAGCGTCCGCCAAGCAGCGCGAGCGGTTCGAGGATGAAACGCACGGAATGGGTGAGCGCCACCTGCTGGCCGCCAGCCTGTTCGTGCAGCGCGACATCGCGCGCTTCGACGGTCAGTTCCATGCCCTCGGAAAAGCGGACTTCGGTGCCGCCGATCTCGGCGGTGAACTGCGGCCCGAGCGCATTGTTGAGAACGCTCTGCGCGCGTTGCGCCAGGGCTGCGTCAAGCGTGCCGCTTTCGACGACAGCATAGATGGTAAAGAACACCACGAGCCAGAGACCGGCAAAGCCGGCCAGCACGCGCATAAAGCGCCGCAACAGCGAGCGCTTCGGCGGCGGGCAATGCACGATCAGGGGATCCTCGGCCTGAGCAGACGGAAGAGCATGCAGCGGTATGATATCGCGCTTGCGAAACCGTAGCTTTTCGCCCCGGATCTCCGTCATGTCCTGGTGATTGTCTCCGTCGATCGATGCCGCTAACAAGTCGCTCTGGACGACTGCGGAGCGGACTATATATCGATGTCGCCCACAATCACCCACAAAACGGGCAAAAGAAAGGTTATCCCATGACGGATTTGACTGCCGGGGAAATGGCCCCAGATTTCTCCCTGCCCCGCAACGGCGGCGGCACCGTTTCACTCTCCGATTTTGCCGGAAAACCGGTGATTCTCTATTTCTATCCCAAGGACGACACCAGCGGCTGCACCGCCGAAGCCGTCGACTTCTCAGGCCTGACCGCCGAGTTCGAAAAGCTGGGCGCGACCGTCATCGGCGTATCCCCTGATTCGGTGAAGAGCCACGACAAATTCGCCGCCAAGCACAACCTCTCTGTCGTGCTCGCCGCCGACGAGGAGCACAAGGCGCTCGAAGCCTACGGCGTCTGGAGAGAAAAGAGCATGTACGGCAAGACCTATATGGGTGTGGAGCGCTCGACCTTCCTGATCGACAAGTCCGGCAAGATTGCCGACGTCTGGCGCAAGGTGAAGGTCCCCGGCCATGCAGAGGCCGTGTTGAAGGCCGCGCAGGCCCTTTGACATGCTGGAGAGGACGCAGCCCGAGACGGCATTCCATTCCCTTCGCGGCGCTGCCACCCTCGCAATCCTGAGCGCCGACCTCGACGAGAAGACGGCGCTCGCTCAAACCGCAGCGATCCGCTGGCAGGAGCGGCGCCTGTCTTTGCGCTCGCCGCTCGATCCGCAGCTCCCCGATCGGCCCGGCCGACCGGACAAGCCGGAACTGGTGCCACCCAAGGCGGTCGGAAAGCGCTCGCTGCACACGCTGCCCGGCCGAATCGCACTGCTGCATGCGCTCGCCCATATCGAACTCAACGCCGTCGACCTCGCCCTCGACATCGTCGCCCGCTTCGCAGCCGAGCCGGTGCCAAATTCCTTCTTCGACGGCTGGATGAAGGTGGCCTATGAGGAAGCCAAGCATTTCAGGCTGGTACGGGACCGGCTGCGGGTGCTCGGCGCCGACTATGGCGACATGCCCGCCCATGACGGGCTCTGGCAGGCGGCCCATTCGACGAAGAACGACCTGACCGCCCGCCTCGCCGTGGTGCCCCTCATTCTCGAAGCCCGCGGTCTCGACGTAACCCCTTCGCTGCAAGACAAGATGCGCGAGACGGGCGACATCGAGAGCGCCGATGTGCTGAAGGTCATCTACGAAGATGAGAAGGGCCATGTGGCGGTCGGAGCCAAATGGTTCCGCTTCCTCTGCGCCCGCGAGAAGCGCGATCCGGCCAAGGCATTCCAGGAGCTGGTGCGCGCCAATTTTCGTGGCCAATTGAAGGCGCCCTTCAACGATGTCGCCCGCGCCGAGGCAGGGCTCACGCCGTCCTTCTACCGGTCGCTGTCGTCCAAGAACAACTCGTCCGTTTGACACGCAATTCCAAACGCCTAACGGTTCATTAACCCTAATTATGCGTAATTGCTAAAGGCGGATCGGACAGGCGACTCGCCGCATCGGGCAGACGCGTGACAGCGATCCGTCCGGCATGATTGGGGGTCAGCGTGACGACGGGTTCGAACGGCCAGGTCTTCGGAAAGCGCAAGAAGCAGCACATCGTCATCCTGGCGAGCGGCGACCAGATCCGCCATATGACGATCCGTCCCTGGATGGTGGCGCTGAGCGTCTGCTTTCTCGGCATGATGGCCATCGGCTATCTCGGGGCAACAACCTATCTGGTCCTGCGCGACAACCTGATCGGCGCAACGATGGCGCGGCAGGCCCGCATGCAGCATGAATATGAAGACCGGATCGCGGCCCTGCGCGCCCAGGTCGACCGTGTCACCTCCCGCCAGTTGCTCGATCAGCAGATGGTCGAGGATAAGGTTGAAAAACTGCTGGAACAGCAGATGGCGCTCAGCTCGCGGCATGGCCGGATCGGCGAACTGCTGCAGGGCGGACAATCTCCTGACAGCCTGCCGAGCGATGGACCGGTGCCCGCCAACAAACCCGTTGTCGATGGCAAGGACCAGGCAGCTCTCTCCACCGGCACGCAGGCCTTTGCAGCCTTGCTCGGTGAAAACAGGTCTTCCGCTGCGGCGCAGCCGGCGGCAAAACCGGCGCTTGCCCTCGGCTATGTGCCGATGAACGGCGAGAACGTTGCCGACAGGGCCGACCGGCTCTTCTCTCACATGACCCTCTCCCTCAAGGAAATCGAGGCCGAACAGCTGCAGCGCATCGAGGAGCTGGCGAGCGGCGCCTCGCAGACGGCCGACGAGATCGCGGCGATCCTGAAGCGTCAGGGCGTCCCGATCGATGAGCAGGCATCGCTGCCGGTGGCCGATGCGATCGGTGGCCCCTATCTGGCGCCGCAGTCAGACCGCAACTTCAACGCCTCGCTCAACGCTCTCGACGCCGCACTGACACGACTGGAAACGGTCCGCGACACAGCCAAGCGCCTTCCCTTTGCCAACCCCGCCCCCGGCCACGAAATCACCAGCCGATTCGGCAATCGCCCGGATCCTTTCTTCGGCGGGCTCGCCATGCATGCCGGCATTGATTTTCGCGCGCCAACAGGCACGGAAATCCGCTCGACAGGCGCGGGCAAGGTGGTGACCGCAGGCTTTTCCGGTGGCTATGGCAACATGGTCGAAATCGACCACGGCCTCGGCCTCACGACGCGTTACGGTCATATGTCCCGCATCCTGGTCAGCGAAGGCGACGAGATCGAACCCGGCCAGGTCCTCGGCCTTTCAGGCTCGACGGGTCGCTCGACGGGGCCGCATCTGCACTACGAGGTCCGTCGCAACGGCGACCCTGTCGACCCCATGCGCTTCCTCAATGCCGGCATGAAGCTGACCCCGCTGATCAATTGACAGCAATGCTGGCGGCAGAGAAACTGGTTGCAACCGGAGACCGCTTCGATGGACGCATCTGCCCTGCTTGCCTTCGCCCTTGCCTTCTTCGTCTTCGCGGCGAGCCCCGGCCCTGACAATATGACGATCGTTGCACGAACCGTCTCGCATGGCGCCGCATCCGGCATCGTCTATGGGCTGGGCACGCTTTGCGGCATCCTGCTTTATCTCGGCCTTGCAGCCTTCGGTCTGTCGATGATCGCTCAAGAAATGGGTCTCGTAATGACGGTAATCCGCTATGCAGGCGCGGTCTATCTGATCTACATAGCCTATCGTTTGTGGACAGACGAGCCTGTGGTGCCCGATGTCACGGGCCACGAAAGCAAGAGGGACCTGGCAAAGGTCTTCGCGACCGCAATTGCTCTCAACCTCGGCAATCCCAAGATGCCGCTGTTCTACCTTGCTCTGCTGCCGGGCTTCGTCGGCTCGACCTTCGGCTGGAACGACTATGCCGCCCTGGCCGGCGTGATCATCCTGGTGGAGGCCGTCGTCGTCGGAGGTCATGTCTATATCGCCGGGCGGGCACGCGCCCTGATGCGGTCTCCGGCGGTCATCCGCCGAACGAATCGGATCGCAGGTTCGGCGCTCGGCCTTGCCGGTTTGCAGATCGTTTGGACAACCCGCTCCAATTAATCGTGATGATTAAGCCTTTGTAGGGTTAAATCCGGCAGTTTCCTTGACTTTCCGGCAGTTTCCTTCTATTCGCCGCAACCATTGGCGCCCGATCTTACGGGCTTTTGAGCGATGTTCGCGAGAACAGGAACGGAAACTACTTCCCTTTGACCACTTTTGCTGACCTTGGCCTGAGCCAAAAAGTCCTTTCTGCCGTCACCGACGCCGGCTACACCATTCCCACTCCGATCCAGGCAGGCGCAATTCCGCCGGCCCTGCAGCGGCGGGACATTCTCGGCATCGCGCAGACTGGCACCGGCAAGACTGCATCCTTTGTTCTCCCGATGTTGACGCTTCTGGAAAAGGGCCGCGCCCGCGCCCGCATGCCGCGCACGCTCATCCTTGAGCCGACCCGCGAATTGGCCGCCCAGGTCGCCGAAAATTTCGAGAAATACGGCAAGAATCACAAGCTGAACGTGGCGCTGCTGATCGGCGGCGTGTCCTTCGATGAGCAGGACCGCAAGCTCGAGCGCGGCGCAGACGTTCTGATCTGCACGCCCGGTCGCCTGCTTGACCATTGCGAACGCGGCAAGCTTTTGATGACCGGCGTCGAAGTCTTCGTCATCGACGAAGCCGACCGCATGCTCGACATGGGTTTCATCCCGGACATCGAGCGCATCGCCAAGATGATCCCGTTTACCCGCCAGACCCTGTTCTTCTCGGCGACCATGCCACCGGAGATCCAGAAGCTGGCCGACCAGTTCCTGCAGAACCCCGAGCGCATCGAAGTCGCCCCGCCGTCCTCGACGGCCAAGACCGTGACCCAGCGCCTGGTGGCCTGCCACAACAAGGACTACGAAAAGCGCTCGACGCTGCGTGACCTGATCCGCGCCCAGGACGACCTGAAGAACGCGATCATCTTCTGCAACCGCAAGAAGGACGTCGCCGACCTGTTCCGCTCGCTCGACCGCCACGGCTTCTCCGTCGGCGCCCTGCATGGTGACATGGACCAGCGCTCGCGCACGACCATGCTGGCCAATTTCAAGGCCAATGCGATCACGCTGCTCGTCGCCTCCGACGTCGCGGCCCGCGGCCTCGACATTCCCGATGTCAGCCACGTCTTCAATTTCGACGTTCCGATCCATGCAGAAGACTATGTCCACCGCATTGGCCGTACCGGCCGTGCCGGACGCTCGGGTGCAGCCTTTACCCTGGTGACGCGCAGCGACACCAAATTCCTCGATGCCATCGAAAAGCTGATCGACCAGAAGATCGAATGGCTTGATGGCGACCTGACGGCGCTTCCGGCGCCGGCGGAGAGCCATGATGAAAGCCGTGGAAAACGCGGTCGCGACAAGGGTCGCGAGCGGCGCGGCGGTCATAAATCCGATACGCGCAGCGAGTATGTAAAGCCCTCCGAGGCTCGCGTCGAACCAGTCAAACCGGCAGAGGAACAGCAAGTGATGGAAGCGGTCAAAGTGGAAGCGGTGGCAACGGAACGCAGAGCGGACAAGCGTCGCGACCAGAACCCGCGCAACAACCGCAACAATCCCTCGCCTGCCAATGACGACAACCGCGATCGCCGCCGCAACCGTCATCACGACCATGACGACGGCCCGACGCCTGTCGGCTTCGGTGACGACATCCCGGCCTTCATGCTGATCGTTGCTGCCGCCAAGGCCTGATCCCCGTGGGTCAGCCCGGCCTTGATTTCCCCGGTCTCGGGGTCGGTCTTGCCATCCTTCGGGATGGCAAACTGCTTTTGTGCAGGCGCATGAAGGCACCTGAAGCCGGTCATTGGAACATCGTTGGCGGCAAGGTCGACCATATGGAGCCGGCAGAGCTTGCCGCGCGCCGAGAGGCCGAAGAGGAAACCGGACTTTCGATCGGCACCATTCGCTATCTGGGCGTGACCGAGCAGCGGATCGAGGCGGATCGCCAGCATTGGGTCTCGCTGCTCTATGTCACCGACGACACGACCGGCGAGCCGCAGCTGACCGAGCCCGACAAGCTCTCCGAGATCGGCTGGTACGAGCTCGACGATCTGCCGCAGCCGCTGTCGGTCTTCACCCGGACGGTTCTGACCTATCTGCGCTGAGCGGCCTCACGATCCGTGACACGCAGAGCCGCATCAAGCGCGATCCGCGCCCATTTCGCCATCATGTCGGGATCATCGAGCGCCTCGTCGGGGATCGTCCAGTAGGGCATGGCGACGGGCTTGCCGCTCTTGCCCTCATAGTGCCAGCGCCGGGCGCCTGCCTCTTCCAGGATGGGCGCACTCTCGTCATCGCCCTTCAGCATGAGTTCGCCGCGCAGCTCGAGCGCAAAGATGATCCCGCGCGCATAGATGCCCTTGCCGCCGAACATCCGGCGGATGGCCACAGGCCCGACCGCCTCGAACAGATCCTCGATCGCCGCATTGTCCATCATCAGCCCCGCAAGATCCCGCCGGCCGCGAGGATAGCCTCGGGCGTATCGACATCAAGACGCGCGGCAGGGCCAATTTCGACATCGATCACCGCAAGGCCAGCGCTTTCGATCACGGGCCTGGCGCCAATGTCGCCCTCCAATGTCTTCAACGCCTCGAAGGTCGCTGCTGGCAGAATGACCGGATTGCCGCGCTGGCCGTCCGAGACGGCACGCACGATCGCTTTGCCGCCCGATTTGGCATAGGCGCGGGCGAGCGCCACGATATCGGCAGAGGACACATTCGGCATATCGGCGAGCAGGACCATCAGGCCCGGAAGCCCCTTCATTTCGACGGCGGTCAGTCCCGTCTTCAGGGAACTCGCCATGCCGGAGGCAAAGTCCGGGTTTTCCACCAGCTCGGCCCCGAGCCCGGCTAGCGCCGCCGCGACCTCGGCGCTGCGATGGCCGGTGATGACGGTGACGGGGCCGATATCAGCCTCCAGCGCCTGACGCACCGAGCGCCGGACAAGCGGCTCGCTCTCGAATTCCGCCAGCAGCTTGTGGCGTCCGTCCTCGCCCATGCGGCTGGCCCGACCGGCAGCAAGTACCACAAGGCCGAGTGCGGCCGGATCGGCATCCGCCGTCGCAGCCAGACGCGGCAGCGGACGGCTCGGGATCTCCATCAGCAGACCGCCGACGCCCCAGCCCGTCATCTCGGCCCGTTCGGGCGGATGACCGGCAAGGATGCGGTTCAGCACCCAGTCGAAGCCGTTTTCCTTCGGCGAGCGCGCACAGCCCGGCGCACCGATGACCTGGATGGCACCGACATGACCGAGGACGAGCAGATTGCCGGGATCGACGGGAAGCCCGACCTGATCGACCACGCCACCGGCAAGGCGGATGGCCGACGGGATGACGTCATCGGCATCGGCCACCGCAGACGCACCGAAGACGATGACGAGTGACGGCTGACCGGCTTCCCCTTTGGGTTCGGCGAGTGCCGCCTTGATGGCCTCGGCAACAGCCTCCGCCCGATGCGCCACCCGGTCTTCCGAGAAGATGTGGCTCTGCGACGACGCCAGACGCGCCTCAAGCACCCTTGCCGTCTTGTCCATGACCGAGGATTTCAGCGACGGCAATTGCGTGGCGATGAGATGAACGCGGTGCGCAAGATAAGCGGCCACCTGGAAGGCGGCACCCTCTCTCAGGATTGCAGCGGCCGTCTCGATGCTGGCCCCGGAAACCGCGAGCGGAATGATCTTGATCGTCGCGACCAGATCGCCCACCCGCACGTCGCGGCGATCCGCGAGACAGGCGAGCGTGATGGCGGGATTAACGCCATTGAAGCGGTCCACCAGCGTCTTGTTGGCGAGGAAGAGCCCATTCTCCGTGGCATAGAAATTCACCCGGCCGGTCGAGGCCGGACTGCGGGAGAGCCCCTGCAGCGCAATCGCCGAGGACAGGATGTCGGCGGCTTCGTCTTCGGCGAGATCGCCCGGCTCAAGCCGGCAGGCAATCACCGTCGTTATGCCGGCCTCCGCAAGGCGGGTAATATCGGCCTGCTGCAGCAGGTGGCCCTTCGGCAGCTTGCCGGAGGCAAGCGGCTGGGAATGGGCGAGGATCGCACCCTCCGCCTCCTCGGTTTTGACAGGACCGAACTTCACGACGCGGCCTCGGCAGATGCGGCGACGGCAGACAGGCTGCGGTGGCGCAGCGACTGGATGATTTCGGCGAGGATCGCGACCGCGATCTCGGCGGGTGTGGCCGCCCCGATATTGAGGCCGATCGGCGCACGGATGCTGTCGATGACAGGTTGATCGAAGCCGAGAGATAAAAGACGCTCGACACGCTTCGCATGCGTTTTGCGCGATCCGAGCGCACCCACATAGAAGCAGCCCGCCTGCAGCCCAGCGATCAGGCCGGGATCGTCGATCTTCGGATCATGAGTGACGGCGACCAGGGCGCTATAGCGGTCGAGCGGATCCGTGGAAAAGACATCGTCCGGCCAGTCTGCGCGGAGATCAATGCCGGCAAAACGCTCCGGTGTGGCAAAGGCCGTGCGGGGATCGATGATGGTGACAGAAAAACCTGCAAGCGCTGCCATCGGCGCCAGTGCCTGGCTGATGTGGACGGCCCCGATCACCACGATCCTCGGTGGTGGCAGATGCACGTTGAGGAACAGGCTCTTGCCGTCGACGTCGGCGGTGCCAGACTTGCCGGAAAGAAGCCGCGCCCGGATTTCGTCACCGAGTGCATCCGCTGACACCGCATCTTCGGTGACGAGCCGGGATGTACCGGAAGCCAAGTCACTCACCAGCACGGCGCCGCGCCGATCCCGTTTCGCCGCATTCAGCGCCGCAAGCGTTGCAACATCCATCAGCCGAGCCTTTCGACATGGACGCGGATGCGACCACCACAGGAGAGGCCTACCCGCCAGGCGGTCTCGTCGGCAACGCCGAATTCGAGCATCTTTGCCTTGCCGCTTTCGATCACATCAAGCGCTTCGGTGATCACAGCACCCTCGACACAGCCGCCGGACACCGACCCCTCGAAATTACCCTCGCCGTCGATCACCAGATGGCTGCCCACCGAACGCGGTGCCGAGCCCCAGGTTTCGATGACGGTGGCGATCGCCACCGACCGGCCCTCGGCGTGCCAGGCCTCGGCAATCGCGAGCGGGTCGCGCAGCACATTCTCTGTGTTCATGACAGGTTCCTTTGAGACCCGAGATAGCGACGCGGATCACAATCCCGATCCGGCGCGCCGGAGAGAGATAGCACCAGATCCGACAGGGCTTCCAGATTGTGAACCGAGCGCAACTCGTCAACATGCAGCAGCATGGCCCGCACACCCCGCGCACGCGCCTCAAAACCGGCGAAGCGCAGCAGCGGATTGAGCCAGACCAGCCGACGGCAGGAACGATGCAGACGGTCCGTCTCGCGTGACAGAAGATCGACCTCGTCCCGCTCCAGCCCGTCGGTGATCAGCAGCACCACCGCACCCTGCCCCAGCACACGCCGCCCCCAATGGCGGTTGAAGAGCCTCAGCGTCTCGCCGATCCGCGTGCCGCCGGACCAGTCAGCGACGGCGTCGGTGCATTGGGCGATCGCCTCATCGGGATCGCGGTGGCGAAGCTGGCGCGTCACATTGGTGAGCCGCGTGCCAAACAGGAAAGTGTGCACCCGGCGGCGGCGTTCGGTCAGCACATGCAGGAAATGGAGGAATATGCGGGTATACTGGCTCATCGAACCCGAGATATCCGCAAGGATGACGAGTGGTGGCGGCTGTTGCCGGCGCTCGCGAAACTTCGGCAGCATCAGGTCGCCGCCGGTTCGCAATGACTGGCGCATGGTGGCGCGCGGATCGATGAGACGCCCCTTGGGTGAAGCCCTGTAGCGCCGCGTCTGAACGAGATCGAGCGGCATGGCGAGGCGCTCGATGGCGCGGCGCGCCTCTTTCAACTCGCTTGTTGTCATCTGGCCGAAATCAAGCCGGCGAAACACCTCCTGGCCCGAAACCGTGAGCCGGGCATCGATCTCGACATCCGGTTCGTCGCGAGGCTTGGCTTCCCGGTTCTTCTCGGCAAACAACGCGTCGCTGACGCGCGCACCGCCCGCCTTCGGCTTCTGCCGTTCGCCGATCGCCGCCACCGGCGACATCAGCGCGATCATCTTGCCGACCAGATCCCGCGAGCGCCAGAAAATCGAAAAGGCCTCATCGAAAACCGGCTGGTCTTCATGCCGCTTGACGAAGATCGCCGACAGCGCCGCGTGAAACTCGATCCGCGAGCCGATGCCGATTGCATCGATCGCTTCGATGGCGTCGATCACGGCACCGGGCCCGGGTTTCAAGCCGGCCTTTCGCAAAACGCGGGCGAAATGCACGATGTTGTCGGCGAGCCGTCCGTCACCTTTCACCGGCGGCGGCACCACAATGCCGTCGCGTCCACTGGCGGAATGCGGCCCTGAACTTTCCATCTCAGCCGGCCTTCGCCAGCAGTTCGGCCTTGACCTCGGAGAGCAGCTTGTCGCCTTCGCTGCCCTGAATGCGGGCAATGTCCTCCTGGTATTTCAAGAGCGTGCCCAGCGTGTCGGCGATCGTCTCGGGATCGAGCGCCAGCCGGTCAAGCTCGGTAAGCGCCGTCGCCCAGTCGATGGTTTCGGCAATGCCGGGGTTCTTGAACAGGTCGATGGTGCGGAGCTTCTGCACATAGGCGACGACCTGCCGGGAGAGCTGTTCGTTGCAGCCCTTCACCTTGCGCCTGATGATGGCGAGCTCATCGGCAGCGGCCGGGTAATCCACCCAATGATAAAGGCAGCGGCGCTTCAGCGCGTCATGCACCTCGCGGGTGCGGTTCGACGTCACGATGACAACAGGCGGCTCGGCGGCCTTGACCGTCCCGAATTCCGGGATCGTGACCTGGAAATCCGAGAGCACTTCCAAGAGGAAGGCCTCGAAGGCTTCATCGGTACGGTCGAGTTCATCGATCAGAAAGACCGGCGCGCGGTCGGGCTCGCCCTGCAGGGCCTGGAGAACCGGGCGGCGGATCAGATAGCGTTCGGAGAAGATATCGTGTTCGAGCTTGGAGCGATCCGAGGCACCCGAGGCTTCAGCCATGCGGATCTCCAGCATCTGCGCCGGATAGTTCCATTCATAGACTGCGGAGGCGACGTCGAGGCCTTCGTAACATTGCAGGCGGATCAGCGGCCGGTCGAGGGCTTTGGCCAGAACCTTGGCGACTTCGGTCTTGCCGACCCCCGCCTCGCCTTCAAGAAAGAGCGGGCGCTTCATCTTCAGCGCCAAAAACAGCACGGTCGCGAGCGGCCTGCCGGCCAGATAATCCTCAGCCGCAAGCAGATCGATGATGCCATCGATCGTCTCCGGCAGCGCCTTGTTCGAGGTCTCTGCCATGTCTCCTCCCGTGTTCGAAGGAAGCTTATAGCGTGCGGTAGCCCCGGTCCAGATAGATGAGCGAGGGCTCGCGCGAGGCGAAATGTACCGCCTTCACCTCGCCGAAGAGAACGGTGTGCGTCTTGGTCACTTTCTGGTCGGCAACGACGCAATCAAAGGCGGTGATCGCATCGGTCAGCACTGGCGATCCCGTGGCCATCACTTGCCATTCGGCGAGCGCAAAGCGGTCCTCCGGGGAAAGTTTGCCGAAGCCGGCAAAGGCATTGGCAAGATCCTGATGATGGGATCCGAGCGTGTTCAGCGCAAAATGTCCGCTTTCGAAGAAGACCGCATTGCTCGGATTGCTGTTGTTGAGGCAGGCAAGCACCATGGGCGGGCTATCGGAAACGGAACAGGCGGCGGTGATTGTCACACCCCGTCGCACGCCTTGATGCTCCGTCGTCACGATCTGCACATGCCCTGCATAACGGCTCATGGCCTCGCGATAGACGACCGGATCCAGACCTTGCATGCTCAAACCGACGTCTCCCCTGGCAATCTTCCCCTCACGACACCGCAATATGGGCCGCAGGTCCTATCTTTTCCACAACGCCATGACGATTTCGGTCACGGCCCTGGCCAGAGGGAGGAAAGCCAGCATTTCCAATCGCCTGCGCTTTCGGCTAGGATCGCGCCATGACCCAAAGCCGACCTCTGACATCCTGGCTCTCGATCCCTCTTCTGCTGGTGCTGGGCGCAGGCCCGACGACGGCGGCGGAGCTCAAACTCGCCGTCGTGGCACCCAAGACCGGCCCCTATGCCATTCTCGGCGACCAGGTGCGTCAGGGCGCAGAGCTCGCAGCCGAGAAGCTGTCGATCGCCATTGTCGCCATCGACGAGAGCTGCAGCGAGGGCAGTGGCAAGGCGGTGGCCGATGCCATCACCGCCGCAGGCGCCAAGGCGGCGATCGGCTTCCTCTGCAGCGAAAGCCTGAAAGAGGCCCTGCCCGGACTTGTCGAGGCGAGCATCCCCGCCTTCACGCTGTCGGTCCGCTGGAAAGGCGTCATGGAAGACGCAATCAAGGAAGGCTGGCCGCTTTACCGCCTGGCGCCGAATGGCGACCAGGAGGCAGCAAAGCTTTCCGACATCATCCTCAGCGACTGGGCCGGCGAACCTGTGGCGCTTCTGGAAGACGGCACGATCCGGGGCCGCGAACTGACCGAAGCGATCCGCATCAGCCTGGAGGAACGCGGCCTGAAACCCGCCTTCATCGACACCTTCAGGCCAGGCCAGGAGCAGCAATTGACGCTGATCCGCCGCCTCAAGACTGCCGGCATCACCCATGCCTTTGTCGGCGGCGACCGCAACGACGCCGCGATCATCGCGCGCGATGCGAAGGCGGAGGCCCTGTCACTGACATTGCTGGGCGGCGAAGCCATGCGCGCTGCCGACGAACCCGTTCCGCTTGAGGATGGGGTCCTGGCCGTTGGTCTCGTCGAGACACCGGAGGGACCATCGGCACCGGCGCTCGCGGCAGACTTGGCGACAGCAAAGGTCGCGCCGGAAGGCTACGTGCTGCCGGCCCATGCCGCCGTCACCATCCTTGCGGATGCCTGGGGCATTTCGACAGCCATGGGAACGCCGATAAGCGATGCTCTTGTTGGCACGACCTTCGAGACCGCCCTTGGCCCGATCACCTTCGGCGAGGATCACGAACTGACCGAAAACCCATATCGCCTGCTGGAATGGCGGGGTGACAGGTTCGTGGCCGTTCCCGACAAGACGCAGTAAGCGGCTTCAATCCCGGTAGGGCCAGAAGGCCTGGCTGAACACGCCGCCATCCACCCAGATGGTCTGGCCGGTGACGAAGGCCGATTGCGGACCGGCGAGAAACAGGATGGGACCGGCGATATCCTCGGGCGTGCCGACACGGCGGAGCGGTGTGACGTCTCCCCAGGTCTTGGCATAGTCGGGAGCCTCGGCCTGGGTGCGGGCCGTCTCAATGGCACCGGGCGCCACGCAGTTGACCCGGATCTGGTGCGGCCCGAGCTCGACGGCGGACACCTTGGTCAGTTGCTCGATGCCGCCCTTCGAAGCCGTGTAATCGACCAGCTTTGGAAAGGCGTGTTTGTTGCAGCCGGAACCGAGATTGATGATCGAACCGCCCTTGCCGGCCTCGACCATGCGGCGCGCCACCCGCTGGGTGTTGAGGAACGTACCCTTGAGATTGGTGCTGATGACCGCATCCCAGCGCTCTTCGGAGAGCTCGAGCATCGAGGCCCAGGTCTGGATGCCGGCATTGTTGACGAGAACATCGGGCACTTGGCCCACCCAGCCGATGACCTCATCGAGGAAAGCCTCGATGGCAGCGCTGTTGGCCACCTCGCATTCCCGGCCAACCGCGCGACCGCCGAGCGCTGCCGCTTCGGCCTCGACCTCGGCTGCGGCATCGCCCTGGCCGAGATGGGTGAAGGCGACGTCATAGCCGTCGCGCACGAAGGCCGAGACCAAATGACGGCCGATGCCCGAACTGCCACCGGTGATTACAGCGAATTTGGCCATATCGTCCTCCCAGACTGCTGTGCATTGTCCGAGGGATGGAGCGAGCGACATCGATCGTCAAGGGCCATCCATGATCAAGCGGCATCTTCTCACCGAAGGCATGGTTGCCGCTCACGGTGGCCGGTGCTATGCGGACGCCGAACAATCGCCCCGTAGATCACGCGAAGGATGTGAAGACGGGTCCGCAATCGTCCTGCCCTGCGAGGAACCATCAATGACCCGCCCGCTGCTGATTTCGCCCTCCATTCTCGCCGCCGATTTCTCCCGCCTTGGTGAGGAAGTGCGCGATGTCGTAGACGCCGGCGCCGAATGGGTGCATCTCGACGTGATGGACGGGCATTTCGTGCCGAACATCTCCTTCGGCCCTGCCATCATCAAGGCGCTGCGGCCCTGGACCAAGGCGGTCTTTGACTGCCACCTGATGATAGCGCCTGCCGATCCCTATCTCGCCGCCTTCGCCGATGCCGGCTGCGACATCATCACGGTGCATGCCGAAGCCGGTCCGCATCTGCACCGTTCGCTGCAGACCATCCGGTCGCTTGGCAAGAAAGCCGGTGTCTCGCTCAATCCGGCAACCCCGCTTTCGGTCCTTGAGCATGTCATGGACGATCTCGACCTGATCCTGATCATGAGCGTCAATCCCGGCTTCGGCGGCCAGAAATACATTCCCGCCATGACCGACAAGATCGCCAAGGCCAAGGCGCTGATCGGCAACCGGCCGATCGATCTGGAAGTCGACGGTGGGGTGACGGCGGACAATGCCGAAGAGATCGCCAGGGCCGGCGCCAACGCCCTCGTCGCAGGCTCGGCGATCTTCAAGGGCAAGGGCGTTGACGACTACCGCAAGACGGTCGACACTCTGCGCAAGGCAGCGGAATCCGGACGCGGCTGACAGATCGCAAAGCGCGGCGGGAGGGATCAGGACAGTTGAACGCGACGCGCGCCTCTCTCTCGCCATCAGGATCAGAGCGCCGCAGCGCTCGTCTGGTGCCGCCAACCGGCTTCTGGCTTGGCGGGACAATCGCCTGGAGCATCGCCATGGCGCTCAGTTTCCAGCTGTCCGTTCACATCTTCGGTCGCGCAACCAGCAGCCATGACGTGGCGCTGACATTGATCTACGCTGCGGGTGGCATGCTTGGCTGGTTCTTGGCGCTGCCGCTCATCCATCTGACAAGCCATCGACGGCCACCACAGACCGTTCTCGCGGCCTGGCTGCTTCTGCTTGGTCTGGTGACGGTCGGAGCGACCGCCGGGGTCTATGCCCTGCACTACCGGACCCTCTATGCCCACTGGCACGCGCCCTTCCCGTCACGCATCTGGGTTTACCAGCAGATTTTCACGACGGCATCGGCACTTTACCAATTCGCCGTCCTCGGCGTTCGCCACCTTCTGCCCGCCGGACTGGCCCTGCTTATGGTGGTGAGCGTGGTCATGGCCCGCCGCAGCCGTTGAGCTTGCCGCCCCACTTTGCTAAGGGGGGCCAGATTTTCCAGTCCAACGAAAGACAAGCCCGATGATCCCGCGTTACTCCCGGCCCGAAATGGTCGCCATCTGGTCCCCCGAAACCAAGTTCCGCATCTGGTTCGAGATCGAGGCCCATGCCTGCGACGCACTCGCCGATCTCGGCGTGATCCCGAAGGAATCCGCCCGCACCATCTGGGAAAAGGGTGGCCCGGCCGAATTCGACGTCGCCCGCATCGACGAGATCGAAGCCGTCACCAAACATGACGTCATCGCCTTCCTGACGCATCTCGCCGAATTCATCGGCCCGGATAGCCGCTTCGTCCACCAGGGCATGACGTCATCAGACGTGCTCGACACGACGCTCAACATCCAGCTGGTCCGCGCCGCCGACATCCTGATCGCCGACATGGACCGTGTTCTGGCAGCCCTGAAGGCCCGCGCCTTCGAACACAAGGATACGGTCCGCATCGGTCGCAGCCACGGCATTCATGCCGAGCCGACGACCATGGGCCTGACCTTTGCCCGCTTCTATGCCGAGATGGCCCGCAACCGTGACCGTCTGGTCAACGCCCGTGCGGAAGTGGCAACCGGCGCGATCTCTGGCGCCGTCGGCACCTTCGCCAATATCGATCCGCGCGTCGAAGAGCATGTCTGCGCAAAGCTTGGCCTCGTGCCGGAGCCGATCTCGACGCAGGTCATCCCGCGCGACCGTCACGCGATGTTCTTCGCCACGCTCGGCGTCATCGCCTCGTCGATCGAAAACGTCGCGATCGAAATCCGCCACATGCAGCGCACGGAAGTGCTGGAAGCGGAAGAGTTCTTCTCGCCGGGCCAGAAGGGCTCGTCGGCCATGCCGCACAAGCGCAACCCGGTTCTGACCGAAAACCTGACCGGCCTTGCCCGCCTCGTGCGCATGTCGGTGGTCCCGGCCATGGAAAACGTCGCCCTGTGGCACGAGCGTGACATCAGCCATTCGAGCGTTGAGCGCGCCATCGGCCCTGATACCACGATCACCCTCGACTTTGCCCTCAACCGTCTGGCAGGCGTCATCGAAAAGCTCGTGATCTACCCCGAGAACATGTTGAAGAACATGAACAAGTTCAAGGGCCTGGTCATGAGCCAGCGGGTGCTTCTGGCGCTGACGCAAGCCGGCGTCTCGCGTGAGGACAGCTACCGCCTCGTGCAGCGCAATGCGATGAAGGTCTGGGAAAAGGGTGCAGACTTCCTGGAAGAACTGCTCGGCGACGAAGAGGTGCGCGCGGCCCTTTCGGAAGAGGACATCCGCGAAAAATTCGACCTTGGCTATCATACCAAGCATGTCGACACGATCTTCAATCGCGTCTTCGGCTAATAGGTCGCGGCAGCGCGATACGCTTGAATTCGGGCGCGGTCCAGGCCGCGCCCGATCTGTTTTCGACGCAGGGACCTCGACATGACATACCTGTCGCGTCTGGCAGCAATTGCGCTCTACGTGCTGGCGCTACTGGGCATCTGGCTTCTCGGCGGAAGCCGCTACGACTGGATCTTAGACATCGACCCGGCCATTCAAACCGCCGCAATCGAGACCGACGGCAGCCGGGACCTCGTCGCAGCACTCTGTCTGGCCGCCGCTCTGGCTGCGAGCGCCTGGCTCGCCGCACTGGGCAAAACGAGAGGACGGTGGATCAGACCTCTCGCCTTGGCTCTGTTCGCCATTGCCCTTTATGGCGTGACCCGCACCTGAGGTCCTAGACCACCAGCCGGCGATAGAAATGCCAGGTCGCATGCCCCAGGATTGGAACGATCAGCACGAGCCCCACCATCAGGGTCGCCATGCCGATGGCGAGCAGGCTCGCGACCATGAGGCCCCAGACGGCAACCGGCACGGGATTGGCAAGGCTCGCCCGCACGGAGGTGCCGACAGCCGCCGCTGCACCGCAGTCCCGGTCAAGCAGCATCGGGAACGCCACCAGGCTGATCACCAGCGCGATGAGCGCCAGAACGAAGCCGATGAAATTGCTCCAGAACAGGAAGGCCCAGGCACCGGGTTGATCGAAGACGCCGCTGGCGAACGCGAACACGCCCGGCGCTGGATAGTCCCCGATCATCGAGAGATAAAGCCCGCGCGACACCACCAGCCAGATCATGAACAGTGTGACGAGATAGGCGCTCATCATCAGGAGCGCCGGCAAAGAGGGTGACTTGACGAGATCGAGCACGTTTGACCAATCAGCCGGCTGACCAAGTTCGCGCCGGCGACTGATTTCCATCAGTCCCAGCGCGAGAAGCGGCCCGAGCAGTGCAAAGCCGGTCAGCAACGGATAGATCATCGGCAACAGTTCGACGCCGGCACTCCAGCCGATCATCAGAGCACCTGCAATCGGATAGATCAGCGCCACGAAGGCGTAATGCGAAGGCTTTTCGCGAAAGTCCTCATAACCATCGCGCAGCGCCCCGAAGACATCGGAAACAGCGACCTGGCGTATATTGGGCCGCGATATGGCGCCACTGGCATCGGTCATCACATGGAACGTCGACATTCTCACTTCCTCCTCAAACAACAGGGTCTGCAAGCTGTAAAGTGAAATGCGCGGGCGACATCGGAGCCGGATCGGTCGCGACGACGCGCCGTAAAGATCATTGCCGCATAGCCAATCGGGTCGTGCGGCAACATAGATCATTAGGTAATGAGTTTATCAGCTAACAACCGACGTGTCGCGCGCTCGATGCGCACGAAGCCGTGAAGGCCCCGGCAGCCGATGGCATCGGGCTGCCGGGGCGCAGACGGATCAGCGGCAGGTATACCGCGCTTCACCTTCGGCGGCGGCATCGCTGCCGGCGCGGGTCACGGACGGATAAGGGCAATACAGGAAACGCTTCCCGCCCAACGAAGCCGCCTCCTTGTTGTCTTCAGTGACACCCGCCGCAATCCCTGCCGGTTGCTTGCCACCTTCAACCCAATCGACCAGCGGCGTGAAGAAGTCGAAATCGTTGAAGCTCGGACCACCCGCCCCATGCGGCATGCCCGGGACCCGGTAGAGCTGCACGAAGTCCGCCGCCTTGCCATCATTGTTGGCATCAAGCTTGCGATACCAGTCGAGCGTATCGACGACCGAGAAGACCGGGTCGGAATTGCCATGAAACACGATCATCTTGTGGCCCGCCTGCCGGAAGGCATCAAGACGTGGATCGGCAGCCCCCGGCGGCACCATGAAATCCAGGGCGGATTCCGTAAAGGCCCCCTCGGTGGCGGACACCTTCGCTCCGTCACGGGCGATGTCAAAATCCCTGAGGAAGGCGATCAACTCCTCAGGCGTGCCACCCACCGCCGTCGGCGGCGTGGTGAAGACCTGCGCCAGCGACGAGGCGCCCATCACCCCGATGATCGGCTTCATGCCCCAGGCTTCGTTCCGGCTTTCGATTTTCCAGGTCCGCCAGTTGCCGGATGCCATGCCGGTGTCGAAGATCCAGCGGTTGTAGAGCGCTTTGTCGTCCGCATCCTTCGGCCCTGCAACGGAGGTCTGAAGCGCGTCGATCTGCTCTTGGCGAAGGCAGCCTGAATTTGCCCCGCTCTGGCAGGCCAGCGCCTCGATCTTGAATGTCGTTTCGCAGGCGTCGGCATCCGCAACGATGCCGTCAGAGACGCCGTCGAGACTGTCGCAGGCGGCAAGCACCCCGTCTGCCACGAGCTTCAGGTCGTCGCGGCTGAAGGCCTTGGCAATATCGCTATCGACCTTCGACCAGGCCTGGATGTCGAGCGCGTGCTGGACTGCCGCCTTGGGCAGATTGAAGCCCGGATATCCGACCAGCAGCCCGTCGAAAACCTCGGGCATCCGCTCGGCAGCCATCATCCCGTGCCGTCCGCCATTGGAACTGCCAATCCCGTAGCGAAAGGCGATCGGCTTGCCATAATGGGTCTCGACGATCTGCTCCGCAATCGGCTGCAGCGTTGCAACGGCACCATAGCCGTAGTCGCGGCGGGCCTCAGGATCGAAACCAAAGGCAGCTCCACCGGCAAGTCCCCTGTCCGGATTGGCCTTGCCATCATGGCCGGCATCGCTGGACACCACGGCATAACCGCGTCCCAGGGCCGTTTCGCTTTTCCGGCCACCCAGAAGAGGTCCAAGAGCCGGCACCACAGCGCCGTCATTGCCGCCATTGAACTGATGGACGAAACGCTCGTTCCAGGCGACGGGCAGCCGCAACTCGAAGCGGATCGCATAGGTCTTGCCGTCGATCCCCTGCCTGTCAGCGGTCTTTCCCCTGACAAGGCAATGGGCGACCGGTACCTCTTCGCTGGGGGCCGTCTCGACGGCCTCGCTAATCGTGACAGAGGATGGATGGTTGCCAGAACTGGCGATGTCGGCGCAGGCGACGGCTGCCTTCGCAGCCGACGGATCGAGCCACAGCAACAGCGTTGCCGCAGCCGTCAAATGGACGTGCTTCATGAAAAATCCTCCCGATAAATGTCCGGACCGATCTCCTCCCGATCCAGAGACAAAGAGATCGTAACACCGAGGATAAATGCAAACTAGTATGCATCACGTATTATTTTTCTGGATCAGCTACCGCGACCAAATCTTGACGTCGCCACAACGGGACAGCAGAAAGAGGCCATGAAAGTCTCAGAAGCAGAAATCCTGATCGTGCCCGGCTATACCAATTCCGGCCCAGACCACTGGCAGACCCGATGGGAGTCAAAACTCTCGACGGCAAGGCGGGTGGAGCAGACGGAATGGTCCAAGCCCGTGCGTGAGGACTGGGTCGCCCGCGTCGCCGAAGAAGTCAATGCGGCGACCAAGCCGGTTGTGCTCGTCGGTCATTCGCTCGGCGTGCCGGCGATCGTGCATGCGATCCCGGAGATGAAAAAGAAGGTGGCAGGCGCCTTTCTGGTGGCACCGCCGGATGTCGCCAATCCGGACATTCGCCCAAAGCACCTGATGACCTTCGGCCCCTATCCGCGCCTGCCCCTGCCCTTCCCGTCGATCATGATCGCAAGCCGCAACGATCCCTTTGGCGAATACGCCCATGCCGAAGACATCGCCAATGCCTGGGGCTCATTCCTGATTGATGCCGGCGAATCGGGCCACATCAACGCAGAATCCGGCCACGGACCCTGGCCGGAAGGCACGATGGTCTTCGCCCAGTTTATCGGCCGCCTGCAGCCCTGAGCCCACCGATCAATCGGCAGTATCGTAAATTGCAAAGCTGGCGTTAATCCTCGCCACTGAAGGGTGGGCTTAAGCCCTTTTTAAGTGATCGCTCATAGATTCACTACAACCCTATGAAGCGAGGAGCATGATTTTGCGTCCAAAAGCTGCCTCCGCCCCCACTCCCGGCGCGGGTGGAATCGATATCTCATGCCTTCCCTGGCCGGCAGCCTGGCTGGATCCCGACGGCATCATCAGAGCCCTGAACGAACCTTTGCGCGCGGCCCTCGGTCAGACCGTAGCACCCGGCAAGAGCATCGCTGCTCACCTGCGGGGTACAGACGTGCCCAAGATGCTGCTGGCGCTGAGCAGGCTCATGGATGGCACGCCATCGGCGCTCGAAGTCGCGACGGCCGGCAGCGACCCACGCCATTTCATCGCCACGCTTGCCGGACACGCCACGGTCGGCTCCGGGGACGGCTGCGCCTTGCTGCAACTGACAGACGTGACGGATCTTCGCCGTGAACTGCACGAGGTGCATGAACGAGAAAGCCGCTGGAACCACGCACTCGTGGGCTCGACCTCGGGCGTCTGGGATCAACGCAGCTCGGGTGAACATTATTATTCCGACGTCTGGCGCCAGATCCGGGGACTGGGGCCGGACGACGCCTTCCCGCCAACCACAGAAGACTGGCTCGAATTCGTCCATCCGCAGGACCGCGAACGCGTACTCCACTGCATCGAACGGCAAAATGCCGGCGATCCCGATTACAGCGTCTTTCAGTACCGCGAGCTTCACCGCGACGGACATTATGTCTGGATTGAATGCCGCGGCGCCTGCGTCGAGCGCGACGCGGATGGCAGGCCAGCCCGGATCATCGGCACCGACACCGACATCAGCGCACGCAAGCAGCAGGAAGAATGGCTGGAAGGCCTCTCGCGCCGCCTCAAGCTGGCCATCGACATCTCCGGTATCGGGATATTCGAAACGGACTTCGAAGCCGGGACCAGCGAGTGGGACGAAGGCATGCGCCGCATCTTTGAGGTCGAGAGCGATTGCCAGGTGCAGATCGGCGGTTTCTGGGAGAGCAAGCTTCACCCGGAAGACCGCGCCCGCACGCTGGCCAATGTCGCGACAAAGATCGCCGAGTTGAAACCCTTCACCGACAACTACCGCATCATCGCAAAGGATGGCAGTTCCCGCCATATCCGCGCCAATAGCCTGCCCTTCATGGATCATGACGGGCGGCTGAAGATGATCGGCGTAAACTGGGATGTCACCGAGGACCAGCGCCTCCGGCGCGAGCTGGAGCAGCAGAAGACCCTGGCCGAAGCGCGCAATGCGGAGCTGGAACGGACACGGATCGAGGCGGAACAATCGGCCCTGCACGACTATCTGACCGGCCTGCCGAACCGGCGTTTCCTGGAGGAAAGGCTCGAAGAGTGGCGCGCCGGCAAGGGTCCCTTGGGGTCCGGCATCGCCATCCTCCATATCGACCTCGACCGGTTCAAACAGATCAACGACACGCTCGGCCATGGCGCCGGTGACGCCATGCTGACGCTGGCCGCCAGGATCCTGCGCGAGAACATCCGCGCCACCGATTTTGCAGCCCGAATCGGCGGGGACGAATTCGTCGTCCTCATCGATCACGACGGGGCGACCCCGGCGCTGGCGGCGATCGCGAGCCGCATCATCGCCCAGATGCGGCAGCCCGCCTGGTACAATGGCCAGGAATGCCGCTTTGGCGCCAGCGTCGGCATTGCCCACACGCTGACGCGCGACATCGACCCCAAGCAACTGCTTCAGAACGCCGACATAGCGCTCTACAAGGCGAAGAATCTCGGCCGCAACAGGTTCGAATTCTACGCACAGTCCAGCCGGACCCTGCTGGCCGACACGAGCCGCCTGTCCAGCGAGCTTTTGCGCGCCCTGGAAAGCGACGAGATCTTCCCGCACTACCAACTGCAGTTCGACGCGCGCACACGTGCCGTCGTCGGCGCGGAGTGCCTCGCGCGCTGGCGGCATCCCACGCGTGGCATCCTCGGCCCCGACAAATTCCTGACGATCGCGGAGGAATATGGTGTGCTCGCCCAGATCGACGGCCTGATCCTGGAGAAAGCGCTCATCGATCTGGAAGCCTGGCGGATAGAAGGCATCGCGCCCCCGAAGATTTCCGTGAATGTCTCTGCCCGTCGCCTGACCGATCCGGATCTTGCCCGAGGACTGTCGGACCTCGACATCAAGCCGGGAACGGTCTCCTTTGAACTTCTGGAAAGCGTTTTTCTCGACCGCCAGGACGCAGCCGTGATGACCAATCTGGAACTGCTGCGTCGCCTGGCCATCGACATCGAGATCGATGACTTCGGGACAGGTCACGCTTCCATCGTAGGCCTTCTGAACCTCAAGCCGACCACGCTGAAGATCGATCAGCAACTGATCCAGGATCTACCCGAAAGTCAGGAGCAGAGGATCCTGGTCAAGTCGATCATCCAGATTGCCCGGTCGCTCGGCATCAAGGTGACGGCCGAAGGGGTCGAAACCGAGGAGCATGCCCGCATCCTCAACCGCCTCGGCTGCGACGTGCTGCAAGGCTATGGACTCGCGCGGCCGGCCGGCTTTGCCGACGTCTCAAAACACCTCAGGGACAAAAAATCCGCCCAGGCCTGAGCCGGGCGGATCGGATTCGCAACAGCCAGACGCCGTTCGCCGGTTCAGGCGTTCTGGATCTGCTCGATGGCCTGGCCGAGGAATTCGACCATCTTGGCGCGCAGCTCTTCATCGCTGATCGACACGCCGCCAGCAG
The DNA here is from genome assembly GCA_029865885.1 of Rhizobium sp. Taxonomy (GTDB): domain Bacteria; phylum Pseudomonadota; class Alphaproteobacteria; order Rhizobiales; family Rhizobiaceae; genus Allorhizobium. The sequence continues at coordinate 6,293 of JARXAK010000109.1, read as the reverse complement.
CCAGATCGCCCTTGACCTTGCGGATCACATCCTCGTCACCGGCTTCCTCGAAATCGGCAGCGACAACTTCCTTTGCGTACGCATCCGGATCAGCCTTGCCGAGCAGGCCTGCGGCCCACAGGCCGACAAGCTTGTTGCGGCGGGCTTCCGCCTTGAAACGAAGCTCCTGGTCGTGTGCGAACTTGTTTTCGAAAGCCTTTTCGCGATCACTGATGCCGCTCATATCGATCTCCCATTTTATACCGCCATCGTGCGGTTTCGTTTCCCCATTAATCAAAAGGGAGTACAAAGTGCAATGCAAACTTCCGCGAGTCCGGGTGAGTCCCTGGTGGCGCGACGTTTTGGCAGGAAGGGGTGATCTGCGCATTGTGAAAACCGAGGTTTTCCGTTAAGGGACCGCTTCAAAGACCGATCCACTGCGTCCGCGCTTTTGCGCCGGGATGCCAACAACAGAGAAAACCACCCATGAACCGTCGCCGCCGCGTTTACGAGGGCAAGGCTAAGATCCTCTATGAAGGACCCGAGCCCGGCACGTTGATTCAATTCTTCAAGGATGATGCCACGGCATTCAACAAGAAGAAGCATGAAGTCATCGACGGAAAAGGCGTTCTGAACAACCGCATCTCTGAATACGTCTTTACGCATCTGAACAAGATCGGCATTCCGACCCACTTTATCCGTCGGATGAACATGCGCGAGCAGCTGATCAAGGAAGTCGAGATCATCCCGCTTGAGATCGTCGTGCGCAACGTTGCCGCAGGCTCTCTTTCGGCCCGCCTCGGCATCGAGGAAGGCATCGTCCTGCCACGCTCGATCATCGAATTCTACTACAAGTCCGACGCACTCGGCGATCCCATGGTCTCCGAAGAGCACATCACCGCCTTCGGCTGGGCCAATCCCGCCGAACTCGACGACATCATGGCGCTCGCCATCCGTGTCAACGACTTCCTGTCCGGCCTCTTCCTCGGCATTGGTATCCAGCTCGTCGACTTCAAGATCGAATGCGGCCGCCTCTATGAAGGCGACATGATGCGCATCATCCTGGCGGACGAAATTTCGCCGGATAGCTGCCGCCTCTGGGATATCGAGACCCGCGAGAAGCTCGACAAGGACCGCTTCCGCCAGGACCTGGGCGGGCTTCTCGAAGCCTATCAGGAAGTCGCCCGCCGTCTCGGCATCATGAATGAAAACGAACCGGTGCGCGGCACTGGCCCGGTTCTTGTCAAGTAAGCTTTGGAGAAGAAATCAGTGATCAAGGCACGCGTCACCGTCACCCTGAAGAACGGCGTTCTGGACCCGCAGGGCAAGGCCATCGAAGGCGCGCTCGGCGCACTTGGCTTCGACGGCGTCGGCCAGGTCCGCCAGGGCAAGGTCTTCGATCTCGAGCTTGCCGGCGACGACAAGGCCAAGGCGGAAAGCGACCTGAAGGCGATGTGCGAGAAGCTCCTCGCCAACACGGTCATCGAGAACTATACTATCTCCATCCCCTGAGGGTTGTAGGAGATGCGCGATGGCTGACGTGACCAGCGAATTGATGTTCGAGCTTCTGAAGAGAGTTCATGCGGACATCGCCGACATCAAGCTGGGTCAACGAGAGCTGAGAGCGGAAATGAATGCGATGCGCGGCACGCTCGTGGCGGCGCATCAGGACATCCATAACATTCACACGACGCTGGCTCGTCACGAGACACGTCTGGATCGCATCGACAATCGTCTGGAACTGCGCGAGTTCCAGGAAGCCCAGATAAGGTTTGAGCCACAGCCATGAAATCAGCCGTCGTCCAGCTCCCAGGCCTCAACCGTGACCGCGACATGATCGCGGCCCTCACCAAGATCTCCGGCCATGCGCCCGTCACGATCTGGCAGACCGAGACCGAGATCCCGGATGTTGACCTGATCGTCATCCCCGGCGGCTTCTCCTATGGCGACTACCTGCGCTGCGGCGCGATCGCAGCCCGCATGCCGGTCATGCAGGCGATCAAGGAAAAGGCCGAGAAGGGCGTCAAGGTCATCGGCGTCTGCAACGGCTTCCAGATCCTCGTCGAAGCCGGCCTGCTGCCGGGCGCGCTGATGCGCAATGCATCGCTGAAATTCGTCTGCAAGGAAATCAAGCTCGACGTGGTGAACGCCGATACCGACTTCACCCGCGCCTATGCCAAGGGCCAGATCATCCGCTGCCCGGTCGCCCACCACGACGGCAACTACTTCGCCGACGCTGAGACCCTGAAGACGATCGAAGGCAATGGCCAGGTGGTCTTCCGCTATGCAGACGGCACCAACCCGAACGGCTCGATGAACGACATCGCCGGCATGATCAATGCACGGGGCAATGTGCTCGGCATGATGCCGCATCCGGAAAACCTCATCGAAGCGGCCCATGGCGGCAATGACGGGCGCGGCATCTTTGCCTCAGCCCTCGACGTCATTGCGGCCTGAGGTAAGCTTCGCTTAACCAGCGACCGATATGGAGAGGCGGCAGTCAGCCGAAAGTACGCCCATGCGCCGCCTTGCCATTTCCGTCATTCTCCTTGCAGCAGCCGGCCTGGTCGCCTGTAAGCCCGAGGCCCCGCGACCGCCGGCTGGCGGACAATCGGCGCTCGACATCATGGAAAAGGTCGCTGTCGGCGCCAATCGCTGCTGGTTCAAATCGGGCGACCCTGCCTTCAAGGCCTATTCGCTGGCGCCCGAGCTCACATCATTTTCCGGTCGGCCCCGCATCCTGCTCGTCCGCAAAGGCTCGGCGGACATCCGCCCGCTGCTCGTCGTCCAGGCGGAAGGCAGGCCCGCTCGCCTGGATGCCTTCGGGCCGATGATGAACGAAAGCCTCGCACCACGCATCCGCCAGGATGTGGTGCGCTGGGCGCAGGGCGAAAAGGCCTGCTGAACAGCACTTTCCCACAGCTTGTCGCCTTCCTGCCATAGCAGTTCTCCAAGAACATGCTAGCCTTGCTTAACATTCGGTTAAGGATGCTTGCAGGGGGATGCAATGGCATTGGGTATCGAGCGTGTATTGTTTTATGTATTTGGAATGCTTACTACGCTCGCTTTACCGCAAGCGATTGATAAAGCTTATGCGGGCGACTGGTCCATTGACGAAGCGAGGTTTGGGGCAGCGGGGTCTATACAATCAGACAGCGCCTTTGAAGCGGGCTTTTTCCCAAACGTCGTGATCTTCCTCGATCCGCTCAATAGCGCCGATGCAGTCGACTTACGTGAGAAGATGATGCGCCCCCGGATACATGCCGGGGCCACGATCAGCACCACCGATGAGGCAAGCTTTGCCTTTGCCGGCGTCAACTGGACCTTCGACTTGACCGAACGCCTCTATCTCGACTTTGGCCTCGGCGGAGCGATCCACAATGGCAAACTGCATGACAACGGGCAAAGCGGTCCATCACTCGGCTGCGCAGCACTGTTCCGCGAATATGCCGCAGTGGGGTTCCGTGTCACCGAAAAAGTCCATCTCCTGGCAACCGTCGACCACGCTTCGAACGCGGGCCTCTGTGGCGAGAATGACGGAAGCAGCCATGCAGGACTTGCGGTCGCTTACAAATTCTAGTGCATTTCCGGAGAAAACGGGGTCGCCGTCAATGCGCTATCCTTTTGTTTTCACGCAACTCCGGGCGCCAAACCGCTTCGCCATTTTGCTGGATCTGTTTTAGAGCGGTGGAAAGAGTGGCCGATCGACCCACAACAGACGCGACCGCCGGATTTCGCGCAATGCCTCCTCAGGCGTGACGCCGATGTCCTTGAGCTGGTCAGGCGTCAGATCAGCGATCTGATTGCGCGTCCGCCGCACAGTCAGAACCCGGGTGATCCCTTGCACCAGCCGCTGAACGGTCCCCATCGGGCGCACGGGCGCCTGCGCATAGGTCGCAGACGGATCTTCCTCAAGAATTGTCACCATTGTCATTATTCCGCTGCCATCATTCCGAATATCGAGAATTGCTCTCCGCTCGCAGGAGCTATGAATTGACTCACTAACGGTGACAATCTATAGAATTGTCATGATGACAAATTGGCTTCCCACACTCGATATCGGATCCGGCCCCCTTTACATCCGCATCGCGGACGAGGCGGAAAACGCGATTAAGTCAGGCCGCTTGGCCCATGGAACCAAGCTGCCGCCGCAGCGTGATCTGGCTTATGATGTGGGAGTGACAATAGGGACAATCTCGCGCGCCTATGCCCTGCTTCGCGAGCGCGGCCTGGTCACAGGCGAAGTGGGACGCGGCACCTATGTGCAGGCAAACACCGATGAAAGCCTGCCGGCACGCGATCCCGTCACGATCAATTTTGGCGGAACGCGCGCAATCATCCCGCCTGCCGGAAAACTCCGCTTCGACACGACGGCTGCCATCGATGTCGGCCAGGCGGTGACTGTCGGGCGGATCATGGCGGAGATTGCCTCGGCACATCCGGGCGAAATCTCAAGTTATACACGCACCCTGTCGACCGACTGGCTGGAGGCGGGCCGCCAATGGCTATCCTCGGGCAACTGGAAGCCTGATGCCGAGCAGATCCTGCCGCAGCTTGGCGTGCATGCCGGCATCAACGCGGTCATTGCCGCCGTGAGCGGCGCCGGCGACCGGATCGTCTGCGAGCACCTCACCTATTCGCAGGTGTCGCGCAGCGCAAACCTCATGGGCCGCCAGATTGCGCTGGTTGATTCGGATCAGGACGGTATCATGCCGGAGGATTTCGAGCGGGTTTGCGCCCGCGAGCATCCCAAGGCCGCCTTCATCATGTCGTCGGGCCAGAACCCGACATTGGCGATAATCCCGCTCTCCCGGCGCAAGGAGATTGTCGACATCGCCCGCAAGTACAATGTCTGGCTGATCGAGGACTATCTCTATGGCGGGATGATCGACGACCGCATTCCGCTTCTGGCGGAACTGGCACCCGATCGGACCTTCCTGCTCAACGGGCTCTCGAAATCCGTCGCAGCCGGCGTGCGTGGCGGCTGGGTCGCCTGCCCGCCGCATATGAGCCAGCGCGTCCGTGTCACCCAGAAAATGGTGAGCGGCGGCCTGCCCTTTCTGCTCGCCGAACTCTCGGCCCGGCTTGTGCTTTCGGGTGCCGCCGGTGACATCCGCAGCAAGGTGCTGGCCGAGATCGGCGAGCGGGAGACGGTGGTTCGCCAGCTCTTTGCCGGCAAGGAATTCCGCTCCCACCCGCGCCTGCCCTTCTTCTGGCTAAAGCTTCCCGAACCCTGGATGTCAGGCACCTTCAAGCAGGCCGTACTCGATGCGGATGTGCTGATCGACGACGAGGACGAGTTCAAGCCGGCCCGGTCGTCGCGGGTCTATCACCACGTCCGCGTCGGCTTTAGCGAGGGTCGCGAACGCGCGATTTCGGTCGAGGGCCTGAAGACGGTCCGGCGCATCCTCGACCAGTCCCCGCTCGGCACCAGCGCCATCGTCTGATCCCGTCGGGAAAGCACGGCTCCGATGCTTGCAAAGCCGCAGGAAAGGCTTGAACGGGCGCATTTTTCAAGTGCGCCGGGCGCAGGCTTGGTTTATAGCCTGCCTCGAAACCGATCTCCCACCGATCTCCCATTGCCCTGAGAGCCAGATGACCGTTTCCAACTCCCGTCCCATCACCGCAGAATTGATCGCAAGCCACGGCCTGAAGCCGGACGAATACGATCGCATCCTGAACCTGATCGGACGCGAGCCGACCTTTACCGAGCTTGGCATCTTCTCGGCGATGTGGAACGAGCACTGCTCCTACAAGTCTTCGAAGAAGTGGCTGAAGACGCTGCCGACCAAGGGTCCGCGCGTCATCCAGGGCCCAGGCGAAAACGCCGGTGTCGTCGACATCGATGACGGCGACGTCGTGGTCTTCAAGATGGAGAGCCACAACCACCCATCCTACATCGAGCCCTATCAGGGGGCTGCAACCGGCGTCGGCGGCATTCTGCGCGACGTCTTCACCATGGGCGCCCGTCCGGTCGCCGCCATGAACGCGCTGCGCTTCGGCGCGCCTGATCATCCGAAGACCAAGCATCTGGTCGCTGGCGTCGTCGCCGGTGTCGGCGGCTACGGCAACTCCTTCGGCGTTCCCACAGTCGGCGGTGAAGTTGAATTCGACCCCCGCTACAACGGCAACATCCTCGTCAACGCTTTTGCTGCCGGCCTTGCCAAGTCTGACGGCATCTTCCTGTCGCAGGCCAAGGGCGTTGGCCTTCCGGTCGTCTATCTCGGCGCCAAGACCGGCCGTGACGGCGTCGGCGGCGCGACCATGGCGTCCGCCGAATTCGACGAATCGATCGAAGAGAAGCGCCCGACCGT
>JARXAK010000156.1 GCA_029865885.1 Rhizobium sp. | reverse complement strand
TGTCGAGGCCAACCTGGCGCTGAAGGAAAAATACGGCTGCGTGATCATCGGTCCGCGCAACGAAGCGGCGGCTATTCCCGGCATCGACCGGACGGTCGGCGACGGCGACGAATTCACCTTCGGCAACCGCCCGGTGCGGGTGATCGAAACGCCGGGCCACACCGCAGGCCATATCTGTTATCACCTGCCCGACGACATGCTGCTGTTTGCCGCCGACACGCTGTTTGCGCTTGGCTGCGGCCGCCTCTTCGAACGCTCGGCCATGGACATGTGGCATTCGCTGCAGAAGCTGGCCGCCCTGCCGGACGAGACGATCGTCTATTTCGGCCATGAATACACACTCTCGAATGCGCGTTTCGCGCTGACCATCGACCCGGAAAATCCCCGGCTGAAGTCGCGCGCCGAACTGATCGACGTGCAGCGCAAGCGGGGCGACTTCACCATTCCGACGACAATCGGACTGGAGAAGGAAACCAACCCCTTTCTGCGCGCCGGCGACCCCGATATACGCAAGACGCTCGGCATGGAAGGCGCGACCAATGACGAGGTCTTTGCCGAAATCCGCAAGCGCAAGGACACATTCTGATGCAGGCTAAGGACATCATTGAAACCCTCGGCATGCAGCGCCATCCAGAGGGTGGCTGGTACGTGGAAACCTATCGCGACGAAAACGGCGGTCCGCGCGGCCATTCCACCGCAATCTACTATCTGCTCGAGGCGGGGGAACGTTCGCACTGGCACAAGGTGAAGGATGCAGCCGAGGCCTGGCACTACTATGCCGGCGCGCCGCTTGCGCTGCACCGGTCGAAGGATGGGGTGACGGAGGAGACAGTGATCCTGGGGCTGGAACTCGCCGCGGGACAGCGCCCGCAGGCGGTCATCGATGCGGACGAGTGGCAGGCCGCCGAAAGCCTGGGTGATTTCACCCTTGTCGGCTGCACCGTAGCGCCGGGCTTTGATTTTTCCGTCTTCGAGATGGCCCCTCCGGGCTGGGCACCCGGCCGCTAAACGAGGGGTCAGGCTTCGGACAGCCTCAGTGTCAGGATCACCTGTGCCGCAAAATAGGTGACCCAGACGAAATAGGCGGCAGCGCCATCGATCGGATGGCCGGGGCCGGTCCAGTATTTGCGGATCGTCAGAACGATATCCGAGAGAATGAACAGGGCCGCTCCGACAAAGACGAGCGGATTGGCGATGCCGAGCGCCAGCCAGACCAGCACCATGAACAACAGAACATAGATGCCGATCGGCAGAGCCAGCCGGCCGGCGGGCTTCCAGATGCGGACGAGCACGCCGAAGGTGAGCAGCGCGACGAGTACGCCGGCAAGCATCCGCCAGGTTTCAGTGAAAGCAATTGCGGGGTCCGTGATCGTCAGCAACAGCGCAACATAGGCGATGTGGGCGGACAGGAAGGATGCGACCCCGCCGAGGAACGCGCGATCCCCCTCGAAGGCGAGCGACCAATCGCCCAGCGCCCCGAGCGCGAGCGCCAGCACAAGAAGCGGGTGGGCACCGACCAGGAAAGCATAAAGGGAGAGCAGCAGGACCGGCAGCGTCTTCCAGACGGCCCGGAACACGGTCTTGTCCTGCGGCAGGATCCAGAGATAGCTGGTACCAAGCGCGACCGAGAGCCAGAAGATGCCGGTCGCAGTCGCCATTCGATCTCCCGTCAGACTGTCCGATCCTTGTTGCGGAAGACCATATCGCGAGCAGCAAGCACAGCGCCACCGGTGATGAGCAGGCATGCCAGGCCAATTCTGACGCTAATGTCACCAAACCCAAAAATGATCAGGATCAGGGTCGAGAGAAGCGGCGCCGCATAGCTGGAGGCGCCGAGGATCTGGATATCGCCATTCTTCACGCCATAGTCCCAGACATAGAAGGCAAGCCCGACAGGCAGCAGGCCAAGACCGATGACGGCTGCCCATTGCGTCGTGGTCTCCGGCCAGACGGTGGTCTCAAGCGCCAGGTGGCACAACAAAGACAGGATGGAGGTCGCCAGACAGAAGCCGGTGACGACATCGGTCGAGACCTTCTCGAATTTGCGGCTGACCAGCGAATAGGCGGCCCAGGTGAAGGCGCAGAGGAAGGCCGTGAAATAGCCGAGGCTATAGGCCGGATCGAAGGCGAAACCATTCTTGCCGACGATCAGCGCCGTACCCATCAACCCGCAGAGAGCGCCGACGATATGGTGCCAGCCGAGCTTCTCGCCCGGCAGGAGTGCAGATCCAACCACGATCAGGAGCGGCCAGAGATAGGCAATCAGTCCGGCCTCGACAGCCGGCGCATTGCGAAGGGCCGTGAAGTAGAGGAAGTGATAGCCGAAGAGACCGCCGACACCGGCAAGCCAGACCTTGGGCGGCTGGCGCAACTCCTTCAACCGTTCCGGTTTGGCGATGAACATGAAGATGCCGGGAAGACTGCCGATCGCAAAGGTGATCGCCGAAAGCTGGAAGGGCGGCATGGTGCCGGAGGCTGCCGTCATAAGCGCGAGGAAGGACCACATCAGGATCGCGGTGAACCCGATCAGCGTTGCCTTGGTCTTCATGAAATCCCCTGTTGCGGGGCTTGCCCGCGAAACCTAGCCGTCGAACTTTTCTGCGGTCACATGCACCGTCCCGTAGCGGGTCGGGATCCTCGCATAGACAGGAGCATATAGCTGCAGCGTCGCTGTCTTGGCAAACCAGATCTCCATGCCGGTGACCGACTTCAGATACTCGATATCCTTGCGGCCCTTTCGGTATCCGGACTTCGGCACATAGCGGACCGAACAGACGATGGCCTCGCCCTTCGCACTGCCGGCAGAGAATTTCTCGGAGCGGTTGGGAGAAAGCACCAGATCCATGCGGCTCTCGCCGTCATAGACCGGCAGGGTCTGGCCGCAGACATCCGCATTGCCGGGGATAAGCAGCGCGCCGATCGGATCAAGGACGGACTGCAGGTCTCCCGGCTGGACGGGGACCCAGGTGTCTGGCTTCGGCCGCTCCGGTGTCACCTTCGTCTCCACGACATTGCCGCCGGAAAACACCACCTCATAGGTGCTGGCGCGTTTGCCGCTCTTGTAGTCCAGCGCGTAACGCTGCGGCTGCATGCGACCGCCGGCCAGGGTGCCGGTCACAGTGCTGTTTGCCGCGACCTCGCGAACGATGTCGACGAGGCCGGAGGAATGAAACTGACCGGAAATGGTGTAGCGATCCGAGGCCACTTCCGTCTGGAAGGTCATCCGGGCAATCGGCAGGATGCCGAGTGCGACGCTATAGCTCGTGTCATAGCGGTAATCCGTCGCTCCGGCTGCAAATGGCATCAGGGCGACGAGGGCAAGGGCAAGGCCGGTGGAACGCAAGACGTCGTCTCCAGAAGGGTTGGCGCCGGAACTCAAGCGCAATCGAGAATGCATACTCACGGTGGACTGTGGCAAGAAAATATCCTAGAGCCTCCTGGCCGCCCGGAAAATCCAAGGTTTGGCTTGACGCGCCGGTTCTCACTGACTATAGAACCGCAACTTTCCAATCAGACGCTGTTGGATTGCCTCACCGGCATTTGGCCGGAAGCGATGCGATGGCCTAGAAAAACAATAGGTGTACCATGTCCCGCAGTTGCGAATTGACCGGCAAGGGCGTCCAGTCGGGCAACAATGTAAGCCACGCGAACAACAAGACCAAGCGCCGGTTCCTGCCGAACCTTTGCGACGTCACGCTGATCTCGGACGCTCTGAACCAGCGCTTTCGCCTGCGCGTTTCGGCTGCTGCCCTGCGCACGGTCGAGCATCGCGGTGGCCTCGACGCCTTCCTTCTGAAGGCTTCGGAAAACGACCTGAGCATGCGCGCACGTCTGCTGCGTCGCCAGATCGTCAAGAAGTCCGCTGCAGCCGCCTGATCGCGCGCAACGGACACGAATTTCGAAAGGCTTGACCGGATCTCCGGGCAAGCCTTTTCGTTTGAGGTGAACATGCCGGGGCCAATGCCTGGCATGCGCACCCTTGACCGGCTTCATCATCCCTCCAACTGGTGGCATCTCCCAGGATAAAAAAATGCTCAACAAGCGCTATTTCCTTGTCTACAGCCTTCTGATGACAACCATTGTGGTTGCATCGAACTTCCTCGTCCAGTTCCCGGTCAACGGCATGCTGGCGGGCATCAATCTCGCCGACCTGCTGACCTTCGGCGCCTTCACCTATCCGATCGCCTTCCTCGTCACCGACCTGACCAACCGGCAGTTCGGACCAACGGTTGCGCGCCGCGTCGTCCTGGTCGGCTTCATCGCCGGCGTTCTCCTGTCGATCCTGCTTGCCACACCGCGCATTGCGGTTGCCTCGGGCTCCGCCTTCCTGGTCGGCCAGCTGCTCGACATCTCGGTGTTCAACAGGCTGCGCCAGCAGTCCTGGTGGAAGGCGCCGCTGATGGGCTCGCTGATCGGTTCCGTGCTCGATACGGTTATCTTCTTCTCGCTCTCCTTCGCACCCGTCTTCGGCTTTATCGGCCCGAATGACGACTTCGCGATTGCTGCGGCCCCGATCCTCGGCGTGATGTCGGCGGAAGCGCCGCGCTGGATCTCCTGGGCGATTGCCGACTTCGGCGTGAAGATGCTGATCGGCTTCATCATGCTCCTGCCCTATGGCGCGCTGATGAGCGTGTTGCGGCCAATGCCGACGGCCTCACGCCCGGTCTGAGGCCGGCTTTGAGGCCAGCCCTTAAGAGAGCAAAATCAGAATGACGAAGGACAGCCTCGGGAAACCGGGGCTGTTTCGTTTTGCCGTGCAGGGTACTTCAGGTCTGCGGCGCCGCGAGGCTGAATTCCAGCATCAGCGTCCGCTGCAGGATCGAGTGGTTGTCGTCGGAGACGAGGATCAGACGGACGGAGCCATCGGGCTCGGGGATGGCATCGATGCCTTCCATGTTGTCGATCTGCGACAGGTAATTGGCATCGAACAGGATTTCCCCGTCGAGAACCGCGCCCGGTTGAATGCTGTCCCCTTTGACCCGTCGCAACCGGATGCCGACACCCGAGGCGATCTTGAAGCGGCGTTCTAGCAGCAGGAGATCCCCGCCCGGCAGGAAGGTGGCGTCGGTGACGTCGAACTCGTCACGCGGGCGAACCCGAAACTCGCCGGCAAGCGGACCACCGACAATGGCACCATAGATGTTGCCGTCATGGTCAAAACTCTTCTCGGAGATCGCCACCAGCGCACCGCCAAGCGGCCCATCCCTGGACGCGATCACCAGCGACTCGAACCCGCCATTGCTGCGCAGGACAGAGAGATCGAAGGGGAAGGTGACCGAGCCGGAGGGCAAAGCCTTGCCGATGTCGGAAATGGGTGCGTAAGACAGGACGCGGTGCCGCTGCTCAAAGCCGACAAAGGCGCGGTCACCATCGAGGACGAGACTTTCGGCATCGACCTGGAACTTGCTTGAGCTTTCGCGCCCGGATGCGTCGAGCAAGGGCGCAAGCCGCACGTCTTCGACGCCCACAAGGCGACCCTCGGCATCGCGCTGAATTTGCCCGTCGATCCAGTAGCCGGTATCGAAGACGCCGAGGAAGTGCTGCGCATCCCTAAACCGGATCGAGGAAAAGGCTCCGAACAGCGGCTCGGACGAGGAAAGCTCGATGCCACCCAGGAAGCTGAGCCCGGGTGCCATGGTCGGATTGCCGCCGAGCGCCGTGATCACATCACTTTCCACCGGGATGGACAGCGTCTGACCGGGCGGGATGATCGCAGGCGTGCAGGAAGAAAGCACCATGAGCCCCGCAAGCGCGCAGCTCAGGCCAAGGCTATATCGGTAGGTCGATCGCTCAGGCACGCAGGCGCGCCCGGCCTGAGCCACCGGAGGGCTGCTCCTCGAACAGCGAGGCGAGCTGCTCGGTCATCGCACCGGCGAGTTCGTCGGCATCGACGATGGTAACGGCGCGGCGATAGTAACGGGTGACATCGTGGCCGATACCGATGGCGAGCAGTTCGACTGGCGAACGCGTCTCGATCTGCTCGATGACGGCGCGCAGATGCCGCTCGAGATAATTGCCCGGGTTTACCGACAGCGTCGAATCGTCGACCGGCGCACCATCCGAGATCATCATCAGGATCTTGCGCTGCTCGCGCCGCCCGATCAGGCGGTTATGCGCCCACATCAGCGCTTCGCCGTCGATGTTTTCCTTGAGCAGGCCTTCGCGCATCATCAGGCCAAGATTGCGTCGCGAGCGGCGCCAGGGCGCGTCCGCCGACTTGTAGATGATGTGGCGCAGATCGTTGAGACGGCCGGGCGCCGGCGGCTTGCCGCCTGCAAGCCACTTCTCTCTGGACTGACCGCCCTTCCAGGCCTTGGTGGTGAAACCGAGGATTTCCACCTTGACGCCGCAGCGTTCCAGCGTGCGGGCAAGGATATCGGCACAGGAGGCGGCAACCGTGATCGGACGCCCGCGCATCGAGCCGGAATTGTCGATGACCAGCGTCACGACCGTATCGCGGAACTTCGTGTCCTTCTCCTTCTTGAAGGAGAGCGGCTGCATCGGGTCGATGATCAGGCGCGTGAGGCGTGCCGGGTCGAGATACCCCTCTTCCAGGTCGAAATCCCAGGAGCGGTTCTGCTGCGCCATCAGGCGGCGCTGCAACCGGTTGGCAAGCCGACCGACGGCGCCCTGCAGATGGGCGAGCTGCTTGTCGAGGAAGGCGCGCAGGCGCTCAAGCTCGGCCTCGTCACAGAGCTCTTCTGCCGTGATTTCCTCGTCGAATTCCTGGGTGAAGATCTTGTAGTCGACCTTCTCGTTGAAATCGTCGAAGGGCGTTGCCGGGCGGCGCATTTCGCCGGGTGTTTCGCTGTCGTCCTCGCCCTCGTCCGACATCTCCTCATCGGACATCTCGGCACCGTCCATCTCGCCGTCGTCGAGCTGTTCCTGCGAGGCTTCGCTTTCCTCGGCGGGGGCAGAATCCTGTCCGGCCTCTTCTTCGGAGGTCTCCTGGTCCTGCTCGCCGCTGCGCGGCTGCTCTTCGTCGGTGGACTGATCTTCCTCGCTTTGCTCCTGGTCGTCGCCCATGTCCTCGGCCATCTCCATGGCCGACAGCATGTGGCGGATCACCCGGGAGAAGGCCTGCTGGTCTTCGATGACATTGGCGAGATTGTCGAGGTCGGCGCCTGCCTTGTCCTCGATGAAGGGACGCCAGAGGTCGAGCACCTTGCCGGCGGTCTCCGGCGCCTTCTGGCCGGTCAGCTTTTCGCGCACCAGCATGGCGACGGCTTCGCCGATCGGCGCATCTTCCTGGCGGCTGATCGTCGAGAAATTGGCTTTCGCATATTTCTCGGTGTTCATCGACTGGATGTTGGAGGCCACACCCGGCATGCGCAGCGAGCCGAGCGATTCCACGCGCGCCTGCTCCACGGCATCGAAGATGGCCCGCGCATCGGCTCCCTGCGGGGCCATGGAGGCATGGACCTTCTGGTCATGGCAGGCGATGCGCAACGCCATGCTGTCGCCGAGACCGCGGGTCACGGCAAGTTCATGGGCGGTCGGGCGCTTCGACAGTTCCGGCAAGCGCACACGCTCGCCGGCGAGACCCGGGCGCTCATTGGCAAAGGCCACCTCGACCTGCGGATCACCCGCAATCGAGCGCACGCAGCCGGTGATGGCGCGGCGCATTGGCTCCATGTCCACCACGCCGCCTGCCTTGACCTTCGAATTGTCGCCGCGCCCTGCCATGCCGATCAGTCCTTATGCACCAAGCACGATATTGGCTGCACTTTCCTTGAGTTCCACGCCGAAGGCGCGCTGATACTGTTCAGCCACCAGCGTGCGCTCCAGCTCGTCACACTTGTTGAGGAAGGTGACGCGGAAGGCGAAGGCCACATCGCCGAAGATCTCGGCGTTTTCCGCCCAGGTGATGACCGTACGCGGGCTCATGACCGTCGACAGATCGCCGTTCACAAAAGCGGCGCGCGTGAGATCTGCAAGGCGAACCATGCGCGAGACCGTGTCACGGCCCTCGGCGGTCGAGCCGAAGCTCTTCACCTTGGCCGAGACAATGTCGACTTCCTTGTCATGCGGCAGATAGTTCAGCGTCGTGACGATCGACCAGCGGTCCATCTGCGCCTGGTTGATCTGCTGCGTGCCGTGATAGAGGCCGGTCGTGTCGCCGAGGCCAACCGTGTTGGCGGTCGCGAACAGGCGGAAGGCGGGGTGAGGACGGATGACGCGGCTCTGATCGAGCAGCGTCAGGCGGCCCGAGCTTTCGAGAACGCGCTGGATGACGAACATGACGTCCGGACGGCCGGCATCATATTCGTCGAAGACGAGCGCAACATTGTGCTGGTAGGCCCAGGGCAGGATGCCGTCCTTGAATTCGGTGATCTGCTTGCCGTCCTTCAAGACGATGGCGTCCTTGCCGACGAGATCGATACGGCTGACATGGCTGTCGAGGTTGACGCGCACGCAGGGCCAGTTGAGGCGGGCCGCGACCTGCTCGATATGGGTCGACTTGCCCGTGCCGTGGAAGCCGGAAACCATGACGCGTCGGTTGTGGGCAAAGCCTGCAAGAATGGCGAGCGTGGTTTCACGATCGAAGAGATAGTCCGGATCGAGATCCGGCACATAAGCGTCACCCTTCGAATATGCCGGTACACGAATGTCGGAGTCGATGCCGAAAACCTCGCGAACCGAAACGGTGGTGTCGGGCAGGTTGGCGATATCCAGTTCAATTTTGCTCATCATGTCTCCCTGCCAGGCGATGCCGTCCGGCCGTCTTCGTCGCTGCTGTATGTTCGGATTAACAGAAACCGGCCTGCTTTAACAATTGGTAGGCTTGAATGACAGCGCGAAAACGCTCTTCAGAACCCCTGTCTCCGCCATTTGCATCCGGATGGTGTTTTTTTACAAGCTCCTTGTAGCGCGTCTTGATCTCGGCCGCCGTCGAACTGACCGTAAGGCCCAGCGTATCCAGCGCTTTTGCTTCCAGGGCCTTCAGCTTGCGCTCCGCCGCCTGATAGCGCGAGGCGCCACCGCGACCCTGCTGGACGAAGCCGAAAGGGTCCTTCATGCGCGCCTGTGACGCAGCCGAACCGGAACGCATGGTGGACTGCATCGGGCTTGCCTTGGCGGCTTTGTTGACGCCAACCGTCCAGGTCGGGCGATGACCGGTGATCGCCTCCTTCTGGTAGCGGGCGATCTCGGTGTCCGAGAGGCCGGAGAAGTAGTTGTAGCCCTTGTTGTAGTCCTTGACGTGCTCGAAGCAGAACAGGAAGAACTGCCCCTCGGCATGCCGCCCCACGGGCGCACGATGGGCCCCCGGCTTCTCACAGCCGTCCCATTGACACACTGGTTTGGATTGCTCGGGCTCGGCCTCCCGCTTTCGCCGGGTGCGGATCCGATCGAAGTATTTCGAGTCGAGTTTCATTCGGTAATTATGGGGCGTCGGCGGAAGCCGGACAAGAATTGACAAACCGGTTTGTTGCGCGCTTTGTGGGGCTTTTTGCGAAGCAGCAGAAAGAGGCAGACAATGTCGGTGAAGAGCCGGATCGAGACCCGTCTCAGCGAGGCCTTCAGCCCCGAACGGCTCGTCGTCATCGACGAGAGCCACCATCATGCCGGCCACCAGCCCGACATCACAGGGACCGGCGAAACCCATATGCGGGTGCGGATCGTCGCATCAGCCTTTGCCGGCATGACCCGGCTCGCCCGCCATCGGGCGGTTACCGATCTTCTGAAACCGGAACTTGACGCCGGTCTGCATGCGCTCGCGATCGAGCCGGCGGCCCCGGGAGAGCCGACCCGCTGGTAGAGACGGCCCTCAGGCCTGCTCGCGGACCGGCTGCACCTCGGCTTCGAGCGGGCGGATGCGAAGTTTGGTGATGCGGTTCTTCTCGCGCTTCAACACGACGAAGCGCTTGCCATAGAAAGTGAACGCCTGCCGCTCTTCCGGGATCGACTTCGATTCGTGGATGACAAGACCGGCAATCGTCGTTGCCTCCTCATCCGGCAGGTCCCAGCCCATGGCGCGATTGAGATCGCGGATCGGCACGCCACCGTCGATCAAGATCGAGCCGTCGCTGTCCTGCCGCACGCCTTGAATCTCGAGGTCGTGCTCGTCGGCAATATCGCCGACGATCTCTTCCAGAATGTCCTCAAGCGTCACGACGCCCTGTACTTCGCCATATTCATCGACGACGACGGCGAAATGCGTCTTGCGGCGCAGGAAGGCGTTGAGCTGGTCCTTGAGGTTGGTCGTGTCGGGCACGAACCACGGCTTCTGAGCGATCTTGACGATATCGAGATCCTGCGGCTCGACATTCGGCTCGGCCAGCGCCCGGATCAAATCCTTGGCATGGATGACACCAATGATGTTGTCGGTCGCGCCCCGCCAGACAGGCATGCGGGTATAGGGGCTTTCGAGAATGGTGCGGATCGCAACCTCCGGCGGCTCGTCGGCATTGACGGCGCGCATAGCGGTGCGATGGATCATGACATCGGAGACTTCGAGCTCGTCGAGCTGGAAAAGCCCGGAAAGCCGATCCTTCTGATCCTTGTCCGACTGGCGGTCACGGGGCTGCGCATCAAGCGCCGCCGCGAGCTGCTCGTGCCGGCTCATAGAGAGCGTATCGGCCGTTAGTTCGGCCCCCGTCAGTCTCAGGATCGACCGGACGAGCGCATTGGCGATACGCGTGAGCACACCTGCGGAAGAACTCATGCGCCTCGCATCTCCTCGATGAAGCGCTGCACTTCGGATGCAGGCACATCGTCCGCGACGAAGGATTGGCCGAGGCCACGGGTGAGGATGAAGGTGAGCTGGCCGGACTTGACCTTCTTGTCCTGCGCGATCGCATCCATCAGCACCTCGGTCGGGGGCAGTTCGCCGGGGATCTGGTCCATGCGGGTCGGAAGGCCGACAGTCTTCAGATGCGCCTCGACGCGATCCGCAAGGTCAGGGCTCACAAGGTTCATGCGCGCCGAAAAGCGATGCGCAAGCACCATGCCGATCGAGACCCCCTCGCCATGCACGAGGCGGCTGCTGTCATACTGGGTCGCGGCTTCCAGCGCATGGCCGAAGGTATGGCCGAGATTGAGGAGCGCACGGCGCCCGTTTTCGCGCTCGTCGGCAGCAACCACATCGGCCTTGGCCTGACAGGAAACGGCAATCGCCTCGATGCGCGCGGCACCGCCGGCAAACACATCGCGCCAGTTGTTCTCCAGCCACTCGAAGAAATCGGGCTTGTCGATCAGTCCATATTTCGCGACTTCGGCATAACCGGCGCGGAATTCGCGCTCCGACAGCGTGTCGAGCACGTCTGTATCGGCAAGCACCAGATCCGGCTGGTTGAAGATGCCGACGAGGTTCTTGCCCTGGCGGGCATTGATGCCGGTCTTGCCGCCGACGGAACTGTCGACCTGCGAGAGCAGCGAGGTCGGGATCTGCACGAAACGCACGCCCCGGCGCACGATGCCGGCGGCAAAGCCGGTGAGATCGCCGATGACGCCGCCGCCGAGCGCGATCACGGTATCATTGCGCTCGATGCGCGCTTCAAGCAGCACGTCGCAGACCTTGGTGAGATAGTCGAAGCTCTTGGTCTTTTCGCCGGCCGGCAGCGTCACCGACACGGCCTCGATGCCATCCGTCTGCAGGCTGTCCATCAGTCCTTCCAGGTAACGCGCGCCGACATTCTCGTCGGTGACGATCGCCGCACGCCGGCCCTTGATGCGGCTCGTGATCTCGCCGCCGGCGCGCGCCATCAGGCCGGGTCCGATGAGAATGTCATAGGAGCGCTCGCCCAGCGGCACATGCACCAGGCGTTCTGATGTCTCGACCTTCGTCATTGCGTCTTGTCCTTGCCGATATGTTCGATCACCGAGGTCAGCACCTCATTGGCGATCACTTCCTTACGCACGTCGCGCGACTGGACGGTGATATCCGCCAGCGCATAGATCGGATAGCGCTTGTCCATCAGGTCTTTCAGGGTCTGCTTGGGATTTTCCGTCTTGAGCAGCGGCCGGTGATCCCGCTTGTTCACCCGTTCCCAGAGAACGTCGAGATCGGCATTGAGCCAGATCGACAACCCGCCCCGCTCGATCTGCTTGCGGGTCTTCTCGTTGATATAGGCTCCGCCGCCAGTGGACACGACACGTGGCCCTGTTCGCAGCAACCGCTTGATGACACGGGTTTCGAGCGCCCGGAATTCGTCCTCGCCATAGGCGGCGAAGAGCTCGGAGATCGTCATGCGCGAGACGCGTTCGATCTCGGTATCGGTATCGATGAAGGGCAGGCCGAGCTGCTGCGCGACAATCCGGCCGATCGCCGACTTGCCGGCCCCCATCAGACCGACGAGAACGAGATTGCGTTTGCCGAGCGCTGCCTTGGCACGCTCGCCCAGACTGGGAGCAAGGTTGAGGATCGTTTCGGTCATCGGCCTGTTCACGACTGTTTCATGACCTATTGACATATAGAGGGCTAGCGTCAAGCCATGGCAGCATTTCCGCAAGGCCTGTCCCGGCCTTGGTAAACTCCATGTTTCGACCTATTTATTGCCGGAACCGGCAAAGGACCGTTCATGCCCACTTTGTTTCGCTTCCTGTTCATATGCGGGACCATCATTGGTCTGGTCTATTTCACGATGTGGTCCTTTGCGGTCTTCGTCGAGCCGAGGGAACGGGACGTGACGGTGCGCATCCCGTCCGAGCGCATCAATCCGGTCGAGCAATAGCGGAAACGGCACATGGTGGATCTCAGCAGCGCGCGCGTCGAAGCCTTCCTGGAAATGCTGAGCGCGGAACGCGGCGCAGCCGAGAACACGCTCGCCTCCTATGCGCGCGATCTCGATGACCTCTCGGACTTTCTCTCCGGCCGCAAAGTGAGCCTGGGCGCGGCAACGCGGGAAGATCTGGCTGCCTATCTGTCCGATCTCGCGCGGCGCGGCTTCCAGCCGACATCCCAGGCCAGGCGGCTTTCGGCCATGCGCCAGTTCTACAAGTTTCTCTATGCCGAAGGGCTGCGCGGCGATGACCCGACCGCAATCCTCGATGCGCCGAAGAAGACACGGCCGCTGCCCAAGGTGCTGAGCGTTGAAGACGTGACGGGCCTGCTCTCGCTCGCAGAGACGGAAGCGCAGCTCGAAGGACCAGACCAACCCGCCCGGATCCGGCGGCTTGCCCTCATCGAACTCCTCTACGCAACCGGCATGCGCGTGAGCGAACTTGTGTCCCTGCCGGTGAAGGTGCTCACCCAGGAGGGCCGGTTCCTGCTGGTGCGGGGCAAGGGCAACAAGGAACGGCTGGTGCCGCTCTCGCGCACCGCGATCGAGGCGCTGGCCCGATACGGTAAAATTCGGGGGGCGGACCCGGCACAGGCAGACAGTCCGTTCCTGTTTCCCGCCGCCAGCAAGGAGGGCCATCTGCCGCGCCAGGTCTTCGCCCGGGAACTGAAGGATGTGGCGATCCGCGCCGGATTATCGGCAAATACCGTGTCTCCCCATGTCCTTAGGCATGCCTTTGCAAGCCATCTTCTGGGCAATGGTGCAGATCTTCGCGCCGTGCAGGAATTGCTGGGTCACAGCGACATTTCAACGACACAAATCTATACGCATGTGCTCGACGAACGCCTGCAGCACCTGGTGCATACACATCACCCCCTTGCAAAACAGGCCAAAAACCCCGATTAGGACCGGCAACGCCGGTTCCTGCGGGCGGCGAGCGCCAGGAACGAACGATCGGAACGGAGTTCATGCACAACTATCTCGACTTCGAAAAACCCATCTCCGACCTCGAGGCCAAGATCCGCGAACTGAAGAAAATCGCGGAAGAGGACCAGAGCATCGACACCTCGGAAGAGATCAGCCGGCTGGAAGGCCGCGTCGACGAGGCGATGGTGGAGATCTATTCGAAGCTCAACGCCTGGCAGAAGACGCAGGTCGCGCGCCATCCGCAGCGGCCGCATTTCGTCGATTATGCCGAAGCGCTGTTTACCGACTTCACGCCGCTGGCCGGTGACCGCAAATTTGGCGAAGACGCCGCCATCCAGGCCGGCCTCGCCCGCTTCCGCGGCCAGCCCGTCGCCGTGATCGGCCAGGAAAAGGGCAACGACACCAAGTCGCGCATCAAGCACAATTTCGGCAGCCCGCGCCCCGAAGGTTACCGCAAGGCGATCCGGGTCATGGAAATGGCCGACCGCTTCGGCCTGCCTGTCATCACGCTGATCGACACCGCCGGCGCCTATCCGGGTGTCGGTGCGGAAGAACGCGGCCAGGCGGAAGCGATTGCCCGCTCGACCGAAATGTGCCTCGGCCTCAAGGTGCCGATGGTCTCCGTCGTCATCGGCGAAGGCGGTTCGGGCGGCGCGATCGCGATTGCCACCGGCAACCGCGTCTACATGCTGGAACATGCGATCTACTCGGTCATCTCGCCGGAAGGTGCAGCATCGATCCTGTGGCGCGATTCCACCCGCGCCAAGGAAGCCGCGACCAATATGAAGATCACGGCGGAAGATCTGAAGGGCCTCGGCATTATCGACGCCATCATTCCCGAACCCGTTGGCGGCGCCCATCGCGCACCCGATCGGGTGATCGGCATGACCGGCGACGTGATCGCCAGCGCGCTGGCTGACCTGACGCCGCTTCCCGGTGACAAGCTGCGCGCCGATCGCCGCCAGAAGTTCCTCGATATCGGCCGCAATCTCTGAAGGTTGCGGCGCCAACTGCGGCAATTTGCCATCACTCCGCCGCTTTGCAGGGGTAGCGGCGGAGGACGAATGGCGAAATCGGCCGCCATTGGTTTATAATTTGTGAAGAAAGCAGTTCTAAACTACGCATGATCGGCTCGGCTTGAGCCACAACATGTGTTCCTGGAAAGAGCGTTCGCGCATGCGCTTGACATCGACGGCCCTGGTTCTGATTTTCGCCGCCGCCCTGGCGGGTTGCAACGACACGCTTGAAAGCGCGGCCTATGACACGCCGCGGGTATCCAACAAGGTCGCGCAGCCGCTGCCCGCCCGCCTGATTGCCGAAATCCAGAAGAAGGGCATGGATCGCAATTCGCCGATCATGATCCGCATCTTCAAGGAAGAGGGCAAGCTCGAGGTCTGGAAGGCCAAGACCAACAACCGCTTCGACAAGGTCGTGGAATACGACATCTGCGCCTGGTCGGGCCGTCTCGGTCCCAAGGTGAAGGAAGGCGACCGTCAGGCGCCGGAAGGCTTCTATCCGCTGACGCCTTATCACCTGAACCCGAATTCCAAGTATTTCCTGGCGATCAACACCGGCTTCCCGAACCAGTTCGATCGCGCCAACGGCCGCACCGGCACGCATCTGATGATCCACGGCGCCTGCTCGTCTTCGGGCTGCTACTCGATGACCGATGCGCAGATGCTGGAGATCTACGCCTTTGCCCGCGACGCCTTCAAGGGCGGCCAGCAGGCGGTGCAGCTGCAGGCCTTCCCCTTCCGCATGACCGCGGAAAACATGGCCCGCCACCGCCACAGCCCGCATTACGACTTCTGGAAGATGCTGAAGGTAGGCTACGACCAATTCGAAGTGACCAAGCGTCCGCCCGAGGTGAATGTCTGCGAGAAGAAATACGTCTTCAACCAGTCGGCTCCCGCAGGGACGAGCTTCAACCCGCAGGGCGCCTGCCCGCCGATGAGCACGCCGCCGGCGCTCTCGGTCGCGCTCAACGGCTTCAACGAAGCCTATGACGCGGCCTATGCCAAGGCACTGAAGAAATACGACGGCAAGATCTGGTATGATCCGACCGAAGCCGAGCGCAAGGCGCTGGTGGCGGATCTGCGCAAGTCGCGCTCGCATGATCTGGCTTTCGCACCCACGGGCTCCGCCCTGAAGGCGGGCAAGCTGCTCGACATCGACGATGTCGACCCGGCGAAACTGGCCGCCGTAAACGGCACGGCCGCCGTCAATCAGATGGCGACCAACCCGAACGGTGATCCGCGCGTCCAGGCCACGCAGACGCCCGCAACCGCTGCGGCAGCCACAGCGGCTGCCCCGACGACGACGGCCATCCCCGTGCCGCAGCCAAACCCGCTGGCCCCGCCCCAGACGGCACAGGCAACGCCAGAAGCCGGTGAGAAGAAGCCTTTCTGGAAGCTCTGGTAAGGCATGGCCGACACGCCGCTATACGATCTGAGGGGGCTGAAATGCCCCCTTCCCGTTTTAAAGACGCGCCGCCGCATAGCCGACCTCAAGCCCGGTGACGAACTGATCGTGGAAACGAGCGATCCGCTCGCCGGCATCGACATCCCGCATTTCTGCAACGAGGATGGTCACGCACTGCTTGCGCAGGAGCGGCTGGAGGGCGGCCACCGTTTCCATATCCGCAAGGGCGAACCCAGGGTTTGATCAGAACTTGAAACCCGGGATGGAGAGCGGATTGTCCATCATCGCGGCGCGGTCCGGGCGGTCGATCGAGACCTTGCCGGTGAAGGCTCCGAACAGATCCCGCACATAGCTTTCCGACAGATCCCTTGTGATCAGCACCAGCCGCGTCTTGCGGTCGGACCCATCAGGCCAGGCCGGCAGGCGCACCGGCGGATGGAAGATAGACTGCACCCCATGCAGCACCAGCGGCTTGTCCGGCCGGTCGGTGAGCGCGACGATCGCCTTCATGCGGAGCAGCTTCTCGCCATGGGTCGAGCGCAGGAGGTCGACGAACATGTTGATCGCCATCGGATCGATCGGCTCGTCATGCAGGATGGAGTAGGAGCGGATCGCGCTGCCATGGCGGTTCACGTCATGATGGTGGTGATGCCCGTGTCCGTGTCCATGATGATGATGCCCTTGATGGTGATGCCCGTGATCGTCGTGGTGATGATGGCCGTGGTCATGATGATGGTGATCATCGGCTGCCGCCATCTCGTCCTTCAGCCAGCGGTCGACATCGGCGATCTTGCCGGAGGGATCATAGAGGCCGTTGACGAGAAGGGCAGCAGAGCCCGCATCCGCAGCATCGCCATCGGTGATCGGCGCTCTCGGATTGAGCAGGCGCAGACGCTCGACGAGGGCCGAAATCACCGATTTGTCGGCAAGCGTCTTCTTGGTGAGGATCAGCCGGTCGGCAACGGCGACCTGCTTGTAGGCTTCCGCATAGGTATCGATGGTCGAGAGACCGTTGACGGCATCGACGACTGTCACCACGCCATCGAGATCGAAATGCTGGGCGATCGCCGGATGTCCCATGACCGACTGCATGACGGGGGCCGGATCGGCGAGGCCTGTTGTCTCGATGACGACCCGCGACAGCGGTTTAATCTTCCCGGTCTGCATGCCGTCGATCAGTTCGGCCAGCGTATCGACCAACTCGCCGCGCACGGTGCAGCACAGGCAGCCGTCGGAAAGCTCGACCACCGCATCATTGGAGGCCTCGACCAGGAGATGGTCGATCCCGACCTCGCCGAACTCGTTGATGATGACGGCGGCGTCCTTCATCGCCGGATCCTTGAGGAGCCGGTTGAGGAGCGTCGACTTGCCAGCGCCGAGGAAGCCGGTGAGGATGGAGACGGGAATACGGGGCTGTGTCATGGAAAAACTCAGAAGGTGGGGCGCGGCTTGGGGATCGGCACATTGGCGATCTCGCCCGTACCGTTCCCCTTGGCGGCTTGCACAGGTTCACTGCCCGGGATCAGCCCGGCAAAACTCATCACCGGCGGGCGGCCCATCTCGCGGATATAGGGCGACAGCAACTTCATGCGCCCCGCCTCGTCACGGCCTTCGCTGCGCACCTTGCGGGCCTGCGGATTGCAGATTTCGGCGCTGATGTCGGTGACCTGGTCCTGGCCCTCGCCATAGGGCGCAAGCGCCTCCAGGCGGTTGCCGGCCACCGATGTCGTCAAGCCCTTCTGCAGGAGGTCTGCGGAGAGGTCGGCGCGCGCGCCAAGACTGTCGGCACCGAGCACGACCGAGATCACCGTCCGGCCATTGCGGGTGGCGGACGAGACCTGGTTGAAGCCGGAGGCACAGACATACCCCGTCTTCATGCCGTCCGCGCCAGGGAACCGACCGACCAGCAGGTTGAAATTGGGGTAATCCTTCTTGCCCGTGGTGACGCCTTCGAGCGAGAAATAGCCCGCATATTCGGGGAATTCGCGACGGATGGCCGCTGCAAGAAGCGCCATGTCACGCGCCGTCGTATACTGGCCCTTGCCCGGCAGCCCGTTCGGATTGACGAAGCGCGTCGAGGTCATGCCAAGCCGCGCCGCCTCCTGGTTCATCCGCTGCACGAAGGCACCTTCGCTGCCGCTCACCGTTTCGCCGATCGCGACCGCGACGTCATTGGCAGACTTGATGATCAGGAGCTTCAGCGCGCTATCGAGCGTCAGCTTGGAGCCCGGTCTGAAATACATCTTGCTCGCCGGCTGGTCGGCGGCATGTTTGCTCATGACCACGACGGTTTCCGGCGAAAATTCGCCTGCGCGCATGGAGCGGAAGGTCGTGTAGGCGGTCATCAGCTTGGTGAGCGACGCCGGATACCATTTGCGAAACGCTTCCTGATGCTCGATCACCCGGCCACTGCCGACATCGACCAGGATGACCGGATTGGCGACAGCCAGGCCCGGCATGACCAGCGCCGCCAGCGAGACGGCGACCGCCAGCCGGCGGAAGGTTCCGGTTGCGGACAAGATGCGGGGACGTTTCGTGGACACGACTTCGATCCTCTTGTTCTGCTGGTCTCGCCATCGGCACGGCGATGCCTTAAGTAGCCAAGCAATGGCAAAGCCCATTGAATACGTCAATTGAAAGGCGCACATTCATGCCAGACAATCACGTGATCCGCCACTGCGTGTAGAAGACTGAACCCGGGACGAGAGAATGCCGATTCTGAACAGAGCTTCCGAACTCCAGTCGGAGGCCACCGAATGGCGCCGCCATTTGCATGCCAATCCGGAAATCCTCTATGACGTTGAAAACACTGCAGCCTTCGTCGAGGCGAAGCTCAGGGAATTTGGCGTGGACGAGGTGGTGACAGGACTCGGCCGCACCGGTGTGGTCGGCATCATCAAGGGCACAGGCGGCGATGGTCGCACCATCGGCATGCGCGCCGACATGGATGCGCTTCCGCTCGAAGAGATCACGGGCAAGTCCTGGGCTTCGACCATTGCCGGACGCATGCATGCCTGCGGGCACGATGGCCATACCGCCATGCTTCTCGGAGCTGCCAAATACCTCGCAGAGACGCGCAATTTCTCCGGCCGCGTCGCAGTCGTCTTCCAGCCGGCCGAAGAAGGCGGACGCGGGGCGCTCGCCATGGTCGAGGATGGCTTGATGGATCGCTTCGGCATCGAGGAGATCTACGGCATGCACAACATGCCCGGAAAGCCCGTCGGAAGCTTCGCCATTCGCAAGGGCGGCATCATGGCGGCTCCCGACAAGTTCCAGCTCAAGCTGACAGGGCTCGGCGGCCATGCGGCCGAACCGCACAACACCGCAGACACGATCGTCATCGGTGCGCAGATCGTCGGCGCCCTCCAGACCATCGCTGCCCGCAACGCCAATCCGCTGCGCTCGGTCGTGGTCTCCGTCACCCAGTTTCATGCCGGCACGACCCATAACATCATTCCCGAAGAGGCCTTCATATCAGGCACCGTGCGCTCGCTGGACGAAGGCGTGCGCGATCTGGCAGAACGCCGCATCGGCGAGATCGCAACCGGCATTGCGGCTGCCCATGGAGCAACCATCGAATACGAATACGAGCGCGCCTGCCCTGTCACCGTCAATCATCCCGCCGAGACAGACTATGCCGCGCGCGCAGCGATCGACGTGGTCGGCGCTGACAATGTCGACACAGAAGTCGATCCGAGCATGGCCGGCGAAGACTTCGCCTTCATGCTGCAGGCACGCCCCGGCGCCTATATCATGATCGGCAATGGCGAGACGGCTGGCCTGCACAATCCGGCTTACGACTTCAACGATGAGGCGATTGCGGCTGGCATATCCTATTGGGTACGTCTGGCCGAACAACGCCTGCCGCGCTGAACGCGGCATTCCACCATGCAAAACCGCTTGGCTTGAAGGCTACGCTTTTGTATGGAGGAGGGAGTGGTCCCGTAGCTCAGCAGGATAGAGCATCAGATTCCTAATCTGAGGGTCACGCGTTCGAATCGCGTCGGGATCACCACTTCACCCCAGGTCAGATATCGCCCTTTTGAATCTAGGGTTGCAGTCAAGCCGTTATGCGGCATGATAGCTCCATGCCATGCTGACGGGTGTTTACTCTTTTGTCGTCGGCCTCGAGCGGAGGGAATGCCATGGCATCGAGCCCCCCCGGTGAGATCCAGGACGAACACGCCATCGTTGAACGTGCAGTGAAGCGCCTTTATGGCCCCAGACAGGCCGACGCGCATCTCAAGGAGAACACCGCAGAATTGGTGGCATATCTGGTGAACAGCGGCATTCGCGACGAGGACGACATTGTCGAACTCGCGCGGATCGCCAATGGAAAGCGCTATGATCCCAGCAATGGAACCTTCCTCTAGCCCGTAAAGCCGAGATCTAGAATATCCGTTTTGATCAAGCGGGTTTTGGCGTCGATTTCCGGTTGTTCCGCAGCCGTGCGTTTGCGAGCAGGATGAGCCGGAAGCCATGGACGACGATAGGCCCGCTGGTGAATTGCACCCGAAGCTCTTCGAAGGGGCGCACCGAGGGCCAAAGACAGGTTCGCGTCTCGCTCAGGCTCCAGCTCTCTTGCCCGTGCTTTTTTCGTCGAGTGCCGACTGCAACTCTTCGGCAAGCTCGATCAAGCGTGGAGGAACGGCCTCGCGCCGCATCTCGGCCAGAAGGATATCGAGCTTGTCCCGCACCATTCCGCCGATGCGGTCGCGGCGCGCCTCCATGGATATGTGCCTGATGTCTTCCATTGGCGCCTCCGATTTCATGCGTCCCGCGAACCATCATACTGCTTCGCTTGGCCGCTCTTGTTGCGAGGATTGGTTAACGTCAGATCGGGAGACATTGGCTGTCGCCAACCACCGCTGTCACGCGATCCGGTCACCGATTTCGGGAAAGGCAGCAATCAGCGCATCCCAGTCACCGTAGTCGCGTGCTTCGGCCTGCAGCAACACGCTGATGCTGTCGGAGACATCCACCGGACCGTCATGCTCAAGCTCGAGGCGGTCGCCGGAGGATAAGACCAGCGTCGCCCGCGACTGAAAACCCTGCCGGATGAGCCAGTCTCGCGGCGCCTGCATCGCGACCTTCGCCTGGTAAAGCCCGCCCCGACGCTCCACCGTGACGTGATAGCTGATCGGCGCAAGGCGCCCGCCGATCAGCAGCTGCCCCTGGCCGTCGACATTCTGCACGTGGGTCATGGTGTGTCTCTCTTTATCGGGACTTGGTATAACAGGCCATTCCTCTCATGGTTCCATCCGAAAAAGCGGCGTGGCGGCTGGAACTCCAGACCGGGGACGGCGTTCCTTCGACGGGCTCAGGCGACAAGACCAAGAGCGAGAGGCAGCGATGAGCAGTGCACGCCAGACGGTCGACCATGACGAGATGCGCCGGTGGATCGAGGAGACGCTGGGGCCAATCGAAGGGGAGGCGTTCTTTCGGACCTTCGAAAGGAGCAACCTCGCCTTTCTCCATCAGGACAAAACTGAAGACGGCAAGCTCAGCCGGTTCAGCAAGTTTGTAAGCCGCAGCTGACAGCGTCGCGCGGTGTGCCGAGCATTCACAGTTTCTGGAACCAAGCCCAAGGACATGCGTTCACGCATCATGTCCGGGATACGACAGACATGGGAGGATGGCGATCTTGACGACCCGTAGAGCCGAGCTTGCCGCACAGTCTGAAGTGGTCGAGTTGATACCGGCATTGCGCGCCTTTGCGCGGACCTTCTGCCAGAAACCGGAGGAAGCAGACGACCTCGTCCAGGAAACGCTGATGAAGGCGCTAGCCAATCTCGACAAGTTCGAGCCGGGCACGCGCCTGAAATCCTGGCTCTTCACCATCATGCGCAACACCTTCTGTACACGCTTCAAGAAGAGCAGCCGCGAGACGGTGGGCCTGCCCGAGACCGTGACGGCCAGGCTGACGACCGAAGCGAGCCAGGAATGGTCGGTACAGGCCGACGAGGTTCGCCGCGCGCTGAACCGTCTGCCGCAACATCACCGTGAAATGCTGGTGCTGATCGTCATGCTTGGCGAACGTTACGAGGACGCCGCCGAGATCTGTGGCTGCGCCGTGGGCACCGTCAAGAGCCGGCTGAGCCGCGCCCGCCAGCAACTGCGTCGGGAACTCGGCGA
Source organism: Rhizobium sp. (assembly GCA_029865885.1). Lineage (GTDB taxonomy): Bacteria > Pseudomonadota > Alphaproteobacteria > Rhizobiales > Rhizobiaceae > Allorhizobium. The sequence continues at coordinate 3,844 of JARXAK010000156.1, read as the reverse complement.
AACGGGTCCGGACAGCCCTGTCGGATAACACGGGCCGATTGGGCGGCCTGACGCAACGAACACAAGTTCGACGCCCCTTTGAAAGCACCACCTGCCCCTGGAACCGGTTGATGGTGTTTCTCATGGCAGGTGCCTGCGGTCGAGAAAACAGAGAGCTGACCCAAGCCAGGCCCATGGAAAAGGGGCCGGCGGAACCGGCCCCTTGGTCGAACAGAATGGGCGTCAGGCGGCCTGCTTCTGAGCAGCCGCGTTGACGGCCTTTTCGGCAAGCGTGGTCAAGGCTTCATCGGTCTTTGATTCTTCCGCCAGCGTCTGCTCAAGCAGCTTGACGGCTTCCATATAACCCAACTGCCGGGCCCAGGCGCGCAGCGTGCCGTAGCGGCTGATCTCGTAGTGTTCGACCGCCTGGGCGGCGGCAAGCAGACCGGCATCGAGCGCGGGCGAACCCTTGAACTCCTCCATGATCTCCTCACCTTCTTCGACGATGCCGTCAATGGCGGGGCAGGTCTTGGCGCGCGGGCGCTTGCCGATGATCTCAAACACCTGCTGCAGGCGTTCGACCTGGACTTCAGTCTCGTCCTTGTGCTGCAGGAAGGCGGCCTTCAGCTTCTCGTCCTGTGCGCCGCGTGCCATTTTCGGCAGCGCCTTCAGGATCTTCCGTTCGGCATAGTAGATGTCCTTCAAGGTCTCGTGAAAGAGGTCTTCCAGTGTCTTGGTGGCCATGATGCGTGTCTCCTCGTTTTCTTGGGGAAGTGCATCTGACTAACCGGCCCCGAACCCCTTTGTTCCTGGCTTTATTCTGCAAGCGGCATGGAACGAACATGGCCCGGCTCAGTTGGCCTGACATGCGTCTGACCAGCTTCGCCGACCTGATACCAAGTGTCGATGATAGGAACCTATCCGCGAAGGGCCCGCAGAGCATTGAGGATGACGGCAACATCGATCACCTCCTGCAACAGCGCACCCTGAACCGGCGTCAGATGACCGAGAGCGGCGAGCACCATGGCGCCACCCGACAAGACGAGCCCGGCGACGGCACTTTGCCGGGCGATGTTGCGGGACCTCCGCGCGATCCCGCAGGCAAGCGGCAGGCGCGCCAGATCATCCGCCAGCAGCACAACATCCGCCGCTTCGGACGAGGCAGCCGACCCCCGCGCCCCGATCGCCACGCCGACATCGGCCAGGGCCAGCGCCGGCGCATCATTGACGCCATCGCCGACCATCATCACCACGCCCTGGCTGCGTTCGCGACGAATGAGCTCGACCTTGCCTTCCGGCGTAAGATCGCCTGCGACGGCATCAAGGCCGAGCGTCGCCGAAGCCTTTTCCGCAACATCCGCCCGATCTCCGGAGGCCATGATGATCCGCTGGACGCCGCCTGCGCGAAAAGCAGCAATCGCAGCCCCCGCATCCTGTCGAAGGGGATCGGACAGGAGAATGAGCCCGGCTGCCCGCCCGTCAATGCCAACAGCGACAACCGCAGTGCCGCTGTCGACACCGGCGCGGGTAAAGTCCTGACTTTCGGTGAGCGTCGAGAGCACATAACGGCTGCCGCCGAGCACCACGTGACGACCACCGACGAGGCCGGACAGTCCCCGGCCCGCATCCTCAACCACGGCCTGAGGCAAGGTGAGCGGCAGAGAGCGCTGGGTCGCGGCCCGCACCAGAGCCTCGGCCGCGACATGGCCGGAGGCCTGATCGAGCGAGGCGGCAAGCGTCAGCACCTGATCCGCGGTAAAGCCGGGTTCGGGCCGGATATCACTCACTTCCGGCCGGGCGGAGGTCACCGTGCCGGTCTTGTCGACGACGACAGTGGTGACGGCCGCGAGCGCTTCGAGCGCGCCGGCGGTTTTCACCAACACGCCGTGCGATGCTGCCCGTGACATGCCGGCAATGACGGCAACGGGCACGGCAAGGATCAGCGGACAGGGGGTTGCCACGACGAGCACGGCAAGCGCCCGTGTCGCATCCCCGCTCCACCACCAGGCGCCACCGGAGAGCAGCAGGGTAATGCCGAGAAAGACCAGGGCATAGCGATCCGCAAGCCGCGCCATCGGCGCCCGGCTGGCCTGCGCCTGCTCGACGAGGCGCACGATACCGGCATAAGTGCTTTCCTTCGAGCCGCGCAACACCAGCAGATCGAAGGCATCGCCGAGAACGGTCGCGCCACTCGGCACCTCATAGCCCATCTGGATCGGCACCGGCAGCGATTCGCCGGTCAGCGCCGAGAGATCGAGCACGGCATTGGCCGCAAGCAGGCGCCCGTCGGCGGGCACGACCTCACCCTTGCGCAAGAGGATCCGGTCCTGTGGCTTCAGGCTTTCGATCGGCACGCTTTCGAGAGCCTGACTGCGATAGAGCATGGCCGTGCGCGAGACACGACCGAGCAGGGCCGTCATGTCACGCCGGGCGCGCCCCTCGGCGAAGCTCTCAAGCAGCTGTCCGCCGGCATACATGACAGCGACGATGGCGGCAGCGAGGTTTTCGCCAAGCGCAAGACCAACCCCGATCGACAAAGCGGCGATCGCATCGACGCCCATCCGGCCGTTCAAAAGCGCACGCAGAATGTCGATGACGAGAACAACGAGAACGGCACCGGCCCCGACGAGCCAGACCGCCCCCGCCCATTCCGGACGATCGGCCAGAGCGAGAATACCGCCGCCGGCAAGACAGAGAAAGGCAAGCGCCGCGAGCAGGACGGGCAGGCTCTCACGCAATCGTGTCGGCTGCAGAATGTCCGGCATGCTCACATTCCCAGGGCGCTGTCGAAGGGGCAAGACCGCTCTCTCTTGCTGGTCTTCCCTTTCCCTTGTAGAGCCTTCTGAGCATGAAGCAATCGGACGTAAGCAGCATGATCGACAACGCCCGGCCCCGGCGCCTCTCAGTCCTCGGCTCGACCGGCTCGATCGGCGTCAACACCCTCGACGTGATCGAGCAGCTCGGTGGCCGCAATGCCTTCGAGGTCATGGCGCTGACCGGCAACGGCAATCTCGATCTGCTCGCCGAACAGGCCCGCCGCACGGGCGCCAAACTTGCCGTCACCGCCGACGAAAGCCAGTATAGGACGCTGAAGGACCTGCTGGCGGGCTCCGGCACGGATGTCGCAGCCGCCGCAAGCGGGCTGGAAGAGGCCGCCGACATGGATGCCGGCTGGGTGATGGCCGCGATCGTCGGCACCGCAGGCCTCGCACCGACGCTGAAGGCTGCCGCACGCGGCGCCGACATCGCACTTGCCAACAAGGAATGCCTCGTCTCCGCGGGCAGCCTGTTCGTTCATGCGGTGAGACATGGCGGCGGACGACTGATCCCTGTTGACAGCGAACATTCGGCGATCTTCCAGTGTCTGGAAGCCGACCAGCGCCACGCGCTCGAGCGCATCGTGCTGACCGCCTCCGGTGGCCCCTTCCGCACCCACACACGGGAGCAGATGGCCAATGTCACCGTGCAGACGGCGCGCACCCATCCCAACTGGTCGATGGGCCTGAAGATATCTGTCGGCAGCGCCTCGATGTTCAACAAGGCGCTGGAGATGATCGAGGCCAAGCACCTCTTCGACGTGGCACCCCACCAGATCGAAGTCGTCGTCCATCCGCAGTCGATCATCCATTCGATGGTCGGTTACACCGACGGCTCCGTCATCGCCCAGCTCGGTGTGCCGGATATGCGAACCGCCATTGGCTATGCGCTGACCTATCCGAAGCGTCCGGCGCTCAATGTCGACCGGCTCGATTTTGCCAAGCTGGCAAGGCTAGATTTCGAAGCCCCGGACGAGACACGGTTTCCAGCGCTGCGGCTTGCCCGCACGGCGCTGGAACGTGGTGGGTTGCAAGGCGCCATCCTCAAT
>JARXAK010000101.1 GCA_029865885.1 Rhizobium sp. | reverse complement strand
ACTGCCCGCTGACAAAGGAGAGCCTGTCCATGGCCAAGAAGATCCAACTCGCCTCGTTCATGAATTTCACGCCCGACGAATGGCGCGAGCCCTTCGGTCAGGGCGGATATCCCTGGGACGGGCGCTTCTACATCGAGATGGCCCAGACCCTTGAGCGCGCCTGCTTCGATTACATTATGATCGAGGACAAGCTGATGGTCCCCCAGACCTATGGCGGCTCGCGGGATTTCGCGCTGAAGAACGCGATGATGGTGCCCAAGCACGATCCCGCACCGCTTGCGACCGCCATGGGCATGGCCACCTCGCGGCTCGGCGTCGTCGCGACCATGTCGACCATGGCCTATCCGCCCTTCCTGCTTGCCCGCCTCTGCTCGACCATCGACAGCCTGACCCGCGGCCGCTTCGGCTGGAACATCGTCACCAGCGCCGAGGATCTGGCGGCCAAGAACTTCAACATGGACAAGCTGCCGTTGCGCGAAACGCGCTACGAGATGGCGGAAGAGTATATGGAGGTCGTCAACAAGCTCTTCGACAGCTGGGACAAGGACGCCGTCGTCCTCGACCGGGAGAAGGGCATCTATGTCGACCCCTCCAAGGTCCGCACCATCGACCATGTCGGCAAGCACTACCAGGTGCGTGGGCCGCTCAACACGGTGCCGTCGCCCCAGCATCGGCCGATCTATGTCCAGGCGGGCGCCTCGCCGCGTGGCCGCGACTTTGCCGCCCGCTTTGCAGACTCGATCATCTCGGTAGCCTCAGGTGTGGCAGAGATGAAAGCCTTCCGCGACGATATCCGCGCCCGTGCAGCAAAGGTCGGCCGCGATCCCGACGAGATCAAGGTGCTCTTCTGCGTCACGCCGACGCTCGGCGAGACGGAATTCGAAGCGCAGGAAAAGCACAAGCGCCAGATGTCGTCCGAATACTTCATCACCGATACCCTGGCGTCGATCTCGGCCATCACCGAAATCGATTTCTCGCAGTTCGATCTCGACAAGCCGCTGCCGGAAAAACTGGTGACCAATGGCGAGTCCGGTTCCCTCGACAAGTTCCAGCAATGGGGCAGTGGCAAGACGCTGCGCGAACTCGTCGTTTCCGGCGGCGGCGGCCTTGTCTCTTCCGTCGAACTGATCGGCACGCCTGATCAGGTGGCCGAGCGCATGGGTGAGGTCATGGACGCGGTCGGCGGCGACGGTTTCCTCATCACAACGCCGGTGCTTCGTGTGTCCCGGCGCTACCTCACGGAAGTGGCCGATGGTCTGGTGCCGGCGCTGCAGAAGCGTGGCCTCGCCCGTACGTCATACGCTCACGAACTGCTGCGCGACAATCTGCGGGAATTCTGACGCGACGACCACGGTCGCCTGGCGCCAGGGCTTGGTTCGAACCTCACGAGAAGGATCCGTCATGACAGAGCTTCATCTCGCCCCGTCGGGCTCCAGGGCGCCGCTGCCGCCGGTGACGCGCGAAACCTATCGCAACGGCATGGCGTCGCTTGCCGCCGCCGTGAACCTGATCGCGACCGACGGGCCGTCGGGGCGCGCAGGTTTTACCGCAACCGCCGTCACCAGCGTCACCGACGATCCGCCAACCCTGCTCGTCTGCCTCAACCGGACAAGCTCGGCTGCCCCGGCGGTCATGGAAAACAGGGTGGTATCCGTCAATGCGCTGGCGCCGGGCCATGAAGCGGTTTCCTCACTCTTTGGCGGCAAGACGCCCATGGAAGACCGCTTTGCCGCTGCCCGATGGACATCCGGCCAGACGGGGGCACCGTTGCTCGACGATGCCCTCGTCTCCTTCGATTGCGAAGTGACCGAAACGGTCGAGGTAGGAACGCACTTTATCCTGATGTGCCGTGTCGTGGATGTTCGCGCCGGTGATCGAGAAGAGGCCCTCGTCTATTTTCGCCGTGCCTATCAGTCCGTGAGCGCCTGACGGGTTCGGGATAACAGTGATCTAGACCAGCACGGGAAGGTGGCCATCAGCCTTGCGCCTGGTGGCCATCCGCCATCTGGCTCGCCTCCTTGAAGCGGGCCTCGAATTCCAGACGCAGTGCGCGACGGGTCTCGGCGGCGCGCTGCCGCCGTTTGCGGATTTCCGATTGCGGCTCATAGGGTGGAACAGCAGTCGGTTTGCCCTCGGCATCGACGGCGACCATCGTGAAGTAACAGGAATTGGTGTGTCGCCGCTCGCCTGTCCGGATGTTTTCAGCCTCGACCCGGATGCCGATTTCCATCGAGGTGCGGCCGGCATGGTTGATCGATGCGCGGAAGGTGACCAGCTCGCCCACATGGATCGGCTGGCGGAAGACGACCTGGTCCACCGACAGGGTCACCGCATATTGCTGGGAGTATCGCGAGGCGCAGGAATAGGCGACGCGGTCGAGCAGATTGAGCAGGGCGCCGCCATGCACCTTGCCGGAGAAATTCGCCATGTCGGGGGTCATCAGGACCACCATTTCGAGTTGGCTGGTGTCATGCGTCTGGTCCATCAGATCCCCTCTGTCGTGATTGACGTGCAATCCTATTTTGCAGCGCGGTATAACCGCAAGGGCAAGACTGAGGATGGTTGATTTTCCGGCAAGGCCGTCAGGAGGCGGTTTGCCGCCCGCTCTCCACCTGATCGGCGGTTTCCGCGACCCAGCCCCAGAAGGAGAAGTGGAAGTCGCGGATGTCATCGAGCATCTGCGGCGTCAGTGCCATGTGATGCGTCCGTCGATCCTGCAGCACGAATCCACGGACTTCGGCTCCGTTCATCACGTTGCGAAGGTGCGAATGAGAGATGCCGAGCCGCTCGGCGAGCTGCCGCGTCTCCAGGAGAAACCAGCGAGTCTCCTGCTCGCCCGGGTGTTCGTAATGGGCTCGTAAGAGAGCGAGCGCGACGCGGTCGCCGCAGTCGAAAGCATCGAACCAAGACCATGCATCCCGGCCATTCGCCATGTGCTCCCTGACCCGATCGAACATCAGCCTTGCGGCTGCGATGTAGCGCAGGGCGAATTCCTCGTCACTCTTCAGGCGATGCGTACTGCCGGTTGGCAGTAGCCCGGCCACTTCGGCACAGGTCATGTGGTGCGACAGCCAGGTCTTCAGCCCATCGAGCAGCGGCGGCTTGGCAAGCAGCGCCTTCGCCCGCCGGTCCTCCCCGTGATCAATCGCCTCGATGAAGCGGGCGAACCGAAGCAGGGCAAAGAAGCTGGACAGTGTCCTCGACCGCCCCATCTCCGCCTGGATCCGCGTCAGCGTCGGGCGCTCCCCCAGGCCGAGCTCGGCCTCGCAATGCATGACAGCCAGCAGACCTGCGGCATGGGACTGCAGGTTGCGACCGAAAATCTTGTTGATCAGCTTCTCGCCGAAATGCATCGGAAGGATGCTGTTGGCGCAATACCGGATCGCGTCCTCATAGGCCTGGTCATCCAGCCTTGCCCGCAATACGTCCATGCGTCTCGCCACTCCCCGATTCTTACCGGGCAATGCTAGCATGCTTCGTGCCAAAGCGCCGTGACAGCGATTACATTGCGGATCCGCAACAGTGATCCGCAAGAACAATCTCCATCTCAATCGATGCAGATTTTAGATCCCCGCAACAACCGGTTGTCGAGAACTATGGGTTTGCCGGTCCCGGCCGGCGCGTCCGCCGGGGCATGTCCGGATTGCCGCCGCACCTATGCTTGTTTCAAGGCCTTTCATCACGCGCGGCTTCAATTTATGCTGCACAGTTTTTCCTGTCATGCCCCGGCGGACTGCCGGCCAATGACGCTGATGGCGCCCGCCGCATCCATGCTCACGAAGACGAGTTCGCCGCTGCTCGGGACGATGGAGGTCAGGCCGGTGATGTTGACCTGGTGGGTGACCAGCAGCAGCGGCAGGTCTGTTCGTCTCTTGCGCAGCCAGGCGCTCAGCGCCTCGGTCTGGCCCGCGCCGTCTTCCGGTTTGCCGAAGAAGGAATTCAGCAGCGGCTGCGGCGAAACCGGTCCAAGTTCCAGAAGGCGGGCGGTGTCGAGACATCGGCACCATTCGCTCGAGTAAATCGCGGCCGCCCCGATCCCCTTCTCACGAAAGAGGGCACCGATGCGCCGGGCCTGCGCACGACCTTCGGCGGAGAGATTGCGTTGCGTGCTGCAGTCACCGATCCGCATCCCCTGCGGATCGCCTGTCCCGGGCGCGATCGCGTGGCGCATCAACACGAAGACCGTTCGGTTCGCCAGAGCTTGCCAGGGATCGGCCGCGAGCACCGGTCCGGCGTTGAAGGCCACGAGCGAAGTCAGGAGAAAGTCGCGTCGGTACAGCATGCTTATCAGTCCCCGTCACGGATGTGGCTCAAGACCAGCAATACGCGGGGCTGGCGACTGAGGATCAGGCTTGCTCTGCAGAGTTGCGTGAGTAGCGGTTGCCCATCCCGGCATCTCCTTCAGCGCGGCCAGGATCGTGCCGCCTTGGGTCGATAAGCGCCGTAAAGATTGCATTCACCTTTTTCCGGTAAAGCTTTGTTAGTAATCCCCTGAAGCTCCGGGTGTCCGCGTTCGTTTGTGCCCGGCCGTTAGTTCGAGTTCGTGTGCCATGCGTTCCAAGGTCATTCCTTCGCTCCTCATCGGTTGCCTGGTGCTCAGCAGCTGCAGTGCACGGACAAACCCCGTCGAAGCGTTACAATTACGTCCGCAACCGACGCAGACGGCTGCCGCTCCGATCCCTGCTGTTGCAGTGGATGAGCAGACCGGGGCGATCACGCCCGTCGCTGCCAATCCGGGCACCGATCCGCAGGCCCTGGCCTGGGCGGGCAATAGCCCCAACCAGGCTCACTTTGACACGCCCGCGATGACGGCCGGCATGCCGGTTCCCGACCAGCGTTCGATGGCCATGCTGGCAACGCCGATGCCTTCGGCCATCGCGCCGGAAGAGCCGAGAGCCCAATCCAGCGGCCGCCACCGCGTCTACAATCAGCGCTTCAGCGACGCCAAGCCGATCAATTTCGGCAAGGTCAAGCCGAAGCATCATGCGGTTCACGGTGTCGACGTGTCTCGCTGGCAGGCCAATATCGACTGGCAGACACTGCGCAGCCAGGGCGCCAACTTTGCCTACATCAAGGCGACCGATGGTGGCGACCATCTCGATCCGATGTTTCACACCAACTGGAAGCGGGCGAAGGACGCCGGCCTGAAGCGCGGTGCCTACCACTTCTTCTACTGGTGCCGTGTCGCCTCCGAACAGGCAGACTGGTTCATCCGCAATGTGCCGCGTGACCCGGACGCTCTGCCCCCCGTCATCGACGTGGAATACAACGGGGAATCGAGCTGCCGCTTCCGTCTGTCGCCGGAAAAGGCACGCGAAAAGATGCAGGTCTTCATGGACCGCCTCGAGCAGCACTATGGCAAGCGGCCGGTCATCTATACGGCACCTGATTTCTACAAGGACAACCTGCGCGGCCATTTCCTCGACTATCCGTTCTGGCTGCGCTCGGTCGCCGCCCATCCCTCCAAGGTCTATCCGGGTCGCAAGTGGGTCTTCTGGCAGTATTCCGGCTCCGGCCTCTCCCAGGGCGTCAACGGCAAGATCGACCTCAACGTCTTCTACGGCTCGGTCTCCGACTGGCAGAACTGGGTGGCAGGCAAGAAAAGCTGGGACAGGGTCGCCGGCCTACGCTGAGGCCTGCGTGCGGGCCTCAGATCTCGACGCCCGGTTCAAGGATCGGCGGATCGTGGTTTCTGCGGAGAAGAGCGGCCCGTCAACAGGTCGTCTAGGCCCAGGCCGAATGTCGGCGACAGGATTTCTCGGGCGTAGGTCGGGCGGAACCGATCGTCACCTTCATCGCGTTCCAGATGCGGTCTACTATCAAATGCCTATCCGCCGGTGCGAGGAAAGACGGGCGTTCGAGCCCGAGCCTGTGGATCTCGTCGCAATGACCGCGGAATTGAGAGCGACGGCACATCCCTGAACGCCGCATCGAAAGATGCCCTTTGCAGGCAGCCCGCGCGCTTCACGTCTGTCACGTTCCGGCGCATTGGAATAGAACATTATTTTCTCATATTAGGGATTGCGGCTTGAAGTGGAGATTTCATTAACCTTCAAGCAAGGAATTAACCATAAAGATTGATGGACACGTCGGAGTGGGACTCGTTCAAGAGTTTCCTTCGGGCATGACGCCATCCCGTCGTACCGGTTCTGGTCCGGTCTGTATTTCACATGGAAGCAGTTCGACGAACTGACAGACCATGATGCGGACGGCGGCGGGATCGAATCCCAAGCACCTTCATTTCCGCATTTCAGGCTGCAGGCACGTTGAGCGACGAAAGGTCCGCCTTGAAGGCGGCCATAGTGCGGGACGAATGACGGGTCAGGGGATGTCCACGGAGCGGGCGACGGGATCACAGGCAGGCAGCCTGCGCGACCGGCTGCGCTTTGCCGGTCTCGATGAGGCTCAGTGTGAGCTTCTGCGCCAGAACCGCCATGTTCTCTCGCAGCCCTTGAAGACAGCACTTCGCGACCTTTTCCAGCGCCTGCAGTCATCTCCGGATGCGGCGCGCGTCTTTTCCAGCGAGCGGCAATATGACCGGCTCCACGATCTTCTTTCGTCCCATTGGGACGTCCTCACCGACGCCCGTTTCGATGCGCTTTATGCCGAACGGGTGAAGGTTCTCTCCGACAGCGAAAGCCGCATGGGTCTCGACCCACGCTGGCATGTGGCCGGCCATGCGGTTGTGCTGGAACATCTGGTGACGAATGCGATCGGTGAAGCCGCCGGCTCCGGCCTGCTCCCGTCGAGCCGTCGTCGCCAGCGCGAGGTCACCGACCTGGTCGCTGCCCTTGTTCGGCTGGTCATGGTCGATGTCGAAATTGCCGTATCGCTCCGCTTCAACGAGCTTCGTCTGAAGCATCACCGCGATCTCGCGGCCCAGCGCGAGCAGGATCGCGCCGAATTCGAAGACGTCTTCGGCCCCGTTGTCGACGCACTTGCGTCCGGCGATCTCACCGCCCGTACGGCACCGGATGTGCCGCAGGCCTATGCCGGGCTTGCAGGCCGCATGAACGAAGCGCTCGAGCAACTCCAGACAGCCTTCCTCTCCTCCGAGGAGAAGCTCGCCTTTGCTCGCGAGGCGACCGGTCGCATGGCCGAGACAGCCCGTGACTATGCCGGTCGGGCCGAGGATCAATCTGGCGCGCTCGATGAGACGAGCCGCGCCTTGAATGACCTGACCACCAGCGTGCGTGACAGCGCCGGTCGGACCAGGCGCGCAGAAGCCACTGTTGCAGCGACCCGCACCTCGGTTGAATCGAGCGGTGAGGTTGTCGGCCAGGCGATTTCCGCCATGGCCGATATCGAGGCCTCTGCCGAACAGATCGGCCACATCATCGGCGCGATCGACGAAATCGCCTTCCAGACCAATCTGCTGGCCCTGAACGCCGGGATCGAAGCCGCTCGCGCCGGCGACAGTGGTCGCGGCTTTGCCGTCGTGGCTCAGGAAGTCCGCGCTCTTGCCCAGCGTTCCGCCGATGCGGCCCGCGAGATCAAGACACTGGTTGCGACCACCAAGAACCAGGTCGAAGCCGGCGTGGAGATGGTGGCGAAGACCCAAGGCGCAATCGCCGACATCGTTGTCCAGGTGGGTGACATCAGCGGCACCGTCTCCGACATTGCCGCCCGCACGGATCGCCAGGCCAGCGAACTCGCCGGCATTGCCGGAACGGTCGCGGCGCTGGGTGCCGACATCGGTAACACGGCCGCAGTCGCACGCCAGTCGAGCGAAGGTACCGACGACCTGCACAAGGTCATCCTCGAATTGGGCGCGACGATCCGCGAGTTCCACATTGAGCGCCAGACCCGTGCGCCGAAGGCAGTGTCCGGCCGCATCCAGCTGTCCGGTCAGCGCGAGCAGGCCGCACCTGCACCGCTGGCTGCAGCCTATACTGCGCCTGAAAGCCTGGAAGACGAATCCGCGGATTTTGGCTTCCCGGCCCACATCGCCGGGCTTGGAGGGTGAGGGGATTGTTTACCACCATGCGCTACACAAGGAAGCTAAGGGCGGGAATTTCGGCAATCTGTCCGGGGGAATGGTTCTCCTGGAACCCAAGTTCGGGACCGGTTGCCGCAGCCTTCGGGACACAAGGAAAGAAATGATGGCAAGTAAGAAAGGCGATCAGAAGAGTCTGAAGCTGGCCGCGGTGTTGGACCTGAACGAGGCTTCCAATCTCAAGGCCAATATTCTCTCGATGCGGGGTGCTCCTCTGACGATCGACGCTTCCGGCGTCGAACGTGTCGGTGCCCAATGCGTGCAGGTCCTGATGGCAGCCGCCAAGGCCTGGGAAGCCGACAAGCATCCCTTCTCGTATGGAAAGGCCTCTGAGGCTTTCCTCAAAACCCTTCAACTGATTGGCGTGAACATCGATCATCTGCTCGCTAAGGAGATCCGGCAATGAAGAAAAAAGTGCTCACCGTGGATGACTCCAGAACCATTCGAAACATGCTTCTGGTCACCCTCAACAACGCAGGCTTCGAGACCATCCAGGCCGAAGACGGCGTCGAGGGACTGGAAGTGCTCGAGGAATGCAATCCCGACGTCATCGTGACCGACATCAACATGCCGCGTCTCGACGGCTTCGGCTTCATCGAGGGTGTCCGCAAGAACGAGAAGTATCGTGCGGTTCCGATCCTGGTTCTGACCACGGAAAGCGACGCCGAGAAGAAAAACCGCGCTCGCCAGGCCGGCGCGACGGGCTGGATCGTCAAGCCCTTCGATCCGACCAAGCTGATCGATGCCATTGAGCGTGTAACCGCCTAAGCCGGGAATTTCTCCTATGGATATGAACGAAATCAAAGAGATCTTTTTCCAGGAATGCGAGGAGCAGCTCGCAGAACTGGAATCCGGTCTTCTGAAAATGAATGATGGAGATCGCGATCCTGAAACGGTTAACGCCGTATTCCGCGCGGTTCACTCCATCAAGGGCGGTGCAGGCGCCTTCGGTCTCGACGACCTGGTCGCCTTCGCACACGTCTTCGAGACGACTCTTGATTGCGTTCGTTCCAACAAGCTGGAGCCTGGCCCCGAGGTCATGAAGGTGATGCTGAAGTCGGCCGATGTTCTGGCCGACTTGGTTACCGCCTCTCGTGATGGCGTTGGTGTCGACCCCGGTCGTTCGAGCGGGCTGGTCAAGGAGCTGGAAGCGCTGGCGAATGGTGAGATGCCGGCGCCGTCCGCAGCACCGGTTGCCGCCGCCAAGCCGGCTCCGAAGGCCGCAGCACCGGCGGCTCCGGCTCCGGCGCCTGCCGCCGCTCCGACCGATGACAGCGGCTTCCAGCCGATACCCTTCACCTTCGACGGCTTCGGCGGCGAAGAAGAAGATACGATCATCGCCTCGACGTTCGACGTCACCTTCAAGCCGCGCCGCGAACTCTACTCCAAGGGCAACGAAGCCGCTCTGCTGTTGCGTGATCTCTCCCGCCTTGGCGAGATGAGCATCAACTGCAACATGGACGACCTTCCGTCGCTCGATGATCTCGATCCGGAAGCCGCCTATTTCCACTGGACGGTCCAGATCAAGGCCGAAAAGGGCGAAGAGGGCATCCGCCAGGTCTTCGAATTCGCGGAATGGGATTGCGATCTCGAGGTCAAGCTGCATGAGCCCGAGGCCGCCGCTGCGACCGAAGAGCTGCCGATGATCCCGGTCCCGTTCGACCTTTCGGCACTCGACGAGGGTCCCGAGGCGTCGGACGACACGTCAGATGAGACTGTTTCTGCTGCCGTCGAGGCCGCAGAGACCGCGTCCAACGTCATGAAGATGGCAGCCGGTGCCGCCAAGGCGGAAAAGAAGGAATCCCCTGCAGCGGCCGCAGCCGCCGCCGCCGCAGCAGCAGCCGCCCAAGCCAACAATGCAGCCGGCCAGACCATCCGCGTCGACCTCGACCGCGTCGACCGCCTGATCAACCTTGTCGGCGAGCTTGTCATCAACCAAGCGATGCTCTCCCAGAGCGTCATCGAAAACGATGCGACCGGTACGTCAGCCGTCAACATGGGCCTCGATGAGCTGCAGCAGCTCACCCGCGAGATCCAGGATTCGGTCATGGCCATCCGTGCGCAGCCGGTCAAGCCGGTCTTCCAGCGCATGTCGCGTATCGTTCGCGAAGTGGCCGACATGGTCGGCAAGTCGATCCGCCTCGTGACCGAAGGTGAAAACACCGAAGTCGACAAGACGGTCATCGACAAGCTGGCTGAGCCGCTCACCCACATGATCCGAAATGCCGTCGACCACGGTATCGAGACACCGGAAAAGCGTGCTGCCGCCGGCAAGAACCCCGAAGGCACGGTCAAGCTGACCGCAAAGCATCGCTCGGGCCGTATCGTCATCGAACTGGTCGACGACGGTGCCGGCATCAACCGCGAGCGCGTCCGCCAGAAGGCCATCGACAACGATCTGATCGCAGCCGATAGCAACCTGACCGACGAGGAAATCGACAACCTGATCTTCGCGCCGGGCTTTTCGACGGCAGATAAGATCTCCGACATCTCCGGTCGCGGCGTCGGCATGGACGTGGTCAAGCGCTCGATCCAGGCACTTGGTGGTCGCATCTCGATCACCTCGCGCCCGGGCCAGGGTTCCACCTTCACCATGAGCCTTCCGCTGACGCTCGCCGTCCTCGACGGCATGGTGGTCACGGTTGCCGGCCAGACCCTCGTCGTTCCGCTCACCGCGATCGTCGAGACGCTGCAGCCGGAAGCGCAGAACATTCACTCTTTCGGTGCCAACCAGCGCCTGATCTCGATCCGCAACTCCTTCTGCCCGCTGGTAGATGTCGGCCGGATCCTGAACTTCCGCGGCACTCAGGCAAATCCGATGGAAGGCGTAGCCCTTCTGGTGGAATCCGAAGGTGGTGGCCAGCGTGCTCTCATGGTCGATGCGATCCAGGGCCAGCGCCAGGTCGTCATCAAGTCGCTTGAAGCCAACTACACCCATGTTCCGGGTATCGCTGCCGCAACCATCCTCGGGGATGGTCGCGTGGCTCTGATCCTTGACGTGGATGCCGTCGTCGCCGCCTCGCGTGGTCAGTCACTCAAACAGGAAATGTCGTTAGCCGTCGCAGGGTAAAAGTATGTCGTATGCGGTCAAAAACTTGGTCCAGGGAAGTCGGGAGCTCATCGCCTTCCGTATCGGCGATCAGGAGTTCTGCGTAAACATCATGTCGGTACGCGAGATCCGGGGATGGACCCGGGCAACCCCGCTGCCACATTCCCCGCACTACGTCATGGGGGTCATCAACCTTCGTGGCGCGGTCCTGCCGATCATGGACCTGTCCCTGCGCCTGGGCATGAAGCCCGCCGAACCGACTGCCCGCCACGTCATCATCGTGGCCCAGGTCCAGTCGCGGATCGTCGGCCTGCTGGTGGATGCCGTCTCTGACATCCTCACGGTGACCGATGCCGATATACAACCGACGCCGGAGGTGTCCTCCGACCTCGAACGACAATATGCCCGTGGCATTCTCGCCATCGACAAGCGGATGATCTGCATGGTCGAGCTTGGTGCACTTTTCAACGAAGCCGCCGAAAGCGAGGCTGCATGACCTTTGCAATGAGTACATCCCGTCAATCGGACGATGAAGTCCTGGCCAGCGGCGAATACCCGCTGACCCGACGGGATCTGAACGAGATTGCTGCCATGATCTACTCGGATGCGGGCATCGCGCTGAACGACAGCAAGGCTTCGCTCGTCTACTCGCGCCTGTCCAAGCACATCCGCAATCTCGGTCTGTCCGGCTTCCGCGCCTACTGTCAGCTCGTCGCCTCGCCGGAAGGCGCGCCCGAGCGTCGCGAAATGCTGTCGCACCTGACGACCAACTTCACGCGCTTCTTCCGTGAAAACCATCACTTCGAGCATCTGCGCGACGAGGTCCTGCCGGGTCTCATCCAGCGGGCGAAGTCGGGCGGTCGCGTCCGCATCTGGTCGGCTGCCAGTTCCGACGGCCAGGAACCCTATTCGATCGCGCTCACCGTCTTCCAGGCTTTCCCGAACGTCCTCGATTACGATTTCAAGATCCTGGCGACGGACATCGACCCGAAGATCCTCGCGATCGCCCGCCAGGGCGCCTATGACGAACAGGCTCTGGAAACCGTATCTCCGGCCATTCGCAAGCAGTGGTTCAAGGAGGTCGAGATCGCGGGACGTCGCAAGTTCCAGGTCGATGATCGCCTGAAGCGTCTGATCACCTACAACGAACTGAACCTGATGGCCCAATGGCCGTTCAAGGGCAAGTTTGACGTCATCTTCTGCCGCAACGTCGTGATCTATTTCGACGAGCCAACCCAGATGCGCATCTGGACGCGCTTCGCAGACCTGCTTCCGGTTGGTGGCCACCTCTATATCGGTCATTCCGAGCGCGTCTCGGGCGATTCGAAGAACGACTTCGACAACATCGGCATCACCACCTATCGCTATCTGGGCAAGAACGGAGGACGCAAGTAATGGCGGCACCTGCACGCGTTCTCGTCGTCGATGACAGCCCTACGATGCGTGGCCTGATCACGGCCGTTCTCAACCAGGATCCTGACGTCAGCGTCGTCGGCCAGGCCGGCGATGCCATGGAGGCCCGCGCCGCAATCAAGCAGCTCAATCCCGATGTCGTCACCCTCGACATCGAGATGCCGAACATGAACGGCCTGGAGTTCCTGGAAAAGATCATGAAACTCCGGCCGATGCCGGTGATCATGGTCTCGACGATGACGCATCGCGGCGCCGAAGCCACGCTTGCAGCGCTCGAAATCGGAGCTTTCGACTGTGTTGCCAAGCCTCAGCCGGGCGAGCCTCGCCCCTTCGGCGAGCTGGCCGACAAGGTCAAGGCCGCAGCACGCTCGCAGCACCGCTATCATGCCGCACCGCAGGTTCACGCCGTGGCAGCCACGCCGGCCGCCGACTTCCGGGTCGGGCGCAAGATCGTCGCCATCGGTTCGTCGACCGGCGGCGTCGAGGCACTGATCGCCGTCCTGCAGAAGTTCCCGCGCAACTGCCCGCCGACGGTGATCACGCAGCATATGCCGCCAACCTTCACGAGGAGCTTCGCCGAACGTCTCAATCGCCTCTGCGCCCCTGTGGTGGAGGAGGCCACGGATGGTGCACGGCTTGAGATCGGCAAGATCTACCTGGCGCCCGGTGGTGAGCGTCACCTGCAGGTGTCCAACGCGTCGGCACCCTGCTGCCGGCTCGTCGAGCGTGGCCCGGTCAATGGCCATCGCCCTTCGGTCGATGTTCTGTTCGATTCCGTTGCCGAGCTTGCCGGCCGCAATGCCGTCGGGGTCATTCTGACGGGCATGGGGCGCGACGGTGCCTCGGGTCTTCTGAAGATGCGTCATGCCGGTGCTCGCACCATCGGCCAGAACGAAAAGACCTGTGTGGTCTATGGGATGCCACGAGTCGCCCATGAGCTGGGCGCGGTCGAGCATCAATTGCCTCTCACCTCCATTGGCGAGGAAATCCTCAAACTCACTGCTGCCCGAAAAGAAGGTATTGAATAATGTCCCTAGCCGAAAAAATCAAAGTTCTGATCGTCGACGATCAGGTCACAAGTCGCCTGCTGCTCAGCGACGCGCTGACCCAGCTCGGCTTCAAGCAGATCACTGCCGCCGGTGACGGCGAGCAGGGCTTGAAGATCATGGAGCAGCAGCCGCATCACCTCGTCATTTCGGACTTCAACATGCCGAAAATGGACGGGCTCGGCCTCCTGCAGGCCGTGCGGACCAACCCGAACACCAAGAAGGCAGCCTTCATCATCCTGACTGCGCAGGGCGACCGTGCGCTAGTCCAGAAGGCTGCACAGCTGGGTGCCAACAATGTTCTGGCAAAGCCCTTCACCATCGAGAAGATGAAGGCGGCCATCGAGGCTGTATTCGGAGCACTGAAATGATCGACGACAGTGCAGCAAAGCGCGTCCATATCATCCAGGGGGAGTGGAAAGTCAGCAAGGACCCGAACGTGGTTCTGTCGACCATCCTCGGTTCGTGTGTTGCTGCCTGTATTCGGGATCCGATTGCAGGAGTAGGTGGCATGAACCACTTCCTGTTGCCGGGTTCAGCCGTGCCGGGGGCCGGTGGCGGCGACGCCACCCGCTATGGGGTCCATCTGATGGAACTCCTGATCAACGGTCTTTTGAAATCGGGCGCCCGCAGGGACCGCCTGGAGGCAAAGATCTTTGGTGGCGCCAAGACGATCGCGACGTTCTCGAACGTCGGAGAGCAAAATGCCGCCTTCGCCCAGCAGTTCCTGCGCGACGAAGGCATCAAGGTGGTCGGGTCCTCTACGGGCGGAGAGCACGGTCGCAAGTTGGAATTCTGGCCGGTCAGCGGTCGGGCAAGACAGTATCCGCTCACGGGCGCAGAAACGCAGAAGACGGTGGCGCTGGAGCAGCGTCCGGTTCCTGTTTCGAAGCCGGTGGAAACCTCAATCGAGTTCTTCTAGTACTGGACATCGGATGCAAAACGAACACTTGGCGGGAAACCAGGATACACGGGAAGAACTTCCGGAAATCCTTATGCGCATCGTCAGCGAGCTGCACGACGTGGCTTATCTGATCGAACGTGTGGAACCGCACCTCCTCGAGCTTGGTGGCCCGAAGGTCCTGGAGCATCCGGACAGTCTCAAGGTGCTGCAGGGCATTGATCTTGCCGTACAGAAAGCGCGCGGGCTGGCTGAATTCGTCGACACGATTACTGCGACGATTCCGTCCGATTGGATGATCGACATGACGACGGCGCTGAGCCTCGTGAAACTCGCCGACATGCAGAAGGCTCTGGGGGCAGGTCTTCGGCACGGACATTCCCAACCGCTGGTAAAGGCGGCAGGCGACTTCGACTTCTTCTAACCGCTCCGGCGGAACCAGGGCCGCAGATACTTAGCTTGCGATTTGCCGAAATGAATTCGGCTTTCCGGCCCAGCGAAACGTTCGCACAAGTTTCGATTTCTATTGTCGCGCCAAGGGCAAAAGCGCCCGGAACCTTCTTGTAGATGGTGCGAGACAGAATGAATCTGTTAAATCAATTACTTCAGATACCAAAAAATTTCGCGGCGATGGGTCAGGCGAAGATTCTCGCCATGGCTGGCGTTGCCGTTGTCTCCTTCGCGATCATCATTGCCGGCGCCCTCTACGTCAACAAACCCTCTTATGAGACCCTCTATGTCGGCCTCGAACCGGTCGACCTGAACCAGATCAGCATCGCGCTTGCCGAATCGGGCATCGATTTCGAGACTGGTGCCGATGGCCAGAGCATCAGTGTGCGCGCCGGCATGACCGGCAAGGCCCGCCTTCTGCTCGCCGAGCGCGGCCTGCCCAACAGTGCCAATGCCGGCTATGAGCTCTTCGACAATGTCGGCTCGCTGGGCCTCACCTCGTTCATGCAGGAAGTGACGCGTGTCCGCGCGCTGGAAGGTGAAGTCGCACGCACCATCCAGCAGATCGCAGGCATTGCAGCCGCCCGCGTGCACATCGTCATGCCAGACATCGGCAACTTCCGCCGCGGCGAACAGAAGCCGACCGCCTCCGTCATGATCCGCGCTTCGTCGGAAGCCGGCCGCAAGGCCGCCGCTTCGATTCGCCAGCTTGTCGCTTCTTCGGTTCCGGGTCTCGACGTCGAAGACGTGACCATTCTCGATTCCACTGGCCAGCTTCTCGCGGCCGGTGACGAGACGGGTGGCGAAGCCACGCGCTCGCTCGGCGTCGTCCAGTCGGTCCAGCGCGAGATCGAAACGAATATCGACAAGGCGCTCGCGCCCTTCCTTGGTATGGACAACTTCCGTTCCAGTGTCACCGCCCAGATCAACACCGACAGCCAGCAGATTCAGGAAACCATCTACGATCCCGAATCGCGCGTCGAGCGCTCCGTCCGCGTGACCAAGGAACAGCAGAAGTCTCTGCAGCGTCAGTCTGACACGGCAGCAACCGTCGAGCAGAACATTCCCCAGGCTGCTCCCGATGCAGGTGGCGCCGGCCCGGAATCCTCCGACGAGCAGGACAAGAAGGAAGAGCAGACCAACTACGAGATCAACAGCAAGACGGTCGCAACGGTCAAGAACAGCTTCACCGTCGAAAAGCTTTCGGTTGCCGTCGTCGTCAACCGCGGTCGCATTGCCAAGATGGTCGGCGAGCCGGTCGACCAGGCCAAGGTCGACGCCTATCTCGCCGAGATGCAGAAGATCGTGACCTCGGCGGCCGGCCTCGACGCCAACCGTGGCGACGTCGTGACCCTGACCGCCATGGACTTCCTGGAAAACCAGTTGCTGGAAGAATCGGCAACCGGTCCCGGCTTCATGGAAATCCTGAGCCGCAACATCGGCGGTATCATCAACTCGCTGGCCTTCGTGGCTGTCGCCTTCCTCATCGTCTGGATGGGCATCCGTCCGATGATCCGGACCGCCGGTGGTGGTGGTGCCGAAACGGCTCTTGCCGGCGGCATCGGCGAGCAGGCGGCCGGCCTCGAGCTCCCCGACTTCTCGCCTGCCATTGGTGGCGGGGCAGGGGGCGGTCTCATGGACGGCTTCGGATCCGACTTCGGCTTCGACTCGACCGACGACCTTCTTACGATGGACGACGACCCGAATGGCGGCTTCAACCGCCGGGTCAAGGAAGGACCCGAGCGGCGTCTGTCGCGCATGGTGGAAATCTCGGAAGAGCGCGCCGCCAAGATCCTTCGCAAATGGGCTGTGGACAACGCCGCCTGATTTGCAAGAAAAAGGCAGTAC
>JARXAK010000070.1 GCA_029865885.1 Rhizobium sp. | reverse complement strand
TGGCGGCAATTCTGGACCATCACCATTCCGCTGGTCCTGCCGTTCCTGATGTTGGCGATCCTCTTCCGCGGCATCGAGAACTTCAAGATGTTCGATCTCGTCGTCCAGTTGACGGGTGGCGGGCCGGGCTCCGTGACCGAGCTCACCTCGATCAATCTGAAGCGCGAAGCCTTCGAGAAGTGGAGGACAGGCTATGCCTCGGCTTATGCCGTCATCCTTTTCGTCACCGTCTTCGGTCTCGCCTCGATCTACGTCAAGGCCCTCAACAAGGTGAAAGAGCGATGAGCAGCTATTCGATCACCGAGCCCTCGGTGCGGCAGAAATGGTTCGCAGGCACGCTGGTTGTCTTCTATGCGGTCGTCACACTGCTGCCACTCGTCTGGATCATCGCGACGGGGTTCAAGAGCCCGGCGGATTCCATTGCCTATCCGCCGAAGGTGCTGTTTCAGCCGACGCTCGAAGGCTACGTCAATCTCTTCACCACCCGGACGCGGGTCTCGGAGGCAGACCTGCAGGCGCTCGGCGAACCGACGACCTGGTATGAACGGCTTGTCCGCAAGGATGGCCTCGTCATTGCGGGCCCCTCCCGGTTCGGCGAACGTTTCACCAATTCCGTCATCATCGGATTTGGCTCGACGTTCCTCTGCATCGTTCTGGGAACTGCGGCAGCCTATGCCTTTTCCCGCTTCAAGGTGCCGCTGAAGGACGATCTTCTCTTCTTCATCCTGTCGACGCGCATGATGCCGCCGATCGCCGTGGCAATTCCGATCTTCCTCATGTTCCGGTCGCTGGGTTTGAGCGACACCCATGCAGGACTGATCCTGCTCTACACGGCGGTCAACCTGTCTCTTTCCGTCTGGCTTTTGAAGGGTTTCATCGACGAGATACCCGTCGAATACGAGGAGGCGGCGCTGATCGATGGCTACACCCGCTTCCAGGCCTTCTACAAGGTCGTGCTGCCACAGGCCGTCACAGGGATCGCTTCCACGGCCATTTTCTGCCTGATCTTTGCCTGGAACGAGTATGCCTTTGCCGTTCTCCTGACGTCCGGCACGGCGCAAACCGCACCTCCCTTCATCCCGACGATCATCGGTGTCAGCGGGCAGGATTGGCCGGCCGTTGCCGCAGGCGCCACCCTGTTTCTGGTTCCCGTCGTCGTCTTCACAGTCCTTTTGCGCAAGCATCTGCTGCGGGGCATCACATTCGGAGCGGTTCGCAAATGACGCGGTTTCTCGAAAGGCTGCTGAGGTTGCGGCGCAACGAATGGGAGCTCCTCGCTTCGGCTCTGATCGGGCTTGGCGTCTTCATGATGATGCAGCCGTTCACGCTCTCACTCTACAGCTATTCCTTCGTCGTGACGCTCATCGGCACCGTGCTGTTCGTCATCGTCAGTCATTTTCCGGAGTAGGACATGGCACAGATCACCATCCGGAACCTGCGCAAGGAGTTCGGGGCCTTCACGGCAGTCCAGTCGTCGAGCTTCACCGTCGAAGACGGCGAGTTCTTCATGTTGCTTGGACCTTCAGGCTGCGGCAAGACGACGACGCTCCGGATGATGGCGGGGCTCGAGCTGCCGACCAGCGGCGAGATCTTCATCGATGGCGAGGAGGTCGGCATGAAGCCGGCAAGCCAGCGTGATATCGCCTTTGTTTTCCAGATGTTCGCGCTCTATCCGCACATGAACGTCCGCCGCAATATCGCCTATCCGCTGATCAGTCAGCGCGTGCCCCGCAGCGAGGTAAAGACGCGAGTGGAAGAGGTGGCGCGGATCCTGAAGATTGAAGCCATCCTCGACAAGCCTGTGGGCGGCCTCTCGGGCGGCGATCGCCAGCGCGTGGCGCTTGGTCGGGCCATCGTCCGTCGACCGAAGGCTTTCTTCATGGATGAGCCGCTCGGCGCGCTTGATGCCGAATTCCGGGAACACATGGCAGAGGAACTGAGGGCCCTGCACGATCGCATTGGTGCCACGACCGTCTATGTGACCCATGATCAGCTGGAGGCGATGCAGATGGGCGACAAGATCGTTGTCATGAACCACGGTGTTGTCGAACAGTTCGGGCTGCCCCAGCAGATCTACGACTGGCCGGCGAGCCGGTTCGTTGCCGATTTCATCGGCTCCCCGCCAATGAACTTTCTTGAGTTTGATGGCGTGATCGGTGTCGGCGGCGATCATGTGGTGCTCGACGGGCAGCGGATTTCCGTACCCGTTCACCGCCAGGGCGCCGAAGGCAGGCTGACGCTGGGCGTGCGTCCGGAACACGTTCGGTTCTCGGATCAGTCGTTGTATAGGGGGCGCGTCGTCGCGACCGAGTATCTGGGCACGACGCAGATCGTCACACTTGCCACGCAAAACGGAACGATCAAAGCACGCATTTCTTCAGCCGACCGCGTCTTGAAGGACGAAACGGTTGGGCTCGAACTGAATTCGCGGACACTGACGATTTTTGCCGCAGAACATGGCCGGGCACTCCTATCTGAGGCAAATGAAGGAGTGCTCCGTGGCTGAAGTCATCCTCCAATCCGTAGCCAAGACCTTCGGCGACACCCGGGCGCTCGACGATCTGTCCCTGACGGTCCCGGATGGTTCTTTCGTGGTGTTGCTTGGCCCGACGGGTGCCGGCAAGACCACAACCTTGAGGCTGATCGCCGGCCTTGAAACGCAAGATCAAGGCGAGATCCGGATCGGCGGTGAGCCGGTTAACGGACATACGCCCGCCGAGCGCGATGTTGCCATGGTCTTCCAGCAATACTCGCTCTATCCCCATTTGACCGTGCGCGAGAACCTCGCCTTTCCCTTGAGATCCCCACGGCTTCGGACGCCTTCGGCAGACATCGAGAGCAAGGTGCGCGCCGTCGCCGAGATGCTGAGGATTTCCCACAAGCTCGACAACAAGGCGACCGCGCTTTCCGGTGGTGAGATGCAACGGGTATCGATCGGCCGTGCACTGGTCCGCACTCCGCAGATCTATCTGATGGACGAGCCCCTGAGCTCACTGGATGCCAAGCTTCGGGCAGACCTTCGCGTCGAATTGAAGAGCATCCAGGCCAATTCCGGCGCGACACTGCTTTACGTGACGCATGACCAGATCGAAGCCATGACCATGGCGACGCATATCGGCGTCTTGCATCGTGGGCGGCTTGTCCAGTTTGGCTCGCCAAGAGACGTCTACGAACGGCCGGTCAGTCTCTATGCCGCCCAGCGACTGGGCCAGCCACGCATCAATGTGCTTCCGGCCAATCTCTTTCCAGTGAGCCCGAGGGGGGCTGTCAGCATCGGGCTTCGCCCAGAGCATATCCGCCAGGGAACCGGCGAAGACAGCGTCGTCCGCCGCGTCGAGCGGCTCGGCGACCAGACGCGGCTCCATCTCCTCTTTCGCGGCCATCCACTGATTACCGTCACCGATCCCCATACCGCTCTCAGCGAGGGCGACGTCGTCAAGATCGAACCCGCAGATCCACTCTATTTCGATGCCGAAGGCATGCGATTGGCATAAGGGAGTTTCTCATGGCACAGTTCATAAACCGCAAGGAAGATGTCGTCGTCGAGGCGCTTGAAGGGCTTCTTGCAACGGCTGGCGTCCCTCTCGCCCGTCTTGATGGCTACCCGCATATCCGCGTGGTGGTCCGGACCGATTGGGACAAGTCAAAGGTGGCGCTCGTCTCCGGTGGTGGGTCTGGGCATGAGCCCGCCCATGCCGGTTTTGTCGGTCACGGCATGCTGACGGCGGCAATTTGCGGGGACGTCTTTGCCTCACCAAGTGTTGATGCGGTGCTCGCAGGGATCCTTGCCGTTACCGGTCCGGCGGGCTGCCTGCTGATCGTGAAGAACTACACAGGCGATCGTCTCAACTTCGGGCTTGCGGCAGAGAGGGCGCGCGCCTTCGGGCTCAATGTCGAGATGGTCATCGTCGATGACGATATCGCACTTCCAGACTTGCCGCAGGCCCGCGGTGTGGCCGGAACGCTCTTCGTTCACAAGATTGCCGGCGCGCTTGCGGAAGATGGCAAGGATCTGGAAACGGTTGCGAAAGCAGCGAGACGGGTGATCGCCGGAACGAAGAGCATCGGCATGTCGCTCGACACCTGCACGGTGCCGGGCTCGCCCAAGGAAGACCGTATCCCCAAGGGCATGGCCGAGCTCGGCCTTGGCATCCATGGCGAGGCGGGCGTCGAGCAGGTCGACTTTTCCGGTGCGCAGTCTGCCATGGCCGCAGTCGCCGCCAAGCTGAAATCGACGATCGGGGAGACCCCGCATGTGGCGCTGATCAACAATCTCGGCGGTACCTCTGTCCTTGAGATGTCCGTTCTGACCCACGAGTTGATCAGATCATCGGTCGGGGCTCATGTCGGTCATGTCGTCGGCCCGGCCGCGATGATGACCTCGCTCGATATGCGCGGTTTTTCTCTGTCGCTCTATGCTGCGGATGCGGAGGATCTCGCTTGCCTGGCAATGCCGGTTGGCCCGACAGCATGGCCAGGCCTCGCAAAGGTCGGTCCCGTCGCTGTCGCAGCACTTCCCGACGGCCTGACGCCGATCATGCCGCTCTCGTCGAACCATCAGCCGACCCGTGACTTTCTGACAGAGTGCTGCCGCGTCATGATCGCTGCCGAACAGGATCTTAACGCGCTGGATGCGAGATCCGGTGACGGCGATACGGGGTCCACACTTGCCGGTGCTGCTCGCGCCCTGGTCAGCGCGATGGATCGCCTGCCGCTTTCCGATCACACACAGTTGCTGCGGGCAATCGGTCTCGAACTCAGTCAGACCATGGGCGGCTCATCCGGCGTCCTTCTGGCAATTTTTTTCGCCGCAGCGGGTGACGGCGCTTCAAGCGGCCTGTCCATGCGCGAAGCCCTGAAGGCTGGGCTTGCCCGCATGCAGGAAATCGGCGGTGCAAGTGTCGGTGACCGGACCATGATCGATGCTTTGGCTCCGGCACTTGACCAGTTGGGTGTAGGGCTCGCCGCTGCTGCAGAGGCAGCGCGCAAGGGCGCCGATATGACGGCCCAGATGGGCCGTGCCAATGCAGGGCGGGCGGCTTATGTGAACGCGCGGCAGCTTGAAGGCAACAACGACCCGGGAGCAGAGGCTGTGGCACGGCTCTTCGAGTTCCTGGCGCGGCGTACGGGCTGATATGCCTGGAGCTGAGGTCCGGATCGAGCACCGGATTGGCCGATAGGTCCATGAGAGGGTATGAGCGGCAGGTCTGCAAGACTTGCCGGCGAACAAGATGCGAGCCCGCAACCTGGTGTGCGTGCCATAACTCCGCGCATGTCGCAAAATGGCCTGTGCGCCGCTGCACAAGTTGGACCTCGTACAAGTCGCTGTGCGACCAGGCCCCCCGATCGAAATTCCAATGTCTAGACCGAAGACGGAGGCAACAGTGTGTGCCTATAGCGTGTCCGTTTTACTCGGGACCATTTCCGTATGATCTGAAGTCGTGGGCGCGCTCCTGCTCTCGAACCGAACCTTCAATTCCGTCGAGGATATCCTCAACCACTGCTGCCAGGCCTGGGCAACACTGCGGGACCGACCATGGAACATCATGTCGATCCTCCGACGCCATTGGGTGCAAGGGTTCTGATCATCGACCCTTGGTACAAGGCGTTGCAGGCGCCGCGTAATTGCCTATTCAGCCGCGACGCAAATGTCAGACGCAAAAGTGAAACAGAGATCGTGGCTTTCGCGAGTCGGGCAAGGTGTTTGTGGATGCCGCCCGTGATCAAAATCTCTTGCGACAGAGACCTGATGGCTGACGACGGCTCGGGTGTAATAGAGCTGCCGCCAGATAAGAGGCTGTTCCGAAGCATTGGATTGCTCATGTGAACAATGCGTGAGGGTAGTTTGGTCTCCCAAACGTTATCTGGATGGAGAAGGCGGATACGGCAGAAAAGCCAGGTCTCCTAGAGCACGTCCAGTCAAAGTGCGTCAGCGGTTTTGAGTCCGGACTGCGTTAAAACAAGGAGATAGAGCATGCCAAGGACAGAGCTTTGCAATTCCCCAATCAAATTCATCATCCTCTAAAAGAGGCGCTAGGCGCTCAGCTTCCCTTCTGGAACGAATTTCGTGTGGAGCATGGGACAATTGAGGCGGGCTGGACAACGGCGGGCGCCTTTTTCGATGACACTGCGGCAATCGATGCCTTTCTGGAGTACGAGCGCTCGCACCACAGGCAGATGGATCACAAGACCTGCGCGGCGTTGATGATCATCGACTACTGTTATGTCCTCATGCTTGCGACGATCCCGCTTTTGGCCGGGTCGGGTGTGGTCCCCGATCTCGATCCAGAACACATCGCCTTGCGCATGTTCACCGACCGTCACGAGCACGAGGGCGAGAGCCATGAGGTTCGCCGTGCTGATGTGCGATACCTTTCCAGCCGGTTCTTAACAGACCAGCCTGCCTATGGCTGTCATCCCGATGCAACGCTGGTCTCCGACCGCTCCGAGCTTTGCGACAGATACCGGATGGCGGTGGAAGCGCATCTTTCGCCATTGATCGAGGTTCTTTTCGAACGGTCCGGTTTGGCACGCACTGCACTTTGGAGGCTGGTAGCCGATGCCATCGCCGGCCGGTGGCTTGAGGTCGGAAGGCAGCTTGGCTGCCTGGAGCGCGCGCGGGAGGATGCCATGCGCGTGGTCAAGCAGGCCGGATCGCCGCTCAACAACAGACAATTGCATTTCTTCGACCTGACCCTGCTCTTGATGTCAGATTTGCCGATATTGAGGTGTTGGAAATCAAGACTTAGTCTGCCGCTACGACATCGTAACGTTACCCCCGCAGCGATTGGCCTGTGGATTTTACGGCATGACCCAAACGGCACCGTAAAGTTAAAGGGCTGCGGCCAAAGCTAGCGGGCGCCGCTTCCTGTCACGTAGCTTGCAGGCGCGCAATCTCACTTCACCTTTGCAAGACTGCGGTTCTCAGTTCACGGTGATGGTGGGACGGGATGTTTTGGCGCGCCAGTTGTCCGGTGAACTCGACACAGAGTACAAAAAAAGCTCCTCGACCGATATGGTGAAGAGCTTGAACGCAAACATTTGAATTGGAAGAGTTTTCAAGATTTGTTGGTTGCGGGGGCAGGATTTGAACCTGCGG
>JARXAK010000053.1 GCA_029865885.1 Rhizobium sp. | reverse complement strand
CCCGCCATCCGGCGACACACGGTAGACGGTGCAGGGCAGTTCCTGCTCCGCCTTTGCGCCCTCGTAGTCGGTCATGATCCCGTAATGCGGATCGCTGAACCAGATCGCGCCATCAGACGCAACGATGACGTCGTTCGGACTGTTGAGGCGCTTGCCCTGAAAGCTGTCGGCAATGACCGTGATCGACCCGTCCCACTCGGTCCGCGTCACCCGGCGCGTTCCATGTTCGCAGCTGACGAGCCGCCCCTGACGGTCCCGGGTGTGGCCGTTCGCATAGTTCGAGGGCTGGCGATAGGTGGTGACGCCATCCTCGCTCCAGCGGACGATGCGGTTGTTGGGAATGTCGGAAAACATGAGGCAGCCGGCATCGCCGAACCAGACCGGCCCTTCCGTCCAGTCAAACCCGGTCGCGAGCCGCTTTACCGGAGCATTGCCAAGCACATAGGTGGCGAAGATCGGATCGATGACTTCGAAAAACGACATGATTGAAACTCCTCCCAGAGCCGACGCTCCACTCAGCCGGAAAACGCGATCTGCGCCTTCATCGCCTGGCTTCGATCCGAAGCCAGCATAAAGCCCTTCTCGGCCTCGGCCAGCGACACCGTATGCGTGATCAGCGGCTTCACGTCGATCAACCCTTTCCGCATCAGTTCGACCCCGATGGCAAATTCCTGATGGAACCGGAAGGAGCCTCTGAGTTCGAGCTCCTTGGCCGTAATCGCCATCATGGGCAGCGTCATGTCGCCGCCCAGGCCAAGCTGCAGGATGATGCCCCGCGGCCTGAGCGCCGGAATGGCGCCGGCCAATGCTGCGGCAACACCCGTGCATTCGTAGAGCACATCGAACGTGCCCTTGTCGCCCGCATAGGCAGATAGCGCATCCGGCTCCTTCGCCGTATTGATCACCCTGTCAGCCCCAACCTTTGCGGCGAGCGCCAGCGTGAAATCGGAGAGATCGGTGGCAACGATCTCGGCAGCACCAGCGCGTCGTGCCGAGAGGATCGAGAGTACGCCAATCGGTCCGCAGCCGGTGACGAGAACCCGCTTGCCGAACAGGCTGCCCGCCCGCGTTGTTGCATGCAGCGTGACCGCCAACGGCTCCGCCATCGCCGCTTCTCCGGCAGAAAGACCCGTGGCGTCGACGCATTGATAGGCGTCTGCCACCAGGCTTTCCCGGAAGGCGCCCTGGATATGCGGAAAGGGCATCGCACTGCCGTAGAAACGCATGTGGAGGCACTGGTTCTGCAGCCCCTCCCCACAGTAGCGGCACTGGCCGCAGGGCCGCGAGGGCGAAACGGCCACAAGCTGCCCGATCTCGAAGCCCGAGACACTAGGCCCGATGGCCTCAACACGGGCCGAAACTTCGTGGCCAAGGATCATGGGTTCTTTCAGCCGCACCGCGCCGAAGCCGCCGTGATTGTAATAGTGCAGGTCCGACCCGCAGATCCCGCCGGTCGCGAGGCTCAGTCGCAGCTGGCCGGCCTGAGGGGCTTCCACAGGTCGGTCTTCGATCCGGAGATCACGGGCGGCATGAATGACGATGGCTTTCATCAGAGCACCGGAGTGAGGAGGGCTTCACCGGCGAAATGCGCGGTGAGATTGTCACGGACGAGCTTGCCCATCGCCTTGCGGGTCTCGATGGTGCCGCTGGCATGATGCGGCTGGAGCAGCACATTCGGCAGGGCCAGAAATCGCGGATTGAGATTGGGCTCACCTTCGAAGACATCGAGGGCTGCCGAACCAAGCTTGCCCGTCTCAAGCGCTTCCAGCAGCGCTTCCTCGTCGATATTGGAGGCGCGGCTGATATTGATCAGCATGCCCTCGGGCCCGAGCGCCTCGATCACCTTGGCACCGACGATATGGCGGGTCGCAGCCGAAGCAGCCAGCGTCACAAAGAGGAAGTCCGAGCGCTGGGCGAGCGCCACAGGATCGGCGATGAATTCCCAATCCTTGGCGAAATCCTTGGCCGAGACATCGCTATAGGCGATCTCCATGTCGAAGCCGGCGAGGCGTTTGGCAACCTCGAAACCGATCCGCCCGAGACCGAGCACCCCTGCCCTGCGCCCCCAGACCCGGCGCTTCAACGGATAAAGGCCCTTGGCCGCCCAGGACCCGTCCTTCACCCAGGTTTCAGCACCAATCATGCCACGCGACTGCACGAGCATCATCGCAATGCCGAGATCGGCAACATCGTTCGTCAGCACGTCAGGCGTGTTCGTGACCCGGACACCCCGCGCCCGGCAGGCGCCAAGATCCACCGCATCGAAGCCGACGCCATAGACCGAGATGACTTCGAGATTCGGGCAGGCTGCGATCGTCTGTGCATTGGCGCCGAGCTCGCCACGAGTGGCGATACCCCGGATTTTCGGCCCGACATCGGCCAGGAAGGCGGCCTTGTCGGCCGCCTCGAAATAACGATGCATCTGGAAGCTCTGTTCCAGCGGCACCTGGTCCCAGTCCGGATAAGGGCCCATCTGCAGGATGTCGGGCTTGGTCATGATGTCTCTCCCCAGGGATGCTTGACTTTCGATTGTTATCGATAACATATACAAATCATCTGACGCTTGTCGAGAGCGAAACTGAAGGGAGTAAACCGTGGCACTGAACCTGTTCGACCTGAAGGGCAAACGCGCCCTGATCACGGGATCCTCGCAAGGGATCGGCTTTGCGCTGGCAGAGGGTCTGAAGGCCGCCGGTGCCGAGATCGTCCTCAACGGTCGTGACGCAACGAAACTCAAGGATGCAGCCGCACGGATCGAGGGTGCGGACCAGCTCGCCTTCGATGCGACGGACCATAATGCTGTGCGCGCGGCCGTCGATGCCTACGAGGCCTCCGGCAAGGCAATCGACATTCTCGTCAACAATGCCGGCATGCAGCATCGCGCACCACTCGAAGACTTCCCCGCCGACGCTTTTGAGCGTCTGCTGCAGACCAATATCGCCAGCGTTTTCCATGTCGGCCAGGCGGTCGCCCGCCACATGATCGGCCGTGGTCGCGGCAAGATCATCAATATCGCCAGCGTCCAGACCGCGCTCGCCCGCCCCTCGATTGCCCCTTACACCGCAACCAAGGGCGCGGTCGGCAACCTGACCAAGGGCATGGCCACCGACTGGGCCAAGCACGGCCTGAACTGCAACGCGATCGCGCCCGGCTATTTCGACACCCCGCTGAATGCTGCCTTGGTTGCCGATCCGACCTTCTCGGCCTGGCTGGAAAAACGCACGCCGGCCGGCCGCTGGGGCAAGGTCGAAGAGCTTCAGGGCGCCTGCATCTTTCTCGCCTCTGATGCATCCAGCTTCGTCAACGGACATATTCTCTATGTCGACGGCGGGATCACGGCATCGCTATGAGCTTGCGTCTGGTCATCATGGGCGTGGCGGGCTGCGGCAAGTCGACCGTCGGCGCCGCTCTGTCCGAAAAGCTCCACATTCCCTACCGCGACGGCGACGACCTCCACAGCATCGATGCGGTCGAGAAGATGCGCACCGGCATACCACTCACCGATGACGATCGCTGGCCCTGGCTCGATCGGATTGCTGCAGCCCTCAGGAACGAGGCGCCGTTGCTCATCGGCTGCTCCGCACTTCGGCGCGTTTACCGCGACAGAATTCGCGCTGGCGCTGGCGGCAAGGTGACATTCGTCCATCTCGCGGGCGATCGCGATCTCATCGCATCGCGCATGGCAGCACGCTCCGGCCATTACATGCCCCTGTCGCTGCTCGACAGCCAGTTCGCGACCCTGGAGCGGCCGGGGCCGGACGAAGCGATCGAAGTGACAATCGAACAACCGATGGAAACCATCGTCGGACAGGTTCTGTCCTATCTGGGAGGAAACCCGCAATGACCAACAGGATCGCCCTGATCGGGGCCGGCGCCATGGGCGGTGCCATCGGCGCCCGCCTTGCCGAAACGGGAACAGATCTGATCGTCTACGATCGTGACCCCGAAAAAATCGCCGCTCTCGTTGCCAAGGGCGCCGTGGCGGCCTCGTCCGCTGCGGATGCCGCACACCAGGCGAAGGCCGTCATCCTGTCGCTCAATTCCGCAGCCATCGTCCGCGCCGCCGTCTTCGGGCCGCAGGGCGTGGCCGAGGGCGCCAAGCCCGGCACGCTGATCATCGACATGTCCTCGATAGACCCGGAGACGACAAAGGCGCTCGCGACCGAAGTCGCGACCCGTGGTTTGCGCTGGGTCGACAGCCCGCTGTCCGGCGGCATTCCCAAAGCCGCGATCGGTCAACTCACGCTTATGCAGGGTGGCGCCGAAGCCGACGTGCAGGAAACGCAAGCCATCCTGTCAAAGCTTGCCGGCAACCAGACCCACATGGGCGGCCCGGGTGCTGGACAGACCACCAAGATGATCAACCAGGTGCTCTGCGGCCTCGGCTTCCTCGCCGTGGCCGAAGCAACCGCCCTTGCCGAAGCAGCCGGCGTCGATGTCGAGAAGATCCCGCAGGCGCTCAAAGGTGGCCGCGCCGACAGCGCGCTATTGCAGGAGTACATGCCGCGCTTTGCCAGCCGGGATTACCGCCGGACCGGTCGCATCGACAATATGGTCAAGGACCTCAACGCCGCCCAGGATCTGGCAAGGCTGAGCAACACCTCGATGCCGCTGACTGCCATCTGCGCGGAAGTCCACCGCATGCTGACGGCCGCCGGCCTCGGCGGCGAGGACCAGGCCGCATTGATGGAATATTTCAAGGGACCCAACAAGGAGATTGCCCCATGATCACCCGCTACGCACTGTTCGATGGCAAGATCCATGAAGGACAGGCAGAGGCGTTCCGCGCCGCTGTCCTCGCCGAAATCCTGCCGAAGTGGCGCCAGTTTCCCGGCGCCCTCTCCGTCCGCGTCACCTTTGCCGAAAGCCGCGATGAGGGCGCACCGGAATATCCGATGATCCTCGCCATCAGCTATCCCGACCTGCCGAGCGTGGATGCGGCCCTTGCGAGCCCTGTTCGGACCGAGGCGAGAGCCGCAACCGAGTCCGTACTCGCGCGCTTCTTCACAGGAAAGATCCATCATCACGTCACAACGGCGCATGAATACGCGCCCCTGTGATCTAACCGTGCAGAGGCTGGATTTTCGCCAGAGATAACGATAACAAAATGACATGAGCACGCCCCGCAAAGCACCGACCATGGCCGACGTCGCCCGCCTTGCGGGCGTCTCGCCAATGACGGTGAGCCGGGCGTTCAAGCGTGACGCCTCGGTGAGCGATGCGACGCGCAGTGCCATCCTCGAAGCCGCCGATACGCTCGGATACGTCTTCGACAGCACCGCCTCGAACCTGCGCTCGCAGCGCACCGATTTTGTCGCCGTGACAATCCCATCGATCAACAACGCCAACTTCGCCGATACCGTGCGCGGCCTGTCCGAGGGGCTGAAGGAGCGCGGCCTGCAGATCCTGCTTGGCTATACGGACTACGACATCAATGAAGAAGAGCGGCTGGTCGAACAGCTGCTTCGCCGTCGTCCCGAAGCGATCGTCGTCACCGGTGGACGCCACACGCCGCGCGCGCGCAGGCTGCTGGAAAACGCAGGCATACCTGTCATCGAGACCTGGGATCTGCCCGACAATCCGGTCGGCCATGTCGTGGGTTTTTCCAACGCGGCAGCGGTTCGCTCCATGGTCGACCACTTCGTCTCTGTCGGGATTACCCGAATTGCCTTTATCGGCGGCGATGCCGACCGCGATACCCGTGGCACCGATCGCCGGGCCGGCTTCATCGCGGCCATGCAGGCCCACGGTCTGGATCCCGATCGACTGATCGCGGCAGGCACTCCGCCCATTTCCATGAGAGAAGGCGCAGACGCCATGGGCCGGCTGCTCGGCACGCTGCCGGACACACAGGCCGTCATCTGCGTGTCCGACCTGTCAGCCTTTGGCGCCCTGACGGAGTGCCAGCGGCGCGGTGTCAATGTGCCCGGACAGATTGCTGTCGCCGGCTTCGGCGACTACGAGATCGCCGGAATCTGCGTACCGTCGCTCACCACGATCAACCCGCTGCCGCGCGAAATCGGCAAGCGCGCCGCAGACCTCATTCTCGATGTGCTCGATGGCAGACAGGCGGGCCCCGCGACCATCGCCCTTGAACCGATCCTGATGCGTCGCCAATCGAGCCCGTAATGGCATGAAAAAAGGGCGCTGATCATGCGCCCTCTCTCATCGCAGATTTCAGTCTGTTATTTTTGGGTGGCAAGCACTGCATTGACGACGGCATCCACATCCGTGTTGACCTCCATGCCGGCGGCCTGCAGCTCAGCGATCATAGAAGCCTCTTTCTCCTGTGCCAGCTTGCGCTGCATGGCGATAGCCTCGGCGGCCACATCGACGATCACCTTCTGCTCGTCGGCTGTCAGACCATTGAACTTGGCGTCGTTGATGGCGAGCGCCAGCGCCGAATAGGCGTGCTGCGTGAGGCTCAGATTTTTCTGTACCTCATTGAACTTGAAGGACAGGACGATGCCGATCGGATGATCCTGCTCATCGACAACCCCGGTCTCCAGTGCAGTGTGAAGCTCGGCGACCGGCAGCTGCGTCGGATTGGCCCCGAGCGCCGCGAACATGTCGTTCAGGGCCTTGGAGTTATTGACGCACATGTTGAGCCCGGAGACATCGGCCGGCACGCGGATCGGACCACGATTGTTGGTCATGTTGCGGTAGCCGTTTTCCGGATAACCGAGCATTTTCAGGCCATGCTGGGTGAACTGCGCGGATACGCCCTGGCCAACCTCGCCGTCGAGAACCTTGTAGGCGAGTTCCCGGTTGGGGAACATGAAGGGCAGCTCAAACGCACCGGCATCCGGCACCAGCCCGGTCAGGTTGTTGAGACCCGTCATGACGATATCGATGATGCCGGAACGGGCACCGTCGATCATCGCCTGGTCGTTGCCGAGCTGCCCCTGGGGGAAGATGGTGACCTTGACCGATCATATAGGTTCCTATCATCGAGATTTGGTCTTACCCGTTGCGCCTATATCGGCTCTCAACTCGAACGCGACCTGTGTGCAGCGACCAGGTTGGAGGGTTACTTGCGGGCGCTTTCAAAAGATGGCGCGGTCCTGCGGCAATCGACGGATCTGAAGCTGCCGCGCACGGCTGAAACCGGCTATGTGTTGACCAGAAGGCTGATTGAACAGGGCGAAATCCCGCAAGCCATCCACTACCTCAACGACGCCATGGCGATCGGTGGCCTGCGCTTCCTGATCGAGGCGGGGATCGACGTCCCCGGCACCGTCTCGGTCAACGGCTTCAACGGCACCGCACTGCCCCATTCCCTGACAACGAGGCTGACGACGATCGAGGTGCCATTGATGCAGCTCGGTCGCAAGGCAGCGACCGCAGCCCTCATGACTGCACAGCAGGGCTCAGCAAACACGATCGATCTGATCGATATCGGCCTCACCATAGGAAACACTGTGCTCGACCGACGGATGTCCCCCGAGGCCCAAGATCCGGCACCCTGACAGACTGGAACCAATACATCGGACTAAGGCTTTTCGTTCAATGAACGATGTCCTGGCGGTTGCCAGCCCGCGCCGAGAGGATGATCCGCCGGGAGGGGAAGCTGCACGATCCGGGCATTGATGGCGGAATCGTAAATTGCCGTAATCAGCTCGATGGAATGCATGGCTTCGTCGAATGTTGGCAGGTAGAGATCAGCAGCCCCGCGCAACCGATGAAAGATATCCGCGAATTGCCCGGCAAAGCGGTCTGCGACATCCGGAACGCTGGCCAGGACGGCATCAAACTCCGCCTGCCGCATCGGGTCGGTGGCCTGAAACGCCCACGGGCCGGCACCGACGTGGTATGGCTCGGTCCCTGACGTGATCGTGACATGTTCGAAGCAGGCGCGGAATCGCGACTTGCTGCCTGCCGCGCCAAGCGTGATCGAGGATGTCACCAGCGCCCCCTCGGCAGTCTTCATGCTGATGGCGGCACAGTCCTCGGTCTCGATCGGATTAACCCTCGTGTCGAGAAAGGCGGCCACGGAACGGATATTGCCGGCCAGCAGCGTCACCAGATTGTGGGCATGAATGGCATGGCTGACGATCGCGCCACCCAATTCGCCATGCCAGCTGCCACGCCAGCGTTCGGCGTAATAGTCCGCCCCGCGCTGCCAGTGAGTCTCCAGAGCCATGACATAGGGCTTTCCGAGCATCCCCTTTTCCCGCAGCGCATGGGCTGCCCGGTAGCCGGCACCATAACGATACTGGAAAACCGGAAAGACCTGTCTTCCTGCGCGCAGAGCCGCCGCCGCGATCCGGGCAACATCGGCCATGGAGCCGGCGATCGGCTTCTCGCAGACCACATGCTTGCCGGCATCGAGCGCCGCAATCGTCATGGAGCCATGCAGGTGTGGCGGCAGGCAGATGTCGATGAGGTCGACGCTCTGGTCTGCGAAGACCTCCGCCACAGCGGTGACGGGTCTTGCTTCCTGTGCAAGCTTGGCCCCTGCCGCAGCCTTCTCCGGGTCGAGATCGCAGACATAGACGACCTCGTAGTGATCCGGCAATGCGGCATAGCCCGAGATATGCGACTTGCCGATACCGGCACCCAGAACCGCCACTCTGATGCGCTCGCTCATCGGATCTTCTCCTCTGCCATCTGTTGTGCCTGGAGCGAAAGCTCGGTTGCCAGAAAGGCATGGTCCTGACGCATCGCGGTTTCGGTGCGCTCCCTGACGTCCTGCAGGAGCCTGCCGAAAAAGGGCGTTCCGGCGCCGCCAGCCTTGAACCGCTCGATCCCCTTGGCATCGACCAGGATCACGTGATCGCCGCCGGCTTCGCCACCGATGTCGACATATTTTCGCATCTCGATATAGCCTTCGGTCCCGAGAATGGTCATTCGGCCATCCCCCCAGGTCGGCAAGCCATCCGGGGTCAACCAGTCGACGCGGGCATAACCGCGCCCGCCATTGCCCTCGAGCAGAACTTCACCGAAATCCATGAAGTCCGGCCGCTCCGGATTGGCGACATTGCCGACATGCGCCGAGACGACCCGGGCTTGCGTCGAGCCGGTAAAGTGCAGGAACTGGTCGTATTGATGGGCGCAGATATCGTTCAGAATGCCGCCGCTGCGCTGTCTGTCCCAGAACCATGCCGGGCGGAGATGGGCGTTGCGCCTGTGGGGTCCGAGGCCGACGGTCTGGACAACCCGGCCGATCCGGCCTTCGCTGATCAGGCGATCGACGACCGTGGTGCTTTCGACCGTCAGTCGTTCGGAAAAGCAGACGAGCCAACGACGTCCCGTCGCCTGAACAACGTCATTCAGCCGGCTCAGCTGCTCGAATGTCGTGCAGCCCGGCTTGTCGACCAGCACATCCTTGCCGTGCTGCATCGACCGGATCGCGATATCGGCCCTATCGCTGTTGATCGCGGCGGAGAGGATGACGCTGATCTCAGCATCCTCCAGTATCCGTTCTTCCGCGAGCATCGGAGCCGCGTCATAACAGGCCGCGAAAGCACCGGTCACCTCGGGCTGCGTCTCCGGTCCGGTGCACCATCCGACAAATTCGGCGCCAGCGGACAGAAGGCCATCGATCATCCCGTAGATATGGCCGTGATCGACGCCGATGACTGCAAACTTCACCCTTGGCCCCATGGCGCTAGTGCTCCAGCTTGATGCCACGCGATCGCAGCATGGATTTGATATCGACGAGCGAGCCCGTGTCGATGGAGGCGTTGGCGGCAATTCCCGTCAGGATCGACCAGGCGCCGGCGACATGATCGGAGGCGCGACCATATTGATCCGGTGTCATGCCCTCCGGGTCGAAGATGTAACCCAGCATCACGGGATCGGCCCCGCCGTGATGCCCGCTGGCAGTGGGGACCTCAAGAAGGTGAGGCAATTGTCCGGCCAGATGCAGCTCCGTGGTGACGGCATCCGCGTCCGCATGCGCTCGTGTGCCGCCGAAGACACCGTGAACCTCGACATGGCGGTGCGTGATATCGCCCTTGGTTCCCTGGAACTTGATCTCCAGCCCTTCCCAGGGCGAATAGGCGGTCAGCGTATAGTTGGCGGTGACACCAGAGGCATAGCGGATATGGGCCTGCATCGTATCTTCGATGCCGATATCCTCATCGAAAACGCACAGGTCACGGAAATAGCCGTCTGCGCCTTCCGCCTCGAGATAGAGGTTTCTCAGGCTTTCGTCGGCCGCCAGGTCGAGCCTGAAGTCACATTTGGCGGCCACGGGACAGCCGTGGCATCGCGGCCCGCGCCCTTCGAGGCCGAGCGCTGCGGCCGTTTCCGGGCGATAGAAGGCGCGCCTCCCGGATGCAAGCACGGCGGTCGGCACCGTACCCAGCCACCAGTTCAGGAGGTCGAAGTGATGGGTCGATTTGTGAACGAGTAGACCGCCCGAGTTTTCCTTCTGACGGTGCCATCTGCGGAAATAGTCAGCGCCATGGACCCGATCGAGATGCCAGCGGAAATCAACAGCGGTGACCTCACCGATCGCACCGGAGGAGATGAGCTCCTTGATCTGGGTCCGCGCCGGCGAATAGCGATAGTTGAAGGTAACCTGCACCTTGCGGCTGGTCCGGGCCTGCGCGTCGACAATCGTCTTCAGTCGCGCAAGGTCTATGGTCAGCGGCTTTTCGCAGATGACATCGCATCCGGCCTCGAAGGCCCGGACGATGTAATCGGCGTGCAGAAAATCGGGCGTGGTGACTACGATGGTGTCAGGCTTCTGCTCCAGGATCAGACGGTCAAAATCGTCTGCAAGATAGGTAGCCACACCATTGGTCCCGGGCCGCTGCACCGCCTTGGCCGCCTCACCCAGCCGATGCGGGTTGCTATCGCAAAGGGCAACGATTTCATGGTTGTCGGCATAATCATCTGCGATGGATTCGCGAAACATCTTATGGCGCGAGCCGCATCCAACAATAGCGATCTTCACCTTCTCAGACCCTCTCACCCGTGGGCTCGACGCGTTGACCGGAAGCGTCGAAATAGTGGATGGCCTCCGGCTCAAAGCCGATCGTAACCGCATCACCCTGACGATAGGTGATCTTGCCGCTGTCACTGACCAGCACGGTCTGGCCGGTCGGCAGGGCCATGTGCAACAGCGTCTCGTTGCCGAGATATTCGACAAGACGCACAGTTGCTTCGGTCCTGATCGTCCCGGCGCCGACCAGAAGTGCGCCCGGGCGGACGCAGAGTGTCAGCTGCGTGTCGGGGGTTGGCAGATCGGCAATGGAAAATTCCGGCCAGCCCTCAACGCGCACGCGAGCGGTCGCGCCGTCGCGCAGGACCTCTGCCTTCAGCATGTTGATCTTCGGCGACCCGATAAAGCCGGCGACGAACAGGTTTTGAGGACGCGTATAGAGCTCCTGCGGCGTGCCGACCTGCTCGATCTTGCCGCTGCGGAGCACGACGATGCGGCTCGCCATTGTCATGGCTTCGACCTGGTCATGGGTGACATAGATCATGGTGGTGCCGAGGCGGGCATAGAGCGATGCCAGTTCGGCCCGCATCTGGACGCGCAGTTCCGCATCGAGGTTGGAAAGCGGTTCATCGAAGAGGAAGAGCTTGGGCTCGCGCACGATTGCGCGGCCGATCGCGACGCGCTGCTTCTGCCCGCCCGAGAGCTGCCGCGGCTTGCGATCCATCAAGGGCTCAATCTGCAGGATGCGGGCTGCTTCCGCCACGCGCCTCTCGACCTCTGCCTTGGACATCTTGAAGTTCTGCAGGCCAAAGGCGAGGTTCTTGCGCACCGTCATATGCGGATAGAGCGCATAGCTCTGGAACACCATCGACAGCTCACGCTTCGAGGCGGGCAGATCGTTCACCACCTTGTCGCCAATCGAGATCGTGCCGTCGGTGATATCCTCCAGCCCGGCAATCATGCGCAGCAAGGTCGACTTGCCACAGCCGGACGGGCCGACGAGGACAAGGAATTCACCGTCGTGGATGTCGAGGTTAAGCCCCTGGATGATCGAGAGCGCACCATAGCGCTTGCCGACATTGCGAAGGGTCAGTCCAGCCATGTCATTTCATTCCTTACTTCATTCCGGATGTGGCGATGCCACGCACGATCAGTTTCTGGAACAGGACGAAGAAGATGACGACCGGAACCAGGGAGAGCACAGACATGGCGAACATCTGGCCATAGGCGGACTGGCCTTCCTGATCGAGGAAGAGGCGAAGCCCGAGTGGCACGGTGTAGCTCTTGATGTCGTTGAGATAGATGAGCGGGGCCAGGAAATCCTCCCAGGTCCAGATCAGCGAGAAGATCGCCGCCGTGCCCATCGCGGGCAGCGACAGCGGCAGGATGATCGCCCAGTAGATCTTGAAGGGCGAGCAGCCGTCGATCATCGCCGCCTCGTCCAGCTCCTTCGGCAATTGCCGGAAAAACTGCACCATCAGGAAGATAAAGAAGGCTTCCGACGCGAGGAACCGGGGAACGACCAGCGGCAGATAGGTATCGACCCAGCCCAGCTGCAGGAACAGCACATATTGGGGGATGAGGACCACATGATAGGGGATCATCAGGGTCATCATCATCAGCGCAAAGAAGAAGTTGCGGCCTGTGAAGCGCAGGCGGGCAAAGGCATAGGCCGCAAAGGAACAGGAGATGAGGTTGCCGATGACCGACAGCAGGGTGACGATGGTGGAGTTCCAGTAGAAGACCGTGAACGACACCGGCAGAGCGAACCAGCCCTCTGTGTAATTCTCGAAGCGGAATTCCGATGGCCACAGCGTCAGGCTGCCGAAGATCTCGTTTTCCGGCTTGAAAGACGACGCCAGCAGCCAGAACAGCGGATAGAGCATGATCACGGAAACACCGATCAGAAACAGGTGCTTCAGGATGCGCCCGTTTCTGTCGCGCTTTTCTCTCTTCAAGCGCAATTCGTGAGCGATCCGCGCAGCCTCGTCGAGCTGCATCGCCAGTTCGAGGTCAGTCGCGGTCGTTTTCATAATGCACCCAGTATTTCGAGGTGAAGAAGGCCAGCGCCGTGAACGCGGCGATGATCAGCAGCAGCACCCAGGCAAGCGCAGAGGCGTAGCCCATGCGGAAGAACTTGAAGGCCTCGTTGAACAGATAGACCGTATAGAAAAGCAGGCTGTCAGCCGGCGCCCCGGTGCCATTGGAAATGATGAAGGCGCTGGAGAATGTCTTGAAGGCCTCGATCGTCTGCAGCACGAGGTTGAAGAAGATCACTGGGGCCAGCAGCGGCAGCGTGATGCGGGTGAACTGGCGCCATTTCGGCGTGCCGTCGATCTCGGCGGC
>JARXAK010000099.1 GCA_029865885.1 Rhizobium sp. | reverse complement strand
TGGAACCTCAGATGGCGTCAGCGAGAAAAACTCCCCCGTTCCGCCAGCCGCAAACAGCACCGGTGCGTCGTATCCCGACAACCACTCCACATGCTCTGCATAGCTGTCGGACTTGAAATTCCCTGCGTCATCGAAATGCGTGACAGGAAAGGAGAGCAGGCCGGCGCCGAGCGCGGCCTTTATGTCTTGCGGCGTCATATTCGAATGTCCTCTCTTGGCCTCCTCCGGCCAAGTTGTCATACGTATTAACGACGCCTGTGTCAAATGTTATCGTACAGGTTGGCGCTGCTCGCGGAGAAGCGCCCGGTACCGTGCCTGGCTGCCGCGCAGATGGCGTCGCATGGCGTCGCGAGCGGCCTCCTCGTCGCCGGCCGAAATGGCCTCGACGATGTCTGCGTGTTCGGCGTCGATCAGGCGCAGATAGGCCGACTGATCCTCCTCGCTGTCCTCGTCGCGCAGCGCGGCGCGCGGGATGACATTCTTGCCAATCATGGCAAGAAACTCACGGAATCTGGGATTGTTGGTTGCCTCGGCGATTGCGAGGTGGAGTGCGAAATCGGCTTCGGTCGTCGATTGCCCGGCCTCAAGACAGGCGCGGATGGCGTAATGCCGTTCCAGAATGACCTCTTCCTGCGCGGGTGACCGGCGAAGGGCGGCCAGTCCGGCAGCCTCGACCTCGACTGCCGTCCTGAGTTCCAGGAGTTCAATCATCGAAGAAACGCGGGCAGGATCTACGCTGCCGATCAGAAGCGGCGCCGGCGCCGGATCCTGTGGTGCAAGCACGAAAACACCGGCCCCCTGTCGCGCTTCCACAAGGCGGTCGGCGCGCAAGGAGGCGATCGCCTCACGGACGACGGTCCGCGAAACGCCATGCGCCTCAGACAGTTGCGCCTCGCTTGGCAGCTTGCTGCCGGGCGGAAACTGGCCGGCGCCAATCGCCTTGCGCAACGTGTCTCCGAGTTTCTGCACAAGGGTCCCTGAGCCTGCTTCGTTGCGTGCCTGCAATGCCATTCCTGCGTCCCCGCCCTGGTGTGCCCGTTGCGCATCATCTTCCATGCGTCGGGCTTTGTCAGCCTGCTGTCGTCGAGGTTTACGATATTGACCGGGTTCGGGCAACCTGTATGATAAGTTGACTTGCGATATCAGGGAGGAAAGCGCGTGAAGAGACTTTTGCTGACCGGGGCTGCCGGAGGATTGGGCAGCGCAATGCGCGGGCGATTGAAGGGGCTCGCGGAGGTCGTCAGGGTCTCGGACATCGTCGATCTGGGCGCCGTCGCGGCCCACGAGGAGGCCGTTGTTTGTGATCTCGGCGATCGTGCAGCGGTCGACAGCCTCGTTGAGGGCTGCGACGCCATCATTCATCTTGGCGGAATCTCCGTTGAGGATAAGTTCTCCAAGATCATGAATGCCAATCTGCTTGGGCTTTATAATCTCTATGAGGCTGCGCGCGCGAACGGCATGCCGCGCATTCTCTTTGCGAGCTCGAACCACACGATCGGGTTCTACCGGCAGGATGAGTATCTCGACCATGAAGCGCCCCTGCGGCCGGATGGTCTCTATGGTGTTTCGAAATGCTTCGGCGAGGCGCTCGCCCGCATGTATTTTGAAAAATTCGGCCAGGAGACTGCTCTGGTGCGTATTGGCAGCTGCATGGAGAAGCCGAAGAACCACCGCATGCTCTCCACCTGGATGAGCTATGATGACTTCCTCTCGATGATCGAATGCATCTTCCGTGCTCCGCGTCTCGGCTGCCCTGTCATCTGGGGGTGCTCGAACAACGATACGCGCTGGTGGGACAATTCGCATGTCTCCTATCTGGGCTGGCATCCGAGCGACAATGCCGAACGCTTCCGGGCGGAGATCGAAGCTTCCGTTGCCAGGCCAACGCCGGCAGACGCGGTTGCCATCTATCAGGGTGGCCCTTTCGTCAACGATCCGATCTTCGCGGAAGATTGATTGCGGAAATTCCTGTTGTGATGATGGCCGGACACGCAAGGAGTGTCCGGCATTTCTCGTTTCTCGCGGGCGTGTTCACTCTCTTTGGGTGGGGTGGTCGGCTTGTGCTCGAATCGGCTGTGTATGTGCAAACGCAGAGTTTCCGCTCTCAAACAAAAATAGTTCTCAGTTTTTCGACGGGAAGCATAACCTGTTATGCCTAAGCGTACTGGGGGGCTTGTGGTCATAGCGGCGCCGCTTCGCTACTATGTCTGATAAATTAAGAAATGCTTATGTGTGGCGTTCGCTGAGGCCTATTGGTTGTGCGCTTGCATTATTGTTTGCGCGATCATGGACTATACTAAAATAATCGAATTTTAGCTGGTGCACTTTCGTGACGCTTTGCGACGAAAGGTGCTTGTTGTGGTCGATGAGTGCTGAGCGTCTGCTTGTTGACCCATCCGATTCCCCTAGAAAAACAGAGTTTCCGTCACGAGATGGTGGCGTAATTGAAATTTGTATACACGCTTTTTCTTTTTTTTGGATGGTTATCATGTGATTACTCAGATTATTGTTTCAATAAAAAATTATAAAATTCGCTCTAGAATTATAGAAATGTAATGTATTGTGAATATGTATTTATTCTGAAAATGAATTAAGAAAATTATATTATTTTTATGTATTGATTTTTGTCCTATAATTATAATTTTATTGTTTTAAATTGTTTTGTGAATTTAAAAATGAAATTCAATAGTATTGAGGCGTTTTTATTGATTCATGTTGCGCGTTAAGTTTCAGCTGCGGCTGCGGTTTCCAACAGATCAAAATTGGGTGCATCTTTTGGACAGTCTGATTCGGCTTCCCACTCGCGTTCGTGCCGGTATATAACGACCGCCATGGAAGATTTGGGCAGGGGCACTTCGTTGTTTACCAAAAAGACTTTATTTGCGGCCTTGTATACCTCGGCAGCCTTCGCCATTGCGTCGGTTACGCCCGCAAGTGCTATGTCCTTGCAGGAGGCCATTCAGAAGGCCTTGACGACCAATCCGCAGATTTCGCAGGCGGTTGAAAACCGCGAGGCTGTGGAATTCGAGTTGCGCCAGGCGCGCGGTCTCTATCTGCCGTCCATCGATCTGGAGGCGAGCGTGGGAAAGCGCCGGCTCTCCAACGAGGGGACCGGCACTTTGACGCGGGACTACGAAAATTTTAACTCC
This sequence comes from Rhizobium sp., assembly GCA_029865885.1. Classification (GTDB taxonomy): domain Bacteria; phylum Pseudomonadota; class Alphaproteobacteria; order Rhizobiales; family Rhizobiaceae; genus Allorhizobium. The sequence goes on along the minus strand of JARXAK010000099.1, from coordinate 12,883 downwards.
TCTGAAGTCGGCCTGACGGTCACGCAGCGGCTGCTGGATGGCGGCGGTCGGCGGGCTCAGGTGGATCAGCAGGCCTCACGTGTGGATGGGGCGTCCTTCCGCGTTCTGGAACGGTCCGAAACGGTCGCTCTCCAGGTTGTCCAGGATTACCTCGAATACATTCTGCAGGCCAAGATCGTTGGTGTTGCCAAGCAGAACGTCGCCTTCCACAATGGCATTCTCTCCGACATCAACCAGGGCATCTCCGGTGGTGCCTTGACCGAAGTCGACGCTGTCCAGGGCCGTGAGCGTCTGGCGGCTGCCAATGCTCGGCTCCGCGAAGCCCAGGAAGAGCTTGAACTCACCAAGATCCGCTTCCTGAAGACTGTCGGTGAGCCGATCGTCAATGCCAAGGTTCCGGGCTCGGTTGCCAAGTTCATCCCGCGCACGCTGCAGGATGCGATCGAGACCGCCAAGTCCAACAATCCGCGCATCTACTCCGCGCGCGCCGATATTGACGCTGCTGACGCCGCTGTCCGTGCGGCCCGTTCGAATTATGCGCCGACCTTGGACCTCGAAGGTCGTGCGAATGTCGGCAATGATGTCGGCAGCAGCCAGGGCAATACCAACGACGTTCAGGTCCGCCTGGTCGCCCGCTGGAATCTCTATCGCGGCGGCATCGACCAGGCCCGCGAGCAGGAACAGATCCGCCGCGCCAGCGAACAGCGCTATGCTTCTGACCAGGTGCATCGCGAGATCGAGGAATCGGTCCGCTCTGCCTGGAACGAGCGCAGCAGCCGCGGCGAGCTTTCGCAGATCCTGAACTCGCAGTCGTCGCAGAACGCTCAGCTGGTCTCGTCCTATGGCGAGCAGTTCAAGATCGGTCAGCGCTCGCTGCTCGATGTTCTGGATGCGCAGAACACCCGTTTCAACACCAGCATCGTCGCCGAAACGGCGCGTGTGGCGGCGCTTTTCGCAGAGTACAAGATCCTGGCAGCTTCAGGCTCTCTGCTGAAAACGATGAACGTCAACCCCGTGGGGCAGACGGACGCCTATGCGCGCAACGAGTTTACCGTGAAGACGACCCCGAATGGGGCCTATGTCGAGCGGGATCCGCGGCAAAAGGCAGGAATTCCGATGGACCTCCTGGCGCCGCTCCAGTAAACGCCCATCCGATAGGATGATATGTTAAATTCGTTGATCGAACCGGCGGGCACTCGTGCCCGCCTGAGCTTTCGTGCGTCCTTCAAAGCTGTGGCGACATTTTACGGTCGCCCCAGCTCGGACACCGTGCTGTTTTCAGGCCTGCCTGACGAAATCGTTGAATCTCTTGAACTCGACGATGTGGAGCACGTCGCCGAGCGCATCGGCCTGCAGGTCATGCGCGTCAAGGAACGCGCCATTCGAGAGAATGATTTCGATTGTCCGGCCATCGTCGTCCTGAAAGATGGCGGGACGCTACCGCTGCTCGAAGTTACCGATGACGGGGTCTATACGCTCGATATCCGCGAAGGCACCGCCGCTGCCCGCCTGACGCATCAGGAGCTTCTCGCGCTTGAGCCCGAATTCGCGTTCGGTTTCACCCTCTATTATCGAAACGACAGCGAAGAAGCACAGGTCGGCAGCGCGGACGAAATCGAGAAGCGTCATTGGCTTGTGCGGGCGCTCATGCCCTATTGGCGCACCTATCTGCGGGTGATCGTCGCAGCGTTGTTCATCAATCTGATCGCGCTGGCATCGCCGCTCTTCACGATGAATGTTTATGATCGTGTTCTGCCCAACAAGGCTATTCCCACGCTCTGGGTTCTCGCGGTCGGCATCATGCTGGCCTATCTCTTCGATTACCTGTTGAAGGAAGCGCGAGCAGCCCTGATCGACCACGCGGGCCGAAATGCCGATCTGCGTTTGTCGCAGATGATCTTCGACAAGGTGCTGAACACCACGCTTGCCTCTCGCCCAATGTCGACGGGCGAATATGCCAACCGCGTGATGCAATACGAATTCGTGCGCGAGTTCTTCACCTCGAACACGATCGGCCTGATGATCGACACGGCTTTCGTGTTCATATTCCTGATCGTCATCTACCTGATTTCCGGATGGCTGGCGATCATCCCTGCCGTGGCGCTGATCCTCTCCGTCGCAATCGGTCTCCGGGCTCAGGCCCAAATCGGTCATCGCATGGCGGCCGCCTCCAATGAGGCGTCGAAGCGGCAGTCGCTGCTGGTGGAGACGATTTCGACGATCGAAACGCTGAAGAGCCTGCGCGCGGAAGCAACCATGCTGCGTCGCTGGCAGGAGCTGATGAAGCATTCGAGCCGCACCAGCGAAGAGATCAAGCATATCTCGACCAATGCGATCAACCTGACCGCGCTGATCCAGCAGATCGTCGGCGTTCTGATCGTGATTGCCGGAACCTACGAGTTTTCCGAGGGGCGCCTCGCCATGGGAGCGATTGTCGCCACCGTGATGCTCGCGAGCCGCGCCGGCGCGCCGCTCGGCCAGATTGCCATGACGCTCGCGCGTTTCCGTCAGGCAACACTGTCCTTGCGCATTCTCGATCAGGTGATGGAACAGCCAGAGGATCGCCCCTCGACCGTGGGTTTCGTCAATCGCGAAATCAAACAGGGCGGCTTCAGCTTCCAGGACGTTAGCTTTCAGTATCCCGGCTCTGACCATTCGGTGATCAACAAGTTTTCGCTGACGGTGGCCCCTGGCGAAAGGGTGGGCATCATTGGACGGATAGGCTCGGGCAAGACGACGCTCGGCCGCCTGCTCGACGGCCTCTTCGTGCCGACCGACGGACGAGTGCTGATCGATGGCGTCGATATTCGCCAGTATCACATGTCGGAAGTGCGCTCTGCTGTCGCTGTCGCAGGCCAGTCCTCGGATCTGTTTTCTGGCACCGTCAAGGAGAACCTGCTGATCGGCCGTGCGGATGCAACGGACGAGGAGCTTCTCGAAGTTGCGCGCATGACCGGTGTCGAGGAGTTCGTCTCGCGCCATCCGCGGGGTTTCGACATGCCGGTCGGCGAGCGCGGGTCCAACCTTTCGAGCGGCCAGAAGCAGGCCATGACGATCGCCCGTCTCCTGCTGACGAAGCCGAAGATCGTTTTCCTCGATGAGCCATCGGGGGCGATGGATCTGGCAAGCGAGCGACATCTGATCAATCGCCTGTCGAGCGCCTTCGACAGGAACACCACGCTGCTGATCGCAACGCATCGCTTCACCATGCTGGATCTCGTGGACCGCCTGATTGTGCTCGACAAGGGGCGCGTGGTGGCCGACGGGCCGAAGAAGCAGGTTATCGAAGCCATGCAGAAAAAGGGCGTGAAGCCATGAGCCGCCCGGTCGCCGACACGCCACCATTCATGGCCCGTATGATCATCGCCCTCGTGGCGTCGTTCATCGTGATCTTCCTCGCCTGGGCTGCTATTGCAGAGATCGATGAGATTGCCCGGGGTGAGGGCAAAGTGATCCCCGTCTCCAAGACGCAGATCATACAGTCGTCTGAAGCCGGCGTCGTCGAGACGATTGCGGTTCAGGTCGGCCAGGTGGTTCGCAAGGGCGAGTTGATCGTCCAGCTCAACAACACCACAACGGAATCGTCGCTGGGAGAGTCTGTAGCCAAGGCCCGTGCGTTTGGCGCAAAGATCGCACGGCTGGCGCTCGAAGAAGTCGGCTCCTACGATGTCGCCTTCGTCTGCCCCGAAGATGTGCTTTCAGTCGCCAGCCAGGTTTGCGAAAACGAAGAACGGCTGTTTGCCGCCAACAAGGCGTCCTATCTGAACAAAGCCGGTGTGCTTCGGGAGCGCGTGCGCCAGCGCGAGAACGAATTGAGCGAGGCGCAGGCCAATATCGTTCGTCTCGAACAGAACATTGCCCAATCGACACGCCAATACGATCTGATGAGCCCACTAGCCAAGAAGGGCCTTGTGGCGCAGACGGAACTGATCGCGCTTGAGCGAGAGCTGACCGATCAGCGTGGCCAGATCACGGTCTACCAGGAGAGCCTTGAGCGACTGCGCGGCGCGGTGGAGGAAGCCCGGCTGCAGGTGGAGGAACTGGCCCTGCAATTGCGTCAGCAGGCGCTGACGGAAAAGGCGCAGACGCTGGCCGAACTGTCGGTCATCGATGAAACGATCCGCGGTGCGACGGACCGTGTCAGCCGAACGGACATCCGCTCGCCGGTGGATGGCATTGTCAATACGCTTGAGGTCAATACCATCGGCGCCTATGTCGATCCGGGCACGGTTGTTGCCGGCATCGTCCCGACTGCGGACACGCTGCTGATCGAGGCCAAGATCTCGCCACGCGACGTAGCCTTCGTCACGCGAGGGCAAAAGGCGATCGTCAAGGTCACCGCCTACGACTTCTCGATTTTTGGAGGTCTGGAGGGCGAGGTGACCAATATCTCGGCCGACAGTATCGTCGACAAGGAGAAGGGCGAGACCTTCTACTTGGTCCAGGTGAAGACGGATCAGTCGGAACTGTCGCGCGATGGAAAGGCCTACCCGATCATCCCCGGCATGGTTGCCTCGGCGGAAATCATGACCGGGCGCAAGACCATCCTCAGTTACCTCATGAAGCCGATCAACAAGGCGCAATCCGTCGCCCTGACCGAGCGGTGAGCCATGGCCTTTACCGATCGGCAACTGGGTCAATTGGAGCAGGTCGATTTGAGCCCGGCGGCCATGCGCCATGTCGAGGAAAGCGACGCGGAACCGAAGTTCCGCGCGATCATCGGCAGGGGCGGGACACGCAGAGGAATTCGGCTGGAAAGCGTCTATTGGGACGGTCTTTCATGGCTTCTGAACGGCTCTCGCCAATCCATGGGCGATGTCGTGGATCATGCCGCGGGCCAGATGGGCGAAAATGGCAATCTCGCATCCATGCTGCGCGTGCTGGCCTTCCGCTGGATGTGGCGGCGGCTGGCATTGATGGAAAATGTCTACTCGCTGGAAAACCTGAATGCGCTGATACAGGCTTGCCCGACGCCGGCCATCGTGCTTACCCGCGACAAGAAGATCCAGTTTTTCAACGAGCCGTTCATGAACATGCTGAAGCAGCGGCTTGTGCTCGGAAACATCGGACAGCTTTCGGCTGGTTTCCGCTTCGTCCTCGATACACAGGTCGACGAAGCGCTTCAGAGCCTCTCGGCCAAAGGTAAGATGATCACCACCGGCTTCACCGCCACCTGCGCTGGCAAGCAGTTGACCGGCCAGATGAATCTCGCGATGGCACCCAGCCACCAGAAGCAGATGGTCATCGGCTACGTCGTTCGTGGCTGAGGCGCGCTGGTGATGCGCACTCTGGCGTCCTGATCAGAGTTCTCCACCTTCGCCTGGTGCGATACTGTCAAAGCTCTTCATCGCCATAGCCTTGCCCTTGGTGCGGGTGCCATGGAGGAAGCCGCGGCCATTGGAGATCGAATACAAGGGTTGATAGTCGGTCAGGCGACTGTCCGCCAGAACCTGATCCCGCATATTGTCCAGGATGTAGTGAGTTCCCTGGACCTCGACCGAAAGCACGGCGTGATAGAAGTGCCGCTTCTTGTCGTAGAGGATAACCACGGTCATGTCCTGAAGCGAGAAGCCCTGAGCCTCGAGAACGGCCATCTTCAGCAGCGCGTAGTCCTCGCAGTCGCCAAAGCCGGAAGCCAGGGTCTGGGAGGGCGACGACCATTGATCGAGACGACCATGGCTGTCGGTGTCCTTGCGATACTTGATACGACGGTTCACCTCGTGGTTGACGAGATTGAGCTTGTCACGGACCGACGACATGCCGCCGCCGGCAGCCGTCTGCTGAACGATCGCATCCGAATTGAAGCAATTGACGCCGCCGCACTGCAGGGCCGTTCCCTTGGCGATTTCTGCAAAGGTCGGTGCAGCCTTCTTGAGCGCGCCGAGCTTCTTGAAGGGAATGGCAACGGAACCGAAGACATCATCGGGCTGGGTTTTGCGCCCGTTCGTTCCTGGGCTTGTCCGAGGGGCGGCGACAGCGCCTGTCGAAAGGCTCTTGTCATTCGGGATGAATGCGACGGTCTCTGTCATAACCGGCTGCGTGAGCAGGCGTGCTGCCTGCTGCCATTGCTGCTCGATTTTTCCGGCGAGATTTTCGCCGATCGAGGCCACAAGCGGGCTCATTCCAAGCACCAGCGTATGAGCGACTGTTGAGTAAGACGATAGTGTATGTGGCAGGACGGGGGCCGCTACCGAGACCGATGAAGCCAGGGAGGCCGCTGCAAAAGCCGAGACCGCGACAATGTTTTTATTCTTCTTGAACATCGCTATTCTCCGATTGTTGCTCGAAGAATAGCGCCATTGCTTGAATTATTGGTTCCAATACATGGATTATATACTTTGAATTTCGCGAGATATATTATAATAAAAAGCCGGCAATGCTTTTCATTTCTTGTTAACCCCAAAGGCTCGATGGCCTGAGTTGCAGGGCTTCCGGGTGAATGGAAGTGCGGCTTGTCCTGTCCCGCAAGCCACCGGCCATGGTTGCGATGATGGCAATCTGCCCAGATATGGAACGCCCTGGGCTCTTGCTTCGCCGTGTGCCAGTGCTTACGGTTCGCCGACAGATCGGGAGCGAGACTTAGCAGCAATCATGGTTGGATCAGAACACACCACGCGGAGCTTCCTGCGCGCCGGAGCTTTGGCTTTGTTGCTTGCCAGCCTTTCCTCCTGTCAGACCGACGACTTCAAGCCGGCTGGTGGAGACGGTGGTGCGCCGACCGCGATGACGCCGGGCAGCGACACCGGGCTCTACAGCCAGACCCTGGGTTCCGGCCCGGTGAAGGTCGCTTACCTCGGTGTTCGGCGCCCTGATCAACCAAGCCGCCAGGCCGACAGCGAATATCGCGACGGTGCCGCTCTCGCCGTCAACACCTTGGGCTCCGACGTGGTCAAGCTGACGATGCTTGAGACCACGGAAAAGCCCGAGGCTGTGGAGGATGCTGCAAAGACCTTGGCGCGCGAGCAGGTGGCCTTCATCATCACCACGGCGCGCGGCGCGGAATTCGAAGCGATCCAGCGCGGCCTGGGCGGCTTGCAGATCCCTATGGTGTCGTTCCAGACGAACGAGGCCGTCTTGCCCGAGAATGTCTATCCCTTCCTTTCCAGCCCTGCAGACAGCCTGATTGAAAGTGCATCCTTCGCCATGGCCGAAGGGGCGACCCATGCAGTGATCCTCGCCTCCTCTCCCGCAGAAAAAGTCCAGGCCGAGCGTATCGCCCAACAGATCAAGGCATTCGGCGGCAAGGTGGAGCCTGTGGTCGAGCTCGCAGGCGGCGCGCTTCCAGCCAAGGCGCTTGGCTCATGGGCCAAGGCCGACATGGTCGTGCTGATGCCAGGCATCAAGTCGCCAGGCGATGTCTTGAAGAAGGCGGATGCCGCCAAGCCGCCACGTCCTGGTCGCCGTATTGTTGCAAGCGCAGTCCTGACCGCGCAGGACCTCAACGAGCCGAAACTCACCGGCAGCATCGTCTGCCGCTATGACCAGAACGTCCAGGCGCGGATTGGAAGCCGCTACATGGCGAGCTACGGCATGCCGGCTTCGGCCCAGGCCGGTTACGGGTTCGACGCGATGGCGATGGCAATCGGCCTTGCTGGGCGCTTCCGTGAGGTGGCATTCGCTCCCGAGCGCATCATGGCTCCCGATGGCTTCTCCGGTTCGCTCGGCGTTTTCCGTCTGGAAGGCGAGCGCAAGGTCCGGCGAAACTGTGATATCTTCAAGATTGCCAAGGGCTCCTACGTCTTCTTCCAGAAGGCGCCTCCGACGCTCTGATCACCACAGTGTGACCTGATCTGCGGCCCGTCATCGTCCGTTTACATTGTCGTCAAACCGACACATCCTATGTGACGGGTGACTGATGTGTGCAAACGAGGAGGTTTGCAGCACAAGTGGTCTGGGATCGGAGCATGGTCGGATGAACGGCGCACAATCGACGGGTGAGGACGAACGCTATGCAGGCACGCTACGCATTCTCCATTGGTTGATCGCAGCCCTCGTTCTCATGACCTGGCCGCTTGGCCAGATGATTGGGTTCGTGAAGGACGACGTCAAGCTCGACTTCTACTTGATTCACGAGAGCCTGGGCTTCCTTGTCCTCTGGCTCATGCTGTTGCGCATCGGGACAAGGCTCACCAGCAGCGCGCCGCTGATCGAGGCGCCGCCCTTCGAAAAGGCGGTCGCTCACACCGTCCACGGGCTTCTTTATGTCTTCCTGATCATCATGCCCGTCTCCGGATTTCTCGCCACGAATGCGCATGGCTTTCCGCTGAACTGGTTCGGTCTCTTCACCGTCTGGAGCCCGATCGGCAAATCACCGGATATCGCTTTCACGCTCTCGGCAATTCACGCCTGGAGCGCATGGATCCTTTTGGCGCTCTTTGCGTTGCATTTTGCGGCGGTCATCTTTCATCACGTGATCCGCCGCGACCGAACGCTCTACCGTATTTTGTAAAATCTTCAGGACAGGATCTCGATGCGTAAGATCGACATGACGGACCAGCTTTGGGCGCGTCTTCTCGCGATGCGTGGCAGTGCCAGCCCGGCCGTCCTGGATGAAGCGGATCCCGTCATGGCGCTCTACGCGCCGATCGCGGCTGCGGAGCACGGCTTCGTCATGGCGCAGGTCGGTCAGTCACTCGATGGCCGGGTGGCCACGCCCTCCGGCGATGCGCGCGACATATCCGGCCCTGAGGGAATTGCCCATCTTCATCGCTGCCGTGCGCTCGTGGAAGCGGTCATCGTGGGGGTTGGCACCGTCAAGTGCGACGATCCGAGGCTTTCCGTGCGCGCCGTCAAAGGGCCCAACCCTGTCCGTGTCGTCATCGACTGTCGCGCAGAACTGACCGGTGAGGAGCGCCTGTTTCGCGACGGTGGCGCGCCGGTTGTCTTGATCCAGGCGCATGACATGCCGGCCAGATCCCATGGCGCCGACGTCATTCGCGTCCGCCGAGGCGAGATTGGTCTGGCCCCGCGGGACATCCTGGATGCACTCGCTGATCGCGGCTTGCGGCGAATTCTCGTCGAAGGTGGCGCCCGGACGATCGCGCGCTTCATCGAGGCCGATCTCGTCGATCGACTTCATGTCGCGATCGCCCCTTTGATCATCGGCTCGGGACCGGCTGGTATCGCGCTGCCACCCATCGAGCGGCTCTCCAGTGCCCATCGTCCTTCCGCGAAGGTCTATGCTCTGGGCAGCGACATCCTCTTCGACTGTGACCTGAGAAGGCCCGCCCGCTCAATGGCGGGGCAGGGCGAGGATATCCGTGTGGCCGACCACGCATGAACTGTCTGCTTCTGCAATCCTGGCCCGTCTGAAATCGAGCCAGTCGCTGATCTCCTTTTGGGTCAGAGTGCCAATCTCCGACAGCGGCGTCACAAGTCCTTCCAGAAAGGCAGCCTGCAGGTCGTGGTCTCCAGGGCCCATGATCCACGGGCTTGTTGCGACAGAGATTGTGTAATCCAGATCCTCAAAGCATCGCCGCAGATGGTCCGTGGCGTCCGGCCCGAGCGCCGGGCCGAAACCCTTGTCGAAATGCTGATGCCGGTTGAAGTCGGCGGCCACCTGCTGATCGAGCGGATGGACGATCGACCATTCCATCACGCCGTCATAGTTCAGAGCCGCATAAAGGCCCGTCTTGCTTGCAGCAAGCGTCCTGGCAAACAGGTCACAGAAAGCGGCAGAGCAGAGATCGAAAAGTGCGGAAGCCGTGACCACGCTGATCTCGGCAAGCGGCAGGCTCTCGATCTGGTTCAGGTCGAACTGCCTAAACGACACGTGTTTCTGAGCGCCGATCCGACGCTCGGCTTCCGCCAGCAGCAGCGGATCGTAATCAAGCAGGTGCCATTGCGTCGTCGCCGGTAGACGCGTTGCCAGACTGCGCCAGGTCGAGCCGGTCCCGCAGCCGATATCGAGAACAGCGGGGCGAGCGACGTCTTCCAGATGTCGAGAGAACTGCTCGACCAAGGGCTTTGCCCTTGCCCTGATGTCCACCGGCTCGCGCAGCGCAAGCCAGGTCTTGTCGAAGCCACTCATGCTACACCGTCCAGTGCGTTGGAAATGATCTGGGCCGTCTCCGCCCAGTCCGGCAGTGCCGCGCCCGCGCGGCATGACGCGTCCGCCCGCGCCTGCCGCTCGTCCCTGTCGGTGAGCAGGCGACGAAGGGCGGTGCCGAAGGCCGAGACGTCGTCGACCGGTACCAGAATGCCCGCATCGTCGGGCACAACGTCGGGCACGGCCCCGGCGTGGCACGCGACGATCGGAAGACCGTAGGAAAGAGCCTCGGCAAAGACCATGCCATAGCCCTCGTAACGGCTGGCGAGCGCGAAGATGTCGGATGAGGCGTAGGTGCCGCTGGGATCATCGACTTCGCCTAGCAGGTCAACACGCCCCTGTAGTTCCAGCGTCTCCACCTGCCGCGAGAGGGTGGCGGCGGTTACGGGATCGAGTGTCTTGCTGCCGATGATGGCGGCGTGCCAATCGAGGTCTTCGACCGACTTCAGGGCGGACAGAAGCACGTCGTGACCCTTTCGACGCGACAATGTCCCGACCGAAAGGATGCGCGGGATCGGGTTCGTGCCGGTAGCTGTGCCTGCCTTCTCGGTGCCGGGCAGCGCCACGGTGATATTCGAAGGTACGACACCATAACCGGCAATCAGCTCGCGTGCTGTCATCGGCGAGGTGACAATCACATGCCGCGCCTCTTTGAGCGCCTGGCGCTCGCTCCGGCGCAGTTGGTCCTGTTCTTCGCGGGAAAGACCCGTCTCAAGCGCCAGCGGATGATGGACGAGGGCGATGATGCGGAGGCGGCTGGCATGTGCCGCAGCCCAGGCATCGAGCACGCCGAAAGCGAGCCCGTCGATCAGGACGCGTGTTCCATCCGGCAGCCCGGACAGCGCTTCGGTGGCGCGCTGCAGGGTGCCCGGGGAGGGCGCAGGAAAGCCATCGCCGAGCGACATCAGCTGGACCTGCCATCCGAGAGACCGCAGGCCGTCGATCACCTTGCGATCATAGCCGTAGCCACCCGTCTTCAGCGAAAGTTCACCCGGATAGGCGAAGACCAGCGAACGGTTCAAAGATCGGCCTCGTACCAGCCGCGGGCCGCATGTGATTCATGCAGGGTGACCTTCAGACGGCAGATCCGGTGGCTGCCAGGGCCGAGACGCTTGTCGGACACTGCCTGCGCCAACTGATCGAAGATGTGCTTGGCGATCACTTCCGTCGTGCTGAGTTTGCCCTTGAAGACGGAGAGTTCGTCGAGATTCTGGTAGTTGAGCGGCTTCAGCACTTCGGAGAGCACGGTGGTTGCCGCGCCGATATCGACGGCCAACCCGTCCTCATCGACATCTTTCGTGAAGAAGGCCGCATCCACCACGAAGGTTGCTCCATGCATCCCCTGGGCCGGGCCGAAGACGGGGCGCGGCAGGCTATGGGCGATCATGATGTGGTCTCGAACTTCAACAGCGAACATGAGCTCTCTTTCGTCAGTAGCGGATGCGATGGCACAGCGTGCCCGGTGTCGACAGAATACGCGCATAGGCGTCAGGCAGTTCAGAAAAAGCCGTTTCGCCGGAAATCAGGCGATCCAGACGAACGTCCAGCAGCAGTTCGAGCGCCTTCGCCATCCGCCGCCTGTAAGTCCAGCGTGCGCGCCGTGACGCTGGAATTCCACCGACCTGCGAACTGATGAGCGAGAGGCGGCGGGAATGGAATGCGCCCCCGAGCGGCAGGCTCACATTTCGGTCGCCATACCAGCTGGCCTCCACGATCCTCGCTTCAAGCCCGGCATGGGCAATTGCGTTTTCGAGCGCCGCTCCCGCAGCTGTGGCATTGATCAGCACATCGAATTCCCCGTCGAGCTTGTCAGGTTCGGCGAAGCTCAGGTCGAGACCGGTGGCCACGCCCTGGCGTGACGGATCCGTGTCGATCAGCACCGTCTCTGTGCCGACAATCCGGGAGGAGAGATAGGCAACCAGCGTCCCGACAACGCCCGCGCCGAACACGGCGACGCGGTCGCCCGGCTGAATGCCGGCATCCCAGGTGATGTTGAGCGCCGTCTCCATGTTCGCGGCGAGCACCGCCCGTCTCGGCGGCAGGGCGTCTGGCAGAGGTGTCACCTGATCGGCAGGTAAAATGAAGCGATCCTGATGCGGATGCAGGGCAAAGACCGCCTTGCCGAGAAACTCGGAAGGGCCGGACACGACCTGACCCACGGCCGCATAGCCGTATTTGACCGGAAATGGGAAGGAGCCTTCCATATGGGGCCCGCGCATGCGGTCGAACTCGCTCTCCGGCACCTGGCCCTTGAAGATCAGGGCTTCCGTGCCACGGCTGATGCCGCTGTAGAGAGTGCGGATCAACACCTCGTTCTGCGATGGAGTCCCAAGTGTTTCCCGCCGGAGGCGGCAGATTTCCGTGGCTTCAAACCAGAGCGCCGAAGCGGTTTCCGCGCCAGATACGGATTGTTCATTCATCTTGAGCTTCAAACTGCGCTCCCCCGACCCTAAATATGCAATCCAATGGAACGTATTGCGAAAGAAGGCATTTTGTTCCGCGCACGACATCAAAATAATTTTATGGCGAGGCCGCAAACCATAGCCGGAACTCCGGCGTAGTGGTTGCCACTGATAGGGAGAGTACGCCTCATGTCGAAGTCAAGCCAGTCCGCTTTCCAGTTCTCATCCGCTGAAATCGAAGTTGAACGCGCCGTAGCAGAGCTTCGCTATGGTCGCCCCGTCGTTGTCATGGAGGGAGAACGAAAGCTCGCGGTGCTGGCACTCGATTGTGTCGCCCCCTCGCTGTTCGATCAGTTCGCAGCTGCGACCGACAACCGCCACAACCTTCTCTTGACCGCGCCCCGCGCAGGACGCCTTGGGATCGGTTTCGAGC
>JARXAK010000145.1 GCA_029865885.1 Rhizobium sp. | reverse complement strand
GCATCATCTTCGCACTGCTTGCCGCCGTCGCCGTCTGGTTCATGATGCGCTACACGCTGAAGGGCTTCCAGGTCGTGGTGCTCGGCCAGTCCGAGCGGGCAGGGCGCTTTGCCGGTTTCTCGTCGCGCAAGATGGTCTGGTTCTCGATGATGTTCTCGGGCGCACTTGCAGGCCTTGCCGGCATTTCGGAAGTCTCCGGTTCGATCGGGCACATGCAGCCGACCATATCGCCGGGCTATGGTTTCACCGCCATCATCGTCGCCTTTCTTGGCCGTCTCAATCCGCTCGGTATCATCGCCTCCGGCTTCGTGCTGGCGCTGACCTATCTCGGCGGCGAGGGCGCGCAGCTGTCGATTGGCGTCTCCGACAAGGTGACGCGTGTCTTCCAGGGGCTGCTGCTGTTTTTCGTGCTCTCCTGCGACACACTCATTCTCTATAAGGTGCGCATCGTCTTCGATCGTGCCCGCAATGCCTCGACGAAGGGTGCTTGACGATGTTTGAAGCCATCCTTCTGACCATCATTACCGCCTCGACCCCGCTGGTGATTGCCGCCATGGGGGAACTGGTTGCCGAGCGCTCCGGCGTGCTGAACCTCGGCGTCGAGGGCATGATGATCATCGGCGCGGTTTGTGCCTTCATCGCCACCAATATGACCGGATCGCCCTATATCGGCGTTCTCGCTGGCATCGCGACCGGTGCGCTCTTTTCACTGCTCTTCGGTTTCCTGACGCTGACGCTCGTGGCCAACCAGGTCGCGACGGGTCTCGCGCTCACGATTCTTGGCCTTGGTGTCTCCGGCATGGTGGGTGAAAGTGTCGTCGGTGTTCCCGGCGTCAAGATGCAGGCCATCGTCATTCCGCTGCTCTCCGGTATCCCGGTTCTCGGCCCGATCCTGTTTGCCCAGGATCTCTTCTTCTATCTGTCGATCGCGCTGGTTGCCGGGGTCAACTGGTATCTGTTCAAGAGCCGGTCAGGCCTGAAATTGCGCGCCATCGGCGACAGCCATGGTTCGGCGCATACGCTTGGGCTGCCCGTCATTCGCACGCGCTATCTCGCCGTGATGTTCGGCGGCGCCTGTGCGGGTCTTGCGGGTGCGCAGCTGTCGCTCGTCTATACGCCGCAATGGGTGGAGAACATGTCGGCCGGTCGCGGCTGGATCGCGCTAGCCCTCGTTGTCTTCGCCGCATGGCGGCCCTGGCGGGTTCTCGCCGGCGGATATCTCTTCGGTGCCGTCACCATCGGCCAGCTGCACGCCCAGGCGCTCGGCATCGGCCTTCCCTCGCAATTTCTGTCCGCATTGCCCTATGCGGCGACCATTGTCGTGCTGATTATAATCTCTCATAATCGCCGCACGACACTGATCAACACGCCGGCCTGCCTCGGCAAGCCGTTCGTGCCGGATAGATAATCAAAACAAAAGCTTCAACCTAACCAGACAGGGGTAATCCATGAAGAACATCCTCCTCGCGCTCGCCGCTTCGGCAGCCGCCATCGTCAGCGTCGCGGCACCCGCTGCGGCCCAGGACAAGACGAAGGCGTGCTTCGTCCATGTTGGCTCGAAGACCGACGGCGGCTGGACCCAGGCCCACGACATCGGCCGCCAGCAGCTGCAGGCCCATTTCGGCGACAAGATCGAAACGCCTTACCTCGAAAACGTGCCGGAAGGCCCGGATGCCGAGCGCGCCATCGAGCGTATGGCCCGTTCCGGCTGCGCCATCATCTTCACGACCTCCTTCGGCTTCATGGACGCGACCCTGAAGGTTGCTGAGAAGTTCCCGGACGTGAAGTTCGAACATGCGACCGGCTACAAGACCGCAGCCAATGTCGCCACCTACAATTCGCGCTTCTATGAAGGCCGCTTCATCAACGGTCAGATCGCCGGCAAGATGTCGAAGACCGGCGTCGCCGGTTACATCGCCTCCTTCCCGATCCCGGAAGTTGTCGCCGGCATCAACGCCTTCCTGCATGGCGCCCGCACGGTGAACCCCGAGTTCAAGCTGAAGGTCATCTGGGTCAACACCTGGTTCGACCCGGGCAAGGAAGCCGATGCCGCCAAGGCCCTCTTCGACCAGGGCGTCGACGTGCTCACCCAGCACACCGACACGACGGCTCCGATGCAGGTTGCCGAAGAGCGTGGCCTGAAGGCTTTCGGTCAGGCTTCCGACATGATTGCAGCCGGCCCGAAGGCGCAGCTGAGCGCCATCGTCGATACCTGGGCACCCTACTATATCAAGCGCACCCAGGCCGTGATCGACGGTACCTGGTCCTCGGCTCAGACCTTCGACGGCCTCAAGGACGGCATCATGTCCATGGCGCCCTACACCAACATGCCTGACGACGTGAAGGCCATGGCGATGGACACCGAGGCCAAGATCAAGTCGGGCGAACTGAAGCCCTTCACCGGCCCGATCAACAAGCAGGACGGCACGCCGTGGCTGAAGGAAGGTGAGTCGGCAGATGACGGCACCATCCTCGGCATGAACTTCTACATCGAAGGTGTCGACGACAAGCTGCCGCAGTAATTCACAGATATCTCTCAACCGGAAAGGGCGCAGGTTGCGCCCTTTCTCTTTAAGGCGGTGTAAAAATACGAAAATACTTAGATAACGACTTCACCATGTTTAGCCTTTGGTATAACTAACCGGGCAGTACAGTCCGGAATGCGAGGCAGCATGCGCAAGGAAGAAGTTCGGGAACTAAAGGTCGTTTCCAATCTTCGGACGAGCCATTCGAAGGTTGTCGAGCAACTCGGCCTTGCGATCGTCGGTGGTCGATTTGGCATCGGCGAGCCCTTGCCCGGGGACGTCGAACTCGAAGCGCAATACGACGTATCGCGCTCCGTCCTGCGGGAGGCGATGAAGACACTTTCGGCCAAGGGCATGGTGGTCGCCAAATCGCGTGTGGGCACGCGCGTCACCGAACGTTGTTACTGGGACCTGCTTGACGAAGATGTGTTGCGTTGGCACTTCGAGACCGGGGTTTCCATCGATTTCATCAATCACCTCTACGATGTCCGGTTGGTGCTAGAGCCGGCGAACGCTGCCTTTGCGGCCCTGCATGCATCGGCGGAAGATTGTCAGGAGTTGCGCCATTTTGCCCAGCTGATCGGCGCACCTGATTTGGCCCTCGAGGAGCAGATCGTCGCCGATCTCCGATTCCACGTCTATCTGACGCTGGTGGGGCGCAATCCGTTCATGGAATGTATGGTCGGTTTTATCAAAGCGGCTCTCGACGGTGCCTTTACGCTTGCCTACGACGCGCCCGGCAAGAGACGCGGGGAGAGTATCGTCGAGGCGCATATGGCGATTGTCGAAGCGATCGAACGGCATGAACCGGGGGCCGCCCGCCAGGCGATGGAGGCGGTGGTTCAGCATGGGCGGGCCAAGGCGCTCGCAGCGCTCGAAGGCAAGCAATTGCCGGCTTGATGGCGGCTGCTTTCGGCTTGCGGCCTTTTGCGTCGAGCGCTACTGAGACTCGTCGTTCTCATCCTCGGAGCCATAGATGACCCAGACCTGCCTCGCCGTCGTTCTCGCTGCTGGTGACAGCACCCGCATGAAGTCGTCGATGTCCAAGGTGCTGCATCCTGTGGGTGGTCGTCCGATGATTGCCCATGTCATGGCCTCGATCGCCGCCTCGGGCGTCTCCGACGTGGCGCTGGTTCTCGGCCGCGATGCGGAAAAGGTGGAGAAGGCCGCCTCCATTGGCGGACTTGCCGTGGAAGGCGTGCTGCAGACCGAGCGCCTCGGCACCGGTCATGCCGTTCTCATGGCGCGTGACGCGATCGCTCGCGGCTATGACGAGATTTTGGTGGCCTATGGCGACGTGCCCTTGATCACAGCGACACCGCTCAAGGCTGCCCGCGAAGCATTGGCGGGTGGCGCCGATGTTGCTGTCATTGGCTTCCATACGAAAAATCCGACCGGATATGGGCGATTGCTGGTTGAAAATGGCGAGCTGATCGCGATCCGTGAGGAAAAGGATGCGACCGAAGCCGAACGCGCCGTCACTTGGTGCAACAGTGGCCTGATGGCGATCAACGGCAAGAAAGCGCTCGACCTTCTCGCCCGCATCGGCAATCAGAATGCCAAGAGCGAATACTACCTGACCGATCTGGTCGAAATCGCCCGTTCGCTGGGCGGCAAGGCGGTTGCCGTCGACGCACCGGAAAGCGAGCTGACCGGCTGCAACAATCGCGCAGAACTCGCCGTCATCGAACGCCTCTGGCAGGAGCGCCGTAGGCACGAACTCATGGTCTCGGGCGTCACCATGATCGCGCCGGAAACGGTCTTCCTCAGCCATGATACTGTCATCGGCCAGGATGCGCTGATCGAACCCAATGTCGTCTTCGGTCCCGGCGTCACCGTCGAGGGCGGCGCCGTGATCCACGCCTTCTCGCATCTTGAAGGCGCCCATGTGGCTGCCGGTGCGACCGTCGGCCCCTTTGCGCGCCTGCGCCTTGGCGCCAATCTCGCCGAAGGCTCCAAGGTCGGCAATTTCTGTGAAGTGAAGAAGGCCGAGATCGGCAAGGGCGCCAAGGTCAACCACCTGACCTATATCGGCGACGCGGTCGTGGGGGCCGAGACCAATATCGGCGCCGGCACCATCACCTGCAACTATGACGGCGTGAACAAGCACGAAACCCATATCGGGGCAGGGGCCTTCATCGGCTCGAATTCATCGCTGGTGGCTCCGGTGTCGATCGGCGATGGCGCTCTGATTGCCTCCGGCAGCGTCATCACCGAGGATGTCCCGGCCGATGCCCTTGCCTTCGGCCGCGCCCGTCAGGAGATGAAGCCGGGCCGCGCCGCTGACATCCGCGCGCGTAACCTCGCGATCAAGGCAGCAAAGAAGGCCGGCAAATAAGCGTGAACTTTGTCTTCACCGCTTGTTATGCTGCGTTGCATTACGAGACGAAACGCAATTTGACCTGACGCACAATTGCCTATTGCGGTGAAACCGCTAGGAAAGTCCGCGTGATTGAAAAGAAACGGAGAATTTCATGTGCGGCATCGTCGGCATCGTCGGTAACAAGCCCGTGGCGGAGCGTCTGGTCGACGCCTTGAAGCGGCTCGAATACCGCGGCTATGATTCCGCCGGTGTCGCCACCGTCAACGACGGCAAGCTTGACCGTCGCCGCGCTGAAGGCAAGTTGTTCAATCTCGAGACCAAGCTCGCCGGCGACCCGCTTCCGGGCAATATCGGCATCGCCCACACCCGTTGGGCAACCCACGGTGTGCCGAACGAAACAAATGCGCATCCGCATTTCGTCGATGGCGTCGCCGTCGTCCATAACGGCATCATCGAGAACTTCGCCGAGATCAAGGAAGAACTGGCCGCCGAAGGCGCCGTCTTCACCACCCAGACCGACACCGAAGTCGTCGCCCAGCTGCTTGCCAAGTATCGCCGCCAGGGCCTCGGTCGCCGCGAAGCCATGCACGAAATGCTGCGCCATGTGACGGGCGCCTATGCGCTTGCGGTCATCTTCAATGACGATCCCTCGACGATCATGGCCGCCCGCTCCGGCCCGCCGCTCGCCATCGGCTTCGGCGATGGCGAAATGTTCCTAGGGTCCGACGCCATCGCGCTGTCGCCCTTCACCAACCGCATCGCCTATCTGCATGATGGCGACTGGGCGATCCTCGGCAAGCAGGGCGCCCACATCTTCGACATCGACGGCAATCCGGTTGACCGCCCGGTGCAGATCTCGTCCGCGAGCGCCTACATGATCGACAAGGGCAACCACCGTCACTTCATGGAAAAGGAGATTTACGAGCAGCCGGAAGTGATCTCGCATGCGCTGTCGCACTATGTCGACTTCGCCGAGCACACCGTCCGCGATGCAGCGAACGAAATCGATTTCGCCAACCTGCGCGGCCTTGCCATCTCCGCCTGCGGCACGGCCTATCTGGCTGGCCTCGTCGGCAAATACTGGTTCGAGCGTTATGCCCGCCTGCCGGTCGAGATCGATGTCGCCTCGGAATTCCGCTACCGCGAAATGCCGCTGTCGAAGGATCAGGCGGCCCTCTTCATCTCACAGTCCGGCGAGACCGCCGACACGCTCGCCTCGCTGCGCTACTGCCGCGACAACGGGTTGAAAATCGGTGCGGTCGTCAACGTCAAGGAATCGACGATCGCCCGCGAATCGGATGCCGTCTTCCCGATCCTGGCTGGCCCGGAGATCGGTGTAGCCTCCACCAAGGCCTTCACCTGCCAGCTCGCCGTGCTTGCCTCGCTGGCGCTTGCCGCCGGTCGCGCCCGTGGCACGCTGACGGCGTCGGAAGAAAAGCAGCTCGTGAAGAGCCTCGCCGAAATGCCGCGTATCATGAGCCAAGTGCTGAATGCGGTGCAGCCGCAGATCGAAGCCCTGTCGCGTGACCTCTCCAAGTTCAAGGACGTGCTCTATCTCGGCCGTGGTACCAGCTATCCGCTGGCGCTCGAAGGCGCGCTGAAGCTTAAGGAAATCTCTTATATCCACGCCGAAGGTTATGCCGCCGGCGAGCTGAAGCATGGCCCGATCGCCCTGATCGACGAAAACATGCCTGTGATCGTCATCGCACCCTTCGACCGCTTCTTTGAAAAGACCGTGTCGAACATGCAGGAAGTGGCAGCCCGTGGTGGCAAGATCATCTTCATCACCGACGACAAGGGCGCCGCTGCCTCCAAGCTCCCGACCATGGCCACCATCGTTCTGCCCGTTGTCGCCGAGATCGTCTCGCCGATGATCTATTCGATCCCGATCCAGCTGCTCGCCTATCACACCGCCGTCTTCATGGGCACGGACGTCGACCAGCCGCGCAATCTCGCTAAGTCCGTCACGGTCGAGTGATCCCGGATCGGGGCAGGCCGCTGCCCCAATTCTTGCTCTTGCGCCGTCAGTTGCGCTCCTGCATTGTCCGCAGCGTTACGGCACTGCACAATGACGGTGGGCATGACCGAAGGTTCGGACAGAATTTCAGTGGCGACGCGGCTCAGGAACAACTTCCTGACCGGCCTGATCATCTGCGCGCCGATGACGATCACCATCTATCTGACCTGGACTTTCATCCGCTGGGCCGACAGCTGGGTGAAACCCTATCTGCCGGATCGCTACAATCCGGAAGCCTATCTGAAGTTTGCCGTGCCCGGCACCGGTCTGTTGATCGCCATTCTCTTCATCACGCTGGTCGGCTTTCTCGGGCGCAATCTGATTGGCCGCTCGATCGTCTCCTACAGCGAGAACATCCTCAACCGCATGCCGCTGGTCCGCACCGTCTACAAAAGCACCAAGCAGATCTTTGAGACGGTGCTGAAGGAGCAGGGCAATTCGTTCAAAAAGGTCGGCCTGATCGAATTCCCCCGCGCCGGCACCTGGGCACTGGTCTTCGTTTCGACCGACGTGAAAGGCGAAATCGCCGCGAAGCTGAACCAGGACGGCGAGGAAATGGTCGCCGTCTTTCTGGCGCCGACGCCTGTTCCGACCGCCGGTTTCCTGATGTTCGTGCCGCGCAGCAAGCTGATGCTGCTCGACATGAGCCCGGAAGAGGGCGTCAAACTGTTGATCTCGGCGGGTCTGGTCACGCCCGACTACAAGCCGACGGTCGCAGACGCCATGGCCGCATTTCGGGATCTCGATGCCGAGCAGCCGATTGAACCGCCCAAACGCGCGGGCCGCTCCTGACTATTCTGCCTAGCCCGCATGCAGGAAGCGGATCGCCTCGTCGCGGCGATGCAGGTAAAGCAATGTGCGCACCGCCTGCCCACGCTCGGAGGTCAGCTCCGGATCACGCTCCAATAGATAGGCCGCGTCCTTGCGGGCGATCTCCAGGAGATCGCCGTGATGCTCGAGGCTGGCGATCTTGAAGCCCGGCGTACCAGACTGTCTCGTCCCCAGAAGCTCGCCTTCGCCGCGCAGCTTCAGATCCTCCTCGGCAATCAAGAAGCCATCTTCCGAATCGCGCAGGATGGAAAGCCGCGCCTTGCCGGTCTCGCCGAGCGGTCCCTTGTAGAGCAGGATGCAGCTTGAGGCCTCATCGCCACGCCCGACGCGACCACGCAACTGGTGCAGCTGGGCAAGGCCGAAACGCTCCGCATGTTCGATCACCATGATCGTGGCATCGGGCACATCGACGCCGACTTCGACCACGGTGGTGGCGACCAGCAGTCGAGTCTCGCCGTTCTTGAAGGCAAGCATCGCGGCATCCTTGTCCGGCCCTGCCATGCGCCCATGCACCAAGCCGACCGGCGCCTTGATGAACTGGGCCAGCACCGATTGCCGCTCTTCCGCCGACATCAGCTCGCTTTCTTCCGTTTCCTCGACCAGCGGGCAGATCCAATAGGCCTTCTTGCCGTCTGCGATCGCGGCCCTCAGCCGCTCGATGACGTCGGGAACTCGCTCGGTCGGCACGGTCACCGTCTGGATCGGCTTGCGACCTGCGGGCTTCTCGGTGAGCTTGGAGACATCCATGTCTCCGAAGGCGGCCAGCACCAGCGTGCGCGGGATGGGCGTGGCTGTCATGACCAGCATATGCGGGGAGATGCCCTTGGAGGTGAGCCGCAGGCGCTGATGCACGCCGAAGCGATGCTGCTCGTCGACAACGGCGAGCGTCAGGTTCCTGTAGCTGACGGTGTCCTGGAAGAGGGCATGCGTGCCGATGACGATCTGCGCTTCGCCAGACGCGATGCGCTCCAGGATCGCTTCGCGCTCCTTGCCCTTGGTCCGCCCGGTCAAAACCTCGATCTTCAGACCGGCCGGCGCGCCGAGCTTGGCAAGTGTTGCATGATGCTGCCGCGCCAGGATTTCCGTCGGCGCCATCAGCACGGCCTGTCCGCCCGCCTCGACGGCTGCTGCCATCGCAAACAGCGCCACCAGCGTCTTGCCAGCGCCAACATCGCCCTGGACCAGCCGCAGCATGCGCTGGTCAGACGCCATGTCTTTCAGGATGTCGTCAATCGCCGCCAACTGGCTGTTGGTCGGGGTGAAGGGCAGGGTGGCGCGGATCTTCCCGCTGATCTCGCCCGTCGGCTTGATGGGCGTGCCCGGCACCCGCCGAAGCTTCTGCCGCACCAACGCCAGCGACACCTGACCGGCGAGGAATTCGTCATAGGCAAGCCTGCGCCGGGCCGGCGCCTGCGGATCGATGTCCTTCTCGTCGCGCGGATTGTGGAGAGCGACAAGGCTCTCACGCACGCTGGAGAAGCCCTGTTTCGTGACGAGCGGCGCATCCGCCCACTCCGGCATTTCAGGCATGCGCTCGACCGCAGCCTCCACCGCCTTGCGCAGCACCTTCGGACCAAGCCCCGCCGTCAGCGGATAGACCGGCTCGACCAGCGGCAGGTTCTCCGCCTCGCTCGCCTTCATCATCAGGTCCGGATGCACCATCGAGGGGCGACCGTTGAACCAGTCGACCTTGCCCGAAACCATGACGATTTCGTCGACGGGCAATGCCTTTTCCAGCCAGTTGCCCTTGACCCGGAAGAAGGTGAGCGCCAGTTCCCCCGTCTCGTCATGCAGCATCACGCGGTAGGGCAGATTGCTCTTGCCCTTAGGCGGAGGCAGATGCCGGTCGACGCGGCCGGTGATCGTCACCAGCGAGCCCTGTTGGGCATAGGCGATGCCCGGCTGATGCCGCCGATCGATAAGCCGGTGTGGGGCGAGGAAGAGCAGGTCGACCACGCGTGCATCCTCGGCATCCTCGCGCCCGAGCAGCGTGGCGAGAAGCTGGGCGAGCTTGGGGCCTACTCCGCTGAGCGAGGCCACGGAGGCAAAGAGAGGGTCGAGCAGGTGAGGACGCATGATGCGGGCAAAATGCCTCGTTAATTGCCCCTTTGGCAAGCTGACATTTGCCGGTTGCTGCTCTATAGAAGCGCCAAGAATTGGAAGGATGCCGATATGACTGGACTGGTGAAAAGCAGTGCCGACCTCGATCCGCGCCGTCGGCGCATCCTGTTCCGCTGCTGGCATCGCGGTATCCGCGAGATGGACCTGATGCTCGGTCAGTTTTGCGAAGCTGAGATCGAAGGCCTCACCGATGCCGAACTCGACGAGCTCGAGCGCATCATGGCCGAGGAAGACAACGACCTCGTCCGCTACATCACCGGCGCAGAGCCCGTTCCCGCCCATCTCCAGACGCCGCTCTTCGAACGCATTGCCGCCCTCCGGCCGGATTTCTCGCCGGTCACGGGCGAAGAACCCGCTGCAAAGTAACGCATATGTCCCTGATCGATGTGAAGCGGATTGTCGGTGCACAATCTGCGCTAACGCTCTCCCATGTGCCCGACGGCATGGATGCCTTCATCCTCGCCGAACTCGCACGCGAGGGAAAACCCGTCGCCTATGTCGTCTCCGACGGCCAGCGGCTGCAGAACATCGAACAGACGCTGAGCTTTGCCGCACCCGATATCCCGGTCTTGAGCCTGCCGGCCTGGGACTGCCTTCCCTATGACCGTGTCTCACCCTCGGCCGATGTCTCTGCCCGCCGCCTCTCGGCACTTTCGGGTCTGATTTCGCTCTACCTCAATCCGCATCCAGCGATCGTCCTGGTGACGGTCAATGCCATGTTGCAAAAGGTGGCGCCGGCGGATGTGATCGACAGCCTTGGCTTTTCGGCGAAACCGGGCAACCAGGTGCGCATGGATGACATTGCTGCGCGTCTGGAACGCAATGGTTTCGACCGCGTCGCAACGGTGCGCGAAGTCGGCGAATTCGCCGTGCGCGGCGGCATTCTCGATGTCTTCGTCCCCGGTGCGGAAGAACCCGTCCGCCTTGACTTCTTTGGCGATACGCTCGAATCGATCCGCTCCTTCGATCCCGCAAGCCAGCGCACGATCGCCCAGGTCCGTTCCCTCGATCTCAACCCGATGAGCGAGGTCACGCTGACACCGGAAAGCATCAGCCGGTTCCGCAAGAACTATCTCTCGCTGTTCGGCGCCGCCACCCGCGATGACGCGCTCTATGCCGCCGTCTCCGAGGGGCGCCGCTATGCCGGCATGGAGCATTGGTTGCCCATGTTCTACGACAAGCTGGAGACCACCTTCGACTATTTGCGCGGATTCCGTATGGTCACCGACCATACCGTGCGTGAAGCAGCGGAAGAACGCGCCAAGCTGATCCGCGACTATTACGAGGCACGCCTCAACAGCGCCACGCCCGGCAAGGGCCATCTCGCCCAGGGCACGCCCTACAAGCCGGTTCCGCCGGAGCGGCTCTATCTCGGCGCCGGCGAATTCGGAAAGGCGCTCGACGCCTTCGATCCGATCCGCATCACCCCCTTTGCCGAAGCCGGCGGCGAAAGCCGTCTGGTCATCGAGGTCGATGCCCGCCCGACGCCGCGCTGGGCAAAAGCCGCCAACGAGGCGAGTGAAGAGGGCAACCGCGCCAACGTCTTCGGCCAGGCCGTCACCTATATCGCCGACAAACGCGCCGCCGGATCCAAGGTTGTCGTGTCCGGCTGGTCCGAGGGCTCGCTCGACCGCTTGCTGCAGGTCTTGAACGAACACGGTCTGGAGCGGCTGGTGCCCGTCGCCGCACTCAAGGACGTCGGCAAGCTCAAGAAAGGCGAGGCGGGTACCGCCGTTCTCAGCCTCGAAGGTGGTTTTGAGGCAAACAATCTCGTCATCATCGGCGAACAGGACATTCTCGGCGACCGCATGGTCCGCCGCTCCAAGCGCCGCAAGCGGGCCGCTGATTTCATCTCGGAAGTCGCCGGCATCGACGAAGGCTCGATCGTTGTACATGCCGAACACGGCATCGGCCGCTTCGTCGGCCTGCGCACCATCGAGGCCGCCGGTGCCCCGCATGCCTGCCTTGAGCTGCGCTATGCCGATGACGCCAAACTCTTCCTGCCGGTCGAAAACATCGATCTGCTCTCGCGCTATGGCGGCGAGGCGACGGAAGTACAGCTCGACAAGCTCGGCGGTGGCGCCTGGCAGATGCGCAAGGCCAAGCTCAAGAAGCGCCTGCTCGACATGGCAGGGGCCCTGATCCGCATCGCCGCCGAACGCATGACCCGCTCTGCACCGGTCCTGACGACACAGGAAGGCCTTTACGACGAGTTCGCCGCCCGTTTCCCCTATGACGAGACGGAAGACCAGGAAACGGCCATCGAATCCGTCCGCTCCGACCTCGGCGCCGGCCGTCCCATGGACCGGCTCGTCTGCGGCGACGTCGGTTTCGGCAAGACGGAAGTGGCGCTGCGCGCCGCCTTCATCGCCGCGATGAACGGCATCCAGGTGGCTGTCGTCGTGCCGACCACGCTCTTGGCACGCCAGCATTTCAAGACCTTCTCCGAACGCTTCCGTGGCCTTCCCATCCGCGTCCAGCAGGCCTCGCGCCTTGTCGGCACAAAGGAACTCAATCTCGTCAAGAAGGAAGTCGCCGAAGGCAAGACTGACATCGTTGTCGGTACCCATGCGCTGCTTGGCTCCGGCGTCAATTTCGCCAATCTCGGCCTGCTGATCATCGACGAGGAGCAGCATTTCGGCGTCAAGCACAAGGAGCGCCTGAAGGAGCTGAAGTCTGATGTCCACGTCCTGACGCTGTCGGCAACTCCGATCCCGCGCACCCTGCAGCTCGCCATGACCGGTGTGCGCGAACTCTCGCTGATCACCACGCCGCCCGTCGACCGCATGGCGGTGCGCACCTTCATCTCGCCGTTTGATCCGCTGGTTATCCGCGAAACCCTGATGCGCGAGCATTATCGCGGCGGCCAGAGTTTCTATGTCTGCCCGCGTCTCGCCGATCTCGCGGATGTGAAAAGCTTCCTCGACGAGAACCTGCCGGAACTGAAGGTGGCAATCGCCCATGGCCAGATGGCCGCAAGCGAGCTCGAAGACATCATGAACGCCTTCTATGAAGGCCGCTACGACGTGCTGCTCTCGACCACCATCGTCGAATCCGGCCTTGATGTTCCCACGGCCAATACGCTGATCGTCCACCGCGCCGACATGTTCGGTCTCGCCCAGCTCTACCAGATCCGTGGCCGTGTCGGTCGCTCCAAGGTCCGCGCCTTTGCGCTGCTGACGCTGCCGGTCAACAAGGTGCTGACCGCAGGTGCAGAGCGCCGCCTGAAGGTCCTGCAATCGCTCGACACGCTCGGCGCCGGGTTCCAGCTCGCCAGCCACGACCTCGATATCCGCGGCGCCGGCAATCTGCTCGGCGAGGAACAGTCCGGCCATATCAAGGAAGTCGGTTTCGAGCTCTACCAGCAGATGCTGGAAGAGGCGGTCGCCGAGGTGAAGGGTGTGGACGAAGTGATCGACACCGGCTGGTCGCCGCAGATCCAGGTCGGCACTTCGGTCATGATCCCGGAAAACTACGTGCCGGATCTGCATCTGCGCATGGCGCTCTATCGCCGCCTCGGCGAACTCGACGACCTCAGAGAGATCGACGGCTTCGGCGCCGAACTGATCGACCGCTTCGGCCCGATGCCGGTCGAGGTCCAACATCTTTTGAAGGTGGTCTACATCAAGGCGCTCTGCCGCGTGGCCAATGTCGAAAAGCTGGAAGCCGGCCCCAAGGGCGTCGTCGTGCAGTTCCGGGGCAAGCAGTTCCCCAACCCGGCAGCCCTTGTCGGTTACATCGCCAAGCAGGGCACGATGGCGAAGATCAGGCCGGATCACTCGGTCTTCCTGACCCGCGACCAGCCGACGCCGGAAAAGCGGCTGGCAGGCGCAGCGGTTGTCATGACGCAGTTGGCGGAACTGGCGAAGGCGAGCTGACTAGTTGACAATCACACTCATTCGTTGAATTAATTCTTAAGGTAAAAAGGGGCGCTTCAATGACGGATTCAATATATTCTTCGGGAAACATTGAGATCACCAAATCTCTGGTCAAGATTGGAAGCGCAACCTATCCAATTTCTAACATTGGTAGCCTTGTAGTTTCGGAAAATCCAAGATCAGTGGCAGGGTCAGCTTTTGTGGCGGCCGTAATAGTCGGGCTTGTGTTTTCATACGGAATGCAAATGGGTGGCGTTGCAGGGGTTATTGCTGGAGTGGTCGCTTTTTTTGTACTCCTATTACTCGCGGGCAGGGCTGACCCAACGCTGAGACTCACGCTCAAGACATCAAGTGGAGATATCGACGCTCTAACTACTACAAATCGCAAAAGGCTCGAAGAAGTAAAGAGTGCGATTGAGGCAGCTATTTCCAGCAGATAAGCGGCACTTTACCTCACTAGTCGTCCTCCGGCTTGATCGCCAGCGCCGCGTCCGTCTTGCCGGCAACCGGCGGCGGGAGCGGTGTGTCGCGCTTGCGCTCGCGGATCAGCGTCAGGAGCCCCGAGCCGACGATCAGCGCAATGCCGATGCCCATCGGCCAGTCGACCTTGTCGCCGAAGACGAGATAGCCGAGCAGGATCGCCCAGAGCATCTGACTGTACTGGATCGGACCGACGATCGCCGCCGGCGCATAGAAAGAGGCGAGCATCATGAAGATATTGCCGACCGCCGCCAGAATGCCGAAGGCGGCAATGAGGCCCATGTCATAGGCTGACGGCATGTGGAAATCGGGAAGCGACAGCGCACCGCAGAGAATGACATTGCCCAGCAGACCGGCACCGAAAAGGGAAATGTTTTTCTCCTGCGGCCCGATCGCCCGGTAGATCACGATCGATACGCCACCGGCAAAGCCGGAAATCAGCGCCGCCAGGTGCCCGATCTCCAGTTCGCGGAAGCCGGGGCGCAGAACCACCAACACGCCGAGGAAGCCGATGACCACGGCGGCCCAGCGCTTGATGCCGACCTGCTCCTTGAGGAAGATCACCGACATGATCGTGGCAAAGGACGGCAACAGGAAGATCAGGCAGAAGGCCTCTGCCATCGAAAGCCGGGTAAAGGCGATGATGCTGCCGACCGTGCCGACCGTGGCGCAGACGAAGCGCAGCCACCACAAGGGCCAGTTGGTGCTGCGCACCAGGTCCGTATAGCGATCGCCGCGCTTCATCAGGAAGGGGATCGCAAGGAAGCCATACAGGCTGCCGATGAAACCGGCCTCGAAGGCTGGCACGCGCCCTTCAACCAGCTTTACGGCAGCATCGCTGAAGGAATAGGCGGCAAAGCAGATGAAGGCGAGCAGAATGCCCTTGAAGGTGGTGTCAGCGGACAAGATGACGATCCCGGGGAGGAGGTTGCCTCACCGGGATACGGGTGTTCGTCAAAACCGTCAATTCAGATTGCGGAGAGCCTCGGCCTTCGCCTTGGCGATTTCTCGCAGCGCATTTGCCAGTTCCGCCGGCGGCTGGGCGCCACTGACCGCATATTGCTGGTCGAAGATGAAGAAGGGAACGCCGTTCACGCCCATCTGCTTGGCGGCATCGATCTCCGACAGCACATGGCTCACATCGGCATCGCCCGACAGCAGCGATTCGATCACCGGCCGCGAAAGGCCGGCCTCGGTCGCGATGTCGAGGAGGACTGCGGGATCACCGATGTTTCGACCCTGTTCGAAATTGGCCTTGAACAGCATATCGACGACGCGGGTCTGCGTCTCGCGGCTCTCCTGTCCGGCCCAGTGGATCAGGCGGTGGGCATCGAGCGTGTTCGGACCGATCTTGATCGCCTCGAAGTCAAAACGGATACCGACCTCGGCACCGAGCGACTTCAGATGCGCATGGGCCCGGTCCATATTGTCCTTGCCGCCGAGCTTCTTGGCGAGCTCGACCTGCTGGTCGACACCCTCTGGCGGATAGTCGGGGTTAAGCTGGTAGGGACGCCAGTTGATGTCGACGCTCACCTCGTCCTGCACTTCGGCGATCGCCAGCTCCAGCCGGGCCTTGCCGAGATAACACCAGGGGCAGACCACGTCCGATACGAGGTCGATGGTTACGCGGTTCATGTTACGTCCTTTCCTGGCAGAGATATGCCTGTCACTTAAAGCAAAGCAGGCCGGAGACAAGCTCCGGCCCGGAAACACAGCGTCAAACGCTTGGGGCTTTTACTGCACCCGCGCATCGAACCAGGTTGGGCGCTGATAGCCGTAGAGCGGAGCGGCCTCTGGGCGGCCGATATGCTTCCAGCGCGCCACCCACTGCTCGCCGATATGATAGAGCGGCACCACATAATGCCCGGCGACCAGCAGGCGGTCATAGGCACGAACAGCAGCCTGGAAATCGGCCGGATCACGCGCCTGCAAGAGTGCCTCGATCATCCGGTCGATGTCGGGATCGGCAACGCCCGCATAGTTGAAGCTGCCCTGGGCATCCCTGGATTCCGATCCCCAGCGATTGACCTGCTCGGCACCAGGCGAGAGCGACGAGGTGTAGGACATGATGACCATGTCATAGTCGAAGCTGTTCGACCGCGCCTGATACTGGGCGTCATCGACCGTCCGGATCGCCATCTCGACGCCGATCAGCTTCAACGTCCGCTGGAAGGCGAGCGCCATCTTTTCCTGGCCCTCGTTCTTGCTCATGACCTCGAAGGCGAGTTGCTTGCCGGATGCATCCAGCATCTTGCCGCCCTGGATCTTGTAGCCGGCCTCGCCGAACAGTTTCACTGCCTTGGCCAGCGCCTTGCGGTCGCCACCCGAGCCATCGGTTGCCGACTGCGTATAGGTGCCCGCCAGGATTTCCGGCGACAGCCTGTCTTTGGCGGATCCGAGCAGCGCCAGTTCCTTTTCATCTGCGGCATTGCCAAAGGCGCCGAGCTTGGAATTCTGCCAGTAGCTCTGCGTGCGGGTAAAGGCATTGCCGAACAGCGTCTTGTTCATCGATTCGAAATCGAAGGCGGTGCTGATCGCCTCGCGCAGCTTCACGTCGGCAAAGATCGGACGACGGGTGTTGAAGACGAAGCCCAGCATCCCCGTCGGCAGGCCCGTCGTGAACGCCTCCTTCACGACATCGCCATTCTTCACGGCCGGGAAATCATAGGCACGCTCCCAGTGATTGGCGTCGCCTTCGGCATAGATGTCGATTTCCCCCTTCTTGAAGCCCTCGAACAGCGTCGCTTCCTGCAGGAAATAGGTGACGCTGATCTCGTCGTAATTGTCGAAGCCGACCTTCGAGGGAATGTCATTGCCCCAATAATCGGGATCGCGTGCCCAGGTGACCTTCTCGCCGGGCTTCAGTTCCTTGATCTTGTAGGGACCCGATCCGACCGGAATGGCGAGCCCGCCCTGGTCGAAAGTCGAAGGATCAATTGCATGCTTCGGCAGGATCGGGGTCGACAAAGCGAAGATCAGCGGCGTCTCGCGGTTGGCCTTTTCGTTGAAGGTGAACTTGATACCGTGCTCGCCGACCTTCTCCATCTTGGCAACGGCATTCAGCCGGCCGTTGAAGGGCGGGCGCCCCTTGTCCCGCAGCAGTTCGAAGGTGAAGATCACATCTTCGGGAGTGACCGGTTTGCCATCATGCCATCTGGCCTTTGGATTGATGTTGAACTGCACATAGCTGCGGTCCGCATCCCATTCGACGCTTTCGGCCAGCAGGCCGTAAAGCGAGAAGGGCTCGTCTGCCGAGCGCGTCATCAGCGGCTCATAGAGCAGATTGCCGAATTCCGGGTCCCAGACGCCACGCGCTGTGGTTCGCATGCCCTTGAGCACGAAGGGGTTCAGCGCATCGAAGGTGCCGACAACGCCGTAATTGACCTTGCCACCCTTTTTAACCCCCGGGTTCACGTAGGGAAAATGCGTGTAGTCGCGAGCAAGGGCGGGCTCGCCATGCATGGCGATCCCGTGCATCGGCTCCGCCTGCGCGACGGCAGCAAATGGCAGCAGGAGCAGGGTGAAGAAAAGACGGCGCAAAGTTGTTATCCTCCCCGGAATAGAATCTGGAATGTGCTGCAAGGCTAGCACATTCACCACAAAACCAACACAAGCGGGTGGGATTGAGAAAGGGTGAGTCGATCCGGCGCCAAAGAAATGCTGGATATTCCGGCCGCCGCAATGTAACAGGTGAGCCGGATCGCAGGGTCATGTATTTGCCTCATTTGAACGACAGGTGAGGGCAGACAAGACCGGCGAATGACGCGGCAGAAAAGTCCGCGCGACAGGGGTTTTCAGGAGACGGAATACGTATGATGTTCAAACTTAGCAACGCAACGCGGACGGCTGTGTCTGCTCTCGCAGTGTCCTTCGCCGCCACCGCCATGCCGGTTGTCGCCCAGGCCCAGGATGCGGCCGCTCCGGCTCCGGCCAAGTGGTTCAAGACCTGCGCCAAGCAGGAAGAATCCGATGTCTGCGTGGTCCAGAACCAGCTCGTGGCTGCAAACGGCCAGCTGATCACGGCCGTCGGCCTGATCACCGTCGAAGGCAAGGTCAACCGCAAACTGCTGCAGGTCACGGTTCCCTCGGCGCGCCTCATCCCGCCGGGCGTGACCATGCAGATCGATGGCGCCAAGGGCACCAAGCTCGACTACGCCGTCTGCCTTCCGGATCGCTGCACGGCTGAAATCCCGCTGACGGACGCAGTTATCGCGAGCCTGAAGAAGGGCAATGAAGTGGTCTTCACCTCGATCAACTTCCGCCGCGCGCCGAACCCGATCAAGATCCCGCTCGAAGGCTTTACCGGCGCTTTCGATGGCGAAGCCATGTCGCAGTCGCAGGCCGAAGAGCGCCAGCGTCTCCTGCAGGAAGCCATGCAGAAGAAGCAGGAAGAGCGCAACAAGGCGATCACCGACGCCCAGAACGCTGCCAAGCAGGGCAACTGATCCGCTCTTGAGAGCTGAAATGCCAGAAGCCCGCGTCATCCGACGCGGGCTTCTTTGTTTTGTCGCAACGTGCTGCGGTCAGTGCGCGAAGTTCATCTTCGGCTTGTAGCGCCCGGCCTGCTCCATCACGAAGATCTGCTGGATCTGCGGATTGCGCAGCGGCTCCTGGCTCTGGTCCCGCTCGAGATTCTGCTCGGAGACATAGGCCACATATTCCGTCTCGGAGTTCTCCGCGAGCAGATGGTAGAAGGGCTGGTCCTTGTGCGGACGGACTTCGGCCGGGATCGCATTCCACCATTCCTCGGAATTCGCAAATTCCGGATCAACATCGAAGATCACGCCGCGGAACGGAAAGACCTTGTGCCGTACGACGTCCCCGATACCAAATTTAGCGCTTCGTTGTTTCATGGTTTGACTTCCTTTCCCTGTCATATTTGGGAAGAAAGCCGGGCGAAATCAAGAGATGGTGTATGACGACGCGGCCGGATGCCACACTTAGCCCGGCTTCCGTCCGGGCGCGGTGGCAAGAACAAGGCCACCCGTCACCAGCACGATGCCCACGGCATGGTAGCTCTCGAAGCGTTCCCCGAGGAAAATGACCGCCATCAGGATCGACATCGGCGGCATCAGATAGAGTGTCATGCCGGCGATACCGGGTCCGAAGACCTGCACGGCATGCTGGAAGCAGTAGAAAGCGGCAAGCGACGCAAAGAGGATGATCCCGCCGAGCTTGGCGAATTCCATCCCCGTATCCGGCATTAGCCCACCGGAAGCCATCTCGATCAACCCCGGCGGCACGAGAACGATGCAGCCGGACAGCGCCAAAAGCGCAAAGAGCGCCAGTGGCGGCATGGCCTGCACCGAAGGGCGCCTGAGCAGCAGGGAATAGGCGGCAAAGGCAATTGCCGCGACGAGGATCGCGAGATCGCCGATGTTGAAGGTGAGTTTGAGCAGCGCCCCAGGGTGTCCCTTCAGCACGATCGCGACGACGCCGGCGAAGGCGACGACCATACCCACCAGCTCAAGCCGCGTGATTGCCCTTTTCTGGAACAGCCACTGGAACAGGATGATGAACAGCGACGAGGTGGTGTAGATCAGTGTCGCATTGGAAGCCGTCGTCAGCGTCAGCGCCCAGTAGACCACGCCGCCACAGATGCCCATGCCGAGAATGCCAAGCGTCAGCCAGAGCGCCGTATGCTGCCGGACGAAGGCAAGGCATGCCTCCCGCTCCCGCCAGATAAAGGGCGACATCAGGATCGCGGCCCCCGCCCAGCGCAAAAGTGCCGTCGTGAACGGCCCGACCTCGCCGGTAATGCCCCGCCCGAAGATCAGGTTCGACGAAAAGAAAACCGGCGCCAGCAGAAACAGCAGCCAGTCGTAGAGGCGCGGATCGGAAGTCTTGGGGGAGGCGGACATGAAGGGTCGCTGATGCCGGGAGGAATGTCTCCCCCATTGCTAGCGCGAAGTCGGCGCCGGCGAAAGCCGATTGCCCTCGCAAACGGTACCATCGGCAACGAAAAACGCCGGCGGATCTCTCCGCCGGCGCCTTGTCGAGACACTCGAGCGATCAGGCCGAGTAGTACATGTCGAATTCGACCGGATGCGGGGTCATTTCGAAGCGCATGACTTCCTGCATCTTCAGATCGATGAACGAATCGATCTGGTCGTCATCGAAGACGCCGCCGGCGGTCAGGAACTTGCGATCCTTGTCCAGGTTTTCGAGCGCTTCGCGCAGGCTGCCGCAGACCGTCGGGATCTTCTTCAGTTCCTTCGGCGGCAGGTCGTAGAGATCCTTGTCCATGGCCTTGCCCGGATGGATCTTGTTCTTGATGCCGTCGAGACCAGCCATCAGCATGGCGGCGAAAGCGAGGTAGGGGTTTGCTGTCGGATCCGGGAAGCGGACTTCGACGCGCTTGGCCTTCGGGTTGGAGCCGAACGGAATGCGGCACGAGGCCGAACGGTTGCGGGCCGAATAGGCGAGCAGAACCGGCGCTTCATAACCCGGAACCAGACGCTTGTACGAGTTGGTCGACGGGTTGGAGAAAGCATTGATCGCCTTGGCATGCTTGATCACGCCGCCGATGAAGAAGAGGCAGCTTTCCGACAGGCCGGCATATTCGTCGCCAGCGAAGGTCGGCTTGCCGTCCTTCCAGATCGACATATGCACATGCATGCCCGAGCCGTTGTCGCCGAAGATCGGCTTCGGCATGAAGGTCGCGGTCTTGCCATAGGCATTGGCGACCTGATGGACGACATACTTGTAGATCTGCATCTTGTCGGCATTGCGCACCAGCGCGTCGAACTTGATGCCA
>JARXAK010000093.1 GCA_029865885.1 Rhizobium sp. | reverse complement strand
TCTTCCGGCAGCGTCAGCACGACGGGGCCGGGGCGTCCTGAGGTGGCGACGGCGAAGGCGCGGGTGACGAATTCCGGGATGCGGCGGGCGTCATCAATCTCGCCGACCCATTTGGCGAATTCGGTGAAGGCTCGGCGGTATTCGACTTCCTGGAAGGCTTCGCGCTCCTTCATGTCGCGTCCGATCTGGCC
Organism: Rhizobium sp.; assembly: GCA_029865885.1. GTDB lineage: Bacteria > Pseudomonadota > Alphaproteobacteria > Rhizobiales > Rhizobiaceae > Allorhizobium. The sequence goes on along the minus strand of JARXAK010000093.1, from coordinate 8,624 downwards.
GATGAAGAGGATCATCGGGATCGAATCCTGCTTTGCGACATGCAGGCCGGCAGAGGCATTGGTGGCGCCCGGACCACGGGTCACCATGCAGATGCCGGGCTTGCCGGTGAGTCGGCCCCAGGTGTCTGCCATCATCGCGGCTCCGCCTTCCTGGCGGCAGACCAGCGTCTCGATGCCGCTGTCCTTCAGCGCGTCGAGCACAGCCAGATAGCTTTCGCCGGGAACGCAGGACACGCGCTCGACGCCGTTGGCCTTCAGCGCCTCGACGATCAGTTCACCGCCGGTTCTCTTCATTGCGTCTTCCTTTCCAGCTCGGCCAGTTCGGCCAGAATTTCGTCTCCGTGCTCGCCATTGCGCGGGCTCGGGCGCTCATAGCGCAGGGGGGTCTCTGACAGCACGATCGGTGTGCGAACACCGGGGATCACCGTGCCCTTGTCGTCCGTCAGGTCGATCTTCAGGCCACGCGCCTGAACCTGCGGGTCGGCGAACATTTCCTCGATCGAGTTGATCGGCCCCGCCGGCACGGCATTGGCCTCACAGGCGGAGAGCAGGTCGCGCTTCGACCATTTCACAGTTTCTGCCGTGACGATGGCCCTGACCTCGATCTTGTTGGCGACGCGGGCCTTGTTGGTGGCGAAGCGCTCATCCTCAGCAACAGCGGGGATGCCAAGGATCGTGCAGAGGCGCCTGAACTGCCCGTCATTGCCGACGGCGAGGATCAGGTGGCCGTCGGCGGTTGGCACGACTTCATAGGGGCTGATGTTTGGATGGGCATTGCCAAGCCGGGTCGGCGGCTTACCGGAGATCAGATAGTTCATGTTCTGGTTGGCAAGCACTGCCGACATGACGTCGAGCAGGGCCATGTCAACGAACTGGCCCTGGCCTGTTTTCATGACATGGATGAGGGCGGCCTGGATGGCGGTGACGGCATAGATGCCGGTGAAGATGTCGGCGATGGCAACACCGGCCTTCATCGGCTCGCTGTCCTTCTCCCCTGTTATCGACATGAAGCCGGACATGCCCTGGACGATATAGTCATAGCCGGCGAAATCGGCATAGGGGCCGTTCTGGCCGAAGCCTGTGATCGAGCAGTAGACGAGCTTCGGGTTGATCGCCTTCAGGCTCTCGTAGTCGAGGCCGTATTTCTCAAGGCCGCCGCGCTTGAAGTTCTCGATGACCACATCGGCCGTGGCGCAGAGGCGGCGGACAATTTCCTGGCCTTCCGGCGTCTTGAGGTCGACTGCGATCGAACGCTTGTTGCGGTTGGTCGAGTGGTAATAGGCCGCCGAGAGGTTTTCGCCATCAACGCCTTCGACGAAGGGCGGCCCCCAGGCGCGGGTATCGTCGCCGCCTTCAGGGTTTTCCACCTTGATCACGTCGGCACCGAGATCGGCGAGCATCTGGCCGGCCCAGGGGCCGGCGAGTACACGGGCGAGCTCGATCACGCGGATGCCTGATAGCGGTGGCGGGGCGGAGGGCTTGGGCGTCATTACGCGATCCTGTGCGGTGTCGTCAGTCCAGGCGATCCGACGGAATTTGATGGCCTGCCATGACAAGAACTGCTGTCAGTTGAGCTATATCGCCGCATTTTGCCATTCGCACCTGATATTCTCTCATGGCATCATTCCGTTTCGGCAAGATCTCGCGATCTCAAGGACCGAGATTGCCGAGCCATGTCAGGAAATCTGTGGTGGCCTTCTCTCGGCCAATCTCGTTCAGCGTCTCATGACGCAGGTTGTCGTACACGGTCGTTTCGACATCGGTCATGCCGACATCGAGCATGCGCTGGCCAAGCCAGCGGATTTCGCGGCCCTTGTTGGTTGCCGGATCCTGGCCGCCGCCGACGAGATAGACCGGCAGCCGCTGTGGCAGGCGGGCGAGGCGTTCTGGGGCTGCGCCCGCAAAGGTCAGCCGGAAGATGTCGCGCCACATCGAGACGCTGGCATCGAAGCCGCAGAGCGGGTCGGCGATATAGGCGTCGACTTCCCTGGGATCATGCGACAGCCAGTCGAAGGCGGTGCGGTGGCCGGGGATGGCGCGGCCCCAGGCGGCAAAGGTGGCCTTGGGCAGGATCAGCGACGGGACGTCGGACCCCTTCAGCATCTGTTCGAGATAAAGCACGCCCTCAGCGAATCGCCCCGCCGGGCCAGGATTGAAGTTCGAGTTCCAGATCGTCAGGGCGCGGAAGACCTGCGGATGCTCGGCCGCCACATTGAGCGCGATCAGACCGCCCATCGAGTGCCCGAAAAGGATGACCGGAAGACCGGGATGATTTTCGATGGCGAGGTCGCGCATCGCCATGACATCGGAGATCACCTTGGCGACCCCGTCCCGGCGAGCGAAGAGGCCGAGGGTTGCATCCGGCGCTGTCGTTTCGCCATGGCCACGGTGGTCATGGGCGTAGACGTGATAGCCCTGAGTGGAGAGCGCTGCGGCGAATTGCTGGTAGCGGCGCGAATGCTCGGCCAGGCCGTGGCAGATCAAAACGATGCCGCGTGCGGCGGTTTCTGCGGTCTGGTGGTGATAGGCGAGGCGGGCGCCACTCGGCGCGTCCAGCCAAAGTAGATCCGAAAACATCCATGCCTCCCCTTCGACCCTTTCCCGTGTGTTGCCCGCGCCGTCTGCTCTGTCAATCAGCAGTATTGCGGACAAAGGAAATGTTCATTCCTTGCAGGCTAGCGTTTGCCCAACCAGACAGGCAGGATTTCTGAATGTGCGAAGCTGAGACCAAACAGGGCGCGAGCGGTTCTGCGCGTCACTTTCTCGTGCTGGTCGCTGTTCTTCTTGCGGTCGTTGTTTTCGACAGGCTCGACGGGATCTCCTTCTTCGGTGATATCGACGACGAACTGCGTCTGATCCAGATCCGCCATCTCCTGGAGGTGGGTGGTTGGTACGATCTCCGACTGCCAATGATCCAGTTACCGGAGGTCTACCAATCGCCCTGGTCGCGCCTGGTCGATCTTCCCTATGTGGTGATCGCTTCGGCCTTGCGTCCCCTGCTGGGCCTGGACGGCGCTCTTCAGGTGGCAACGCTGGTGTGGCCGCCCGTCCTTCTGGCCGGATTGGCCTTGCTCGCCGTGCGTTTCGTTCGCGAGATCACGCCGGGCGAGCGGCTTTCGCGTGCGTCCTTCGTGCTCGTCGGGCTGCTTCTCATCCTCGCTGCCTGGGAATTCTCGCCGGGGCGGATAGATCACCACAACATGCAGATGCTTCTGATGCTCCTGATCATGCTGGGGCTGGTGACGAAAGGCGGGCGAGGCGGCTGGTTGGTCGGCACAGGCGCCACGCTGTCTCTGATCATCGGGCTTGAATGTCTGCCGTTCGTCGCCGTTGCCCTAGCGCTCGTTGCCATCGGTTTCATTCTAAACGCCGAGCGAAGCCGGCAGATGCTCGCCGATACGGGTCTCGCCATGGGCCTGGCAGCCCTGCTGGCGGGTCTGCTCTTCGTCGGACCTGAGGGGCTGACGGAGACCGCCTGCGATGCCTTTTCCGCGCCGTTCTTGAGTGCGCTTTGCGGTTATGCTGCTTGCTTCTGGCTTTTGGCCCGGTTCATTTCCGATGATACACGCTGGCTATCGCGGCTGACGGTGCTGGCGCTTGGGGGATGTGCGGTGACACTCGCACTCGCCTTGCTTTATCCGGGGTGCCTGTCCGGCCCCTACCACATGATCGATCCGGTCTCAAAAACCTATTGGTTCGACCGGATCCAGCAGGAACAGACGATCCTGGCCTTTCGTCAGGAGGGGGCGACCGGCATTGCGATGCTGGCATTCCTCTCTGTCACCTCGGTGATCGCGATCTTTGCATGCCCCCTGTGGCGCCGCGAAACACGGCAGAGTTTCCGGCACTGGGCAGCCTTCCTCTTCGCCACCAGCGCCCTGCTGATGACCTATGGGCTTATTCGCTACATCCGCTTTCCGGTCGCGCTTCTGCCGCTCTATCTGCCGCTCACGCTGGCGGTCTGGTCTGACCTTGCCAGTAACAAGGCGGGCCGCTTCGTGAGCTTGCTGTGCGTTATGGCTTTCCCTGTCCTGATCGGTTCTCTCTATCTTGCCGTCCCGGCCAGGACTGCGCAGCAGGATGCTGTGTGGCTGATGTCCGGCGATGATTGCCGCGACGACGACTATGCCGAATTGCGTGCCCTTGCACCGGGCCGGATCCTGGCGCCCACCGGTCTCGGCCTTGCTCTTGCCCGAAACGTTCCGGTTGGCGTATCAGTCGGCGCGATCCCATTTCATCGGGCCGCGCCGGGCATTCGCGCGAGCTTCACAGTTTTCGCCATGGACGACAAAGTCCAGCGGCAGGCGGCACTTGCTCCGTTCAACTACGTGGCCGTCTGCCATGTGCCGTTCGAAATTTCCGCCCAAGACGCGCCCCTTTATTCGGCGCTGGCCAATAATCGAGGCTGGCCGGGGCTGGTGCCGCTGCCGGTTCAGGGGGAGGGCAGGTTGCGCCTCTTCCGGATCGACCACGAGCGGCTGATGTGAAGCAGTGGAGAAGATGACGGGGCAGGAGAATGTCCCGGCATGAAAGCGCTCTTCGCATTGCGCGCGCGGCCAGTTTCGCCTACATAGCGGCAAATTCCCATTCCCGCCGGAGCAAGACCCCATGGCACGCCAGTTCATCTATCACATGTCGGGACTTAGCAAGTCCTACGGCGCAAAGAAGATTCTTGAGAATATCCATCTCTCGTTCTATCCCGATGCCAAGATCGGTATCCTCGGCCCGAACGGTGCGGGTAAGTCGACCGTGCTGCGCATCATCGCCGGCCAGGACAAGGAATACACCGGTGAAGCCTGGCTCGCCGAAGGTGCGACCGTCGGCTATCTCGAGCAGGAGCCGCATCTCGATCCGGCCAAGACCGCGTTCGAGAACGTCATGGAAGGCGTCGCCGACAAGCAGGCCGTGCTCGACCGCTACAACGAACTGATGATGAACTATTCCGACGAGACCGCCGACGAAGGCGCCAAGCTCCAGGACATCATCGACAGCCAGAACCTGTGGGATCTGGAACAGCAGGTCGAAATGGCGATGGAAGCCCTGCGCTGCCCGCCCAGGGATGCCGACGTCACCCTGCTTTCGGGTGGTGAACGCCGCCGTATCGCGCTCTGCCGTCTGCTGCTCTCGCAGCCGGACCTGCTTTTGCTCGACGAACCGACCAACCATCTCGATGCCGAGACGATCGCCTGGCTTGAAAAGCACCTGCGCGACTATCCGGGCGCCGTCATGATGATCACCCACGATCGCTACTTCCTCGACAACGTCACGGGCTGGATCCTCGAGCTCGACCGCGGCCGTGGCATTCCCTACGAAGGCAACTATTCCGCTTACCTGCAGGCCAAGGCCAAGCGCATGCAGCAGGAAAGCCGCGAGGAGGCCGGCCGCCAGAAGGCCCTGTCGCGCGAACAGGAATGGATCGCATCCAGCCCGAAGGCGCGTCAGGCCAAGTCCAAGGCCCGTATCAAGGCTTACGAACAGTTGGTGGATGCGGCCGAGAACATCCGGCCCGGCGATGCGCAGATCATCATCCCGGTCTCCGAGCGTCTCGGTCAGGTGGTCGTCGAGCTCGAAGGCATCACCAAGGGCTTCGAAGGCCGGACCCTGATCAATGATCTGTCGATCAAGCTGCCGCCGGGCGGCATTGTCGGCATCATCGGTCCGAACGGTGCGGGCAAGTCGACGCTGTTCAAGATGATCACCGGCCAGGAAAAGCCAGATGCCGGTTCGATCCGCATCGGTGAAACCGTGCATATGGGCTATGTCGACCAGAGCCGCGATTCGCTTGATGCCAACAAGACGGTCTGGGAAGAAATTTCCGGCGGTGCCGAAATCATCAAGCTCGGCAAGTTTGACATGAATTCCCGTGCCTATTGCGGCGCCTTCAACTTCAAGGGTGGCGACCAGCAGCAGAAGGTCGGCAATCTCTCCGGTGGTCAGCGCAACCGCGTGCATCTCGCCAAGATGCTGAAGGCCGGCGGCAACGTATTGCTGCTCGACGAACCGACCAACGATCTTGATACCGAAACGCTGGGTGCACTGGAAAGCGCGCTCGAAGCCTTTGCAGGCTGCGCCATCATCATCAGCCACGATCGCATGTTCCTCGACCGTCTCGCGACGCATATTCTCGCCTTCGAAGGTGACGGCCATGTCGAATGGTTCGAAGGTAACTTCGAGGACTACGAGCAGGACAAGGTGCGCCGTCTCGGCCCCGATGCGCTCAACCCGGGCAGCCAGTCCTATAAGCGCCTGACCCGCTGAGCCACAATCACACCGTGCAGATCCGCTGGGCCGGCTTCGAAAGAAGCCGGCCTTTTTGTTTCAGATCATAAAAAAAGTCCGGGAGATGAACCGCTTGACCTGTCGTGTTTTAGAGATTCTTTAATACGTGATGCGTACCGTTTTCGCGCGCTGGTGGAGTGGCCTTTTGCCGGATCCAGCGCAGCATCGGGAGGTTACATGGCCGCACTATCACTTCGCAAACAACTCTATCTCATTGCCACGGCGCCGCTGATCGCCTTCCTTTGGCTGAGTATTACCTCGGTCTGGAACAGTTATCAGCAATATGCGGTGCTCGACCGCCAGATGGTGGTCCAGACGCTCGCCATGGCCGGGGGTGGAATTGCCCAAGTCCTGCCGGCGGAAGCCTTTGCCACACCTGAAAACCGGATGGCGCGCCGCCAGGCTGTCGACGACGGGCTGGCAACGCTCAAGGCTGCCTATGCCGATTGGCAGGCTCAAGGTGGCAAGGATGAAACGATAGAAAAGGCCTTCGCGCTGATCCTTTCCAAGGAGCCGGGGCTTGCGACCTATCGGCAGAATGTCGATGCCGGGAAGGCAACGCAGGACGAGGCGCTCTTCGTGCTGCAGCCGGCATCCGGTGCCGGGCTCGATCTGGTGCGCCGATCCGGTGCAACCATTCAGGATCTTGAGCTTGCGCGGCTGATCGATGGTTACTACGCCCTCATGCAGGTCAATGACGCCGGCTTGATCGAAATCTTGATGGGCATTCAGTCGCTGGGAGGGCAGCCGCTCGACCAGATGCAATACGCTTTCTTCCTGCATGCCAACGGTTTGCGTGATCGCTTCACGCCCCTGCTCAGGGAGTTCCTGCCAGCCGAGATCGTGCAGCCCTATGATGCCTTTCAGGCCGGGGCCGAGGGCCAGTTCCTGCAGGCGAGCCGTTTGAAGATCCGTGAAAATGCGCCAGCCGCAGCCGATCCCGCAGCCGTTGAGCAGTGGGGCAAAATCACCGGTGCTCAGGCCGGGTTGATGGCTGAACTCATTGCAAAGACCGATGCCTTGCTGACCAAGGGCGCCCAGCAGAAGATCGACAACCTCTATGCGCAATTCGTCAAAGGGGCCGTGATTGTCATCGCTGTGACTATGGTGGTGCTCGGGCTGTTCTTCTTCGTGGTGCGGACCGTGTCACGGATGATCCATGCGACCGCCGGGCGGATGAAGACGCTCGCAGACGGTGACCGCGATACGGCGATCCCCTACACGGACCGTTCGGACGAGATCGGCGTGATGGCGCATTCGGTCGAGGTCTTCCGTGAGGCGGCGATCCGCAATGCGGAGCTTGAAGCCGAGGCGTCGGAGGGTCGTGTTCGTGCCGAACGCGAGCGTGCCGAGGTTCAGGCGCGGGCGGAAGCCGATGCGGAGGAACGTCTGACACGGGCGACGGGTACGCTTGCGGCAGGCCTGAAGCGGCTCGCGTCCGGCGATATGATGTGCGAGATCGACGAGCAATTCGCGCCGCAGTTCGAGGCACTCCGCCACGACTTCAACACCTCTGTGCAGCAGCTGCGCGGTGTGCTGGTCTCGGTCGGTCGTTCGGCCCATGCCGTCTCCGGCGGCTCGGGCGAGATCTCGCATGCCTCCGACGATCTGGCCAAACGCACCGAACAGCAGGCGGCCTCGCTTGAGGAGACCGCAGCAGCCCTCGAGGAGATTACCTCCAACGTCACTTCGACCTCGCGGCGGACCGGCGAGGCGCGCGACATCGTGCGCAATACCCGCAGCCGCGCCGAGCAGTCCGGCGTTGTGGTCGGCAATGCCGTGACCGCCATGGAGCGGATCGAGCATTCCTCCAAGCAGATCAGCCAGATCATCGGCGTGATCGACGAAATCGCCTTCCAGACCAACCTTCTGGCCCTGAATGCGGGCGTTGAAGCAGCACGCGCCGGTGAAGCGGGCAAGGGCTTTGCGGTCGTTGCCCAGGAAGTGCGCGAGCTTGCGCAGCGTTCGGCCAATGCCGCCAAGGAGATCAAGGCGCTGATCGGCAATTCGGAAGTGGCGGTGAGTGAGGGCGTCAAGCTGGTCAACGAGACCGGCGACGGCCTGACGGCGATTGCCGGCCTCGTCCAGGCGATCAACGAACATATGGACGCGATTGCCTCTGCCGCGCAGGAACAGTCGGTCGGCCTTGGCGAGGTCAATCAGGCGGTCAACCACATGGACCAGGCGACGCAGAAGAATGCGGCGATGGTCGAGGAGATGAATGCGGCATCTGCCGGGCTTGCGCAGGAAGCGTCGAGCCTTGCCGAACTGCTGCGGCGCTTCCAGACGGGGCAGGAGGGAGGCGGTGCATCGCGCGGCCTGTCGCAGCGCCCGTCAGCCCCGGC
>JARXAK010000020.1 GCA_029865885.1 Rhizobium sp. | reverse complement strand
AGCGCGACCATTTTCCGTACGGGATAGATGCCGGTCGCCAGTGTTTCGAGAAAGGTGACGCCGAAGCGCGCGCAAAGAGATGCGAGATCGATATGAAAATCGTCAAAACCGTATTCCCCGGCGATGTGCCCCGGCAGCATTCCTGAGTAAGGCGCATGCCGCGAGGGAGAGACCAGCGTGATGCTTGCGCCCAGACCAAGGCGCCCCAACCGGCGCACCACCTCGACATGCGCGTGGCCACCGCCAAGAAGCACGATCTCGGAATGCAGGCCGCCAGGCTTAGACATGACCTTTTCCCCTGCCCCCAAGGCGATGGACGGGACCGCCTGCCGCCTCCGCATCGGCCTCGTCATGCGTTACGAGAATGACTGGCAGACCGGCGCTGCAGGCCCGCGCGAAAACGAGCGTGCGCATCTGGGCGCGCAGGTCCATATCGAGCTTGGAGAAGGGCTCGTCGAGCAGCAGCAATCGCGGCTGCGAGACGAGTACGCGGGCAAGCGCCACCCGCGCCTTTTGCCCGCCCGACAAGGTCGCCGGATCGCGGTCCTCAAAACCTGTCAGTTCCATCTCCGTCAGGATCTCGGCCGCCATGCGCCGCCGCAACTTTCGATCGGAAACCTCAGCAGGAATGGCAAAGGCGACATTGGCGCCGACCGACATATGCGGAAAGAGCAGCGGATCCTGGAAGAGGATACCGGCGCGGCGCGCCTGGGGTGCGAGCGACAGGAGGTCGATACCGTCGACGGAGACGGCGCCTTCTGCCCGAAAGGCCGGATCGAGAAACCCGCCGATGAAGGACAGCAAGGTCGATTTTCCCGACCCTGACGGCCCCATCACGGTGAAAACCGAGCCAGAGGGAACCTCGGCGGTGAGGTCGATCAAACGGTTTTCGCCAAGACGGATCACGATCTCAGAGAGGCGAAGGCCAATCCCGGACTGAGGTTGCAGCATCGTCAGACCCTCATGTCCCTGCGGTTTCGATGGAGTGCGGCAGGCAAAAGTGCCGCAAGCGCGAAGGCGAGAAAAGGCAAGATCGTCTGCAACAGGGCATAAACTCCAATGACACGGCGGTTGTTGCCGGAGGCGAGCGCGACTGCCTCCGTCGTGATCGTCGAAAGCCTGCCCTCCCCGATCAGAAGCGTCGGCAGATATTGGCCGACCGAAACCGCAAAGCCGACGGCAAGAGCCGTGAGGATCGGACGGATCAGCATTGGCAGACGGATCGATAGAAGCACCGAGATCCGTGATCGCCCCAACCCTGTTGCGATCATCTCATAGCGGCGGTCGAGTGCGCGCCAGGGATCGGCCAGGGACAGGAAGACATAGGGCAGGACGAAGACAAGATGCACGAGAATGAGGGCGACCTGCCTGTTGTCGCTCCCACTGCTGACGAACAGCAGCTGCAGGCCGAAGACGAAGGCGATCTGCGGCACGATGAGGGGCAGATAGAGAAGCAGCAGGGTTCTGTCACCGCCGTTTCGCCCCGTCTCGATTTCGCGCTCCAGACAGCCGATGGTGAGCACGACGGCAATCAGGGTCGAGGCGAGCCCGGTCACCAGCGTCGTCACCAGTGGATCGATGATGCGCGGAAGCGCCGCCATCCAGCTGCGAAACGTGAAGTCCTGCGGCAGCAGGTCGGGAAACTGCCAGAGCCCGGCGAGTGACCAGAGGGCGAGGATGCCGAGCCCGGCAAAGACGCTTCCTCCGATGAGGCCGACCACGAGCATGGACACCATGCGCAAAGCCCGATCACGGGCGAAACGATACCCACGCTCAGCAAAGAGGCGCCGGATCATCGCAGAGACCCGTTCCAGAGATAACCAGAAGAGCAGCGCCGCAAGCGTCACCAGCAGCTGCAGGATGGCACCGGCCGAAGCGAGGAACCGCACGGAAAGATCCGGATCGTTCATCCATTGCACCAGGCGCGTGGCCAGCGTGCCGGGAAGGTTGGGACCGAGGATCACGGCGACATCCACCACGGATGACGAGTAGGCGATGACGGCATAGACGGCGAACCGGATCTGGCGATAAAGGGCCGGCCAGAGCAGATAAACGAAGCCCGAGATGCGTCCATAACCGAGGGACGCCGCCAGCCTGCGGGCAGCGGCAAGATCAACCTGCGGCAGGGCCGCAAGTGTCACCAGGAAGAGGAACGGCGTTTCCTTGACAACGAGGCCCGCGATCATCGCCAGCCCCATGGGGTCATGCGGGATGAGAATGTCCGGCGGCCGCTCGATGCCGAGCCACGGCGCTAAAAGCCGGATGAGGAAACCGGAGGGCGCAATCAGGAAGGCGAGCCCGAAAGCCGCAGCCGCATGGGGAACAGCAAGGAGCGGTGAGATGAAATGCTGGACTCGGGAGAGAACAGGTGTTCCCGCAAAGCTCGCAACGAACACCAGCGTGATGCCAAGCGACAGAGCCGTTGCAACGAGACCGGTGACAAGGCTGAGCAACGCCGCCGGGACGAGCCCGGGCGTTGCAAGAAGAGCACGCAAGGGATCGAGGCTCAGGTCTCGACCGCCAAGGGCTGGCAGGTAGCCGAAAGCCGGCAGCAGTGTACCGAGAAGACCGAAGGTGATCGGCAGCAGCAAAAGGCCAAGGGTGACGGCGACCGCGCTTCGGGGCAGAAGCGCGACCGCACGGTCAGCCAAAGCGTGAGCCTTCACCCCTTGGCTCACGGCTCAGTTGCCGCTGGCATAGCGGCGGCGCCACTCGACTTCGATTCGCTCCATCCAGCTTGCATGCGGCTCGGCAATGACAGGTCCGAGCTGATCCGGCGCAAGCGTGGCAACGCCGAGGTCCAGTCCGGCAAAGGCGGCGCGATCTGGCTCGGCTAGCTTCGCCATCGAGAGAACCGTCGGGTCACCCCAATGGATCGGATCCTGCTTGCGCAATTGCGCCTCGGGCGAAATCAGGAAATTCGCGGTCAACAGCGCGCCTTCCCTGGCATTGGCATTGTAGGGAATGGCAACGAAATGCGTATTGCCGAGCGTACCGCCGGAGAAGGTGAAGGAGCGCACCGTATCGGGCAGCTCTCCGGCCTTGATACCGGCCGAGGCTTCCGCCGGGTTGAAGGCGAAGATGATGTCGAGCTCACCATCCGCTAGCTTCTGCTTCATGTCGGGATAGTTCTGCGGAAACGCCTTGCCCGTCCGCCAGGCGACCGTGTGGAGTTGGTCGAGATAGGCGAATAACGGCTCGACGTCGCGCTCGAAGCTCTCCTCGTTCACCGGCTTCGAGAGCTTCGCCGGATCGCCAATCACCTCGCTCAGCACCTGCTTGAGAAAGGACGAACCGATGAAATCGGGAGGGGCAGGATAGGAAAAGCGGCCTGGGTTCTTCTTCGCCCAGTCGAGCAGTTGCATGGCATTATCGGGCAGAGCCGACGTTTCCGTGCGGGCGCTGTCGTAAAAGAAGACCATCTTCGCCCCACCCCACGGGCTTTCAAGACCCTCGGTCGGCTCGGTGAAGTCAGTCAGAATCGTTGGCTGGTTCTCGACATCGACATAGCGCCAGTTGGGCAACGACGTCGCCCAGCCCGGCGTCAGAAGCAGATCCTGCTGTTTCATCGAGACGAAGTTCTCGCCATTGATCCAGATGAGGTCAACCGCGCCCCCCTCATTCTTGCCCGCGGCCTTCTCGGCAATCACCTTGGCAACGGCGCTCGCGGTATCGTCAAGCTTCACCTGTACGACGGTCACCCCGTAACGCGCCTGCATCTCGGCACCCACCCATTCGAGATAGGCGTTGATGTTCTCCGATCCGCCCCAGGCGTTGAAATAGACCGTCTGACCTGAGGCGGCCTTCTCGATTAAAGCCCAATCGGATAGATCGGGACCCGCCGCGACAGCCGGAAGGCTTGTGGCAGCAGCCACGAGGCCGGCGGCGAAAATCCGTTTCATCAATCGCATGATTTGCCCTTCTCCCTTCAATCGACCGCAAGACGCTCACGCATTGCGGCAACTCTTTCATCTGAACTACGCTTGCCAGATCGAGCGGATTTCATGATGTCTTTATCGATCACATCTGGCGCCTTGCCAGCGCAGCCTTTATCTCGTCGCCCGGCACCGGATCCTCCGCGAGGCCTGCCATTGCCGTCAGATCGCGGGTGACCCGCATCTGCTCGATAAATGCCCGGCATCCCCGACACATGGCCAAATGAAGCTTCATGTTGAGGGCCGGCCAAAAACCGAGTTCCCCGTCAGTCAGAAGGCTGGCACGCTCGGCGACTTCACTGCATCGAAACATCACTCAACCCTTCCCGCACATGTTGAACTGCTCTCTCATCGCGTCGCCCCCCGCTTACGGATTTGCCGGGCGATGGTCGGGATCAGCGCAACCAGAGCCAGAGCGAAGAAGGCGAGCGTGATGTCGCGCGTCACCAGATCGGAAATCTGCGCTTCCTGCCCCCTGGCCTCAGCCGCGACCAGGACGCTGTCGACCCCCTGGCCCAGATAGGCATAGGCAAACGTTCCGGGCAGGATGCCGAAGAAGGTTGCGGCAAAGAAGCGAGCAAGGCTGATGTCGAAGAGGGCGGCAGCGATATTGACCACGAAGAATGGGAAGACCGGCGCCAGACGGATGACGAAGAGATAGCCGAAGGCGTTCTCGCGAAACCCGTCGGCGAGCTTCTTCACAACACCGTCCACGCGGTGGCGCAGAAACCCACCGAAAGCAGAGCGGGTGGCAAGAAACAGGATCGATGCGCCGATTGTGGCGCCGACGGCCACCAGCGCTCCACCGATCATCCAGCCGAAGAGAAAGCCGCCGAAGATCGTGAGCACCGAGGCCGCCGGGAACGAGAAGGCAACGGCCAGAATGTAGACGGCAAGGAACAGCATCGCCGACCAGAGGAAATGGGCGTCGACATAGGCTCTGAGCGCCTGCCTTTGCTCGGCGAGGAAGCCGAGACTGAGATACTCCTGCAGGCCCAGGAAGTAACCGAGCGCGAGGCCGGCAAAGACGAGAGCGACGGGCGCGAAACGCCAAACGCCACCCCGGCCCTTGTCCGGCGACGTGTATACGCCTCTTTCGTCAGGCGGACACTCACCCGCGCGCGGAGGACGGCTGTCAGTCATGGCGATCTCCGGGAAGCTGCAGCCTGTCTTGTAAGATCCCGCCGCGCACCGCGACTGATACCGCATGGTCACTATGGCTTGATGGGGTCGAATGCGGCTGGACATGGACAGCGATTGTTTCGCTAATGGCGCCCGGGCTACGGCAGGGGGCGGTGTGGATCAGATTGAAGGTGAAGATCGCGCCCTGGCATTGCGCCTGATCAAGGGAGATGCCGCCGCTTTCGAGCTGCTCTATCGCCGGCACAACGCGGCAATGCTCCGCTTTTGCAGGGGTATCGTTCAGGCACACGACATTTCGGAAGAAGTCGTGCAGGACACATGGGTGGCCGTGCTCGGTCGGATCGATCTCTTCGAGGGGCGCGGCTCGCTGGCAAGCTGGATCTACACCATCCTGATCAACAAGGCGCGCAGCCGTGCCCGGCGTGAAGGTCGCATTGTATCCTTCGACGATATGGGTGATGGCCAAGGCCTGGCTGATGCCTTCGACGATCGAGGCCACTGGCGCACGAAGCCGGAACTCTGGGAAAACCTCACGCCGGAGCGCCATGTCGAGGGGCGCAGCGTCCTGCAACATGTGGAGGCCGCGATCGAAACGCTGCCGCCGGCGCAACGCGCGGTTCTCATCCTGCGCGGCCAGCAGGAACTCGATCCGTCGGAGGTCTGCGCGCTGCTCGACATCTCCCACGGCAATATGCGGGTGCTTCTGCATCGGGCGCGAGTGACCCTGCGCAACGCCCTCGACCGGCTCAACGCGACCAACGGAACAGAGGTGGGATAGGCTCATCGAGCGCCCCCCGAAAAGACAACCCAGGCCTGGCGCCAGCGAAGGAGGGTCGTCAACCCGCACAGCGCGGCAAAGCCATAGGCGATATCAGGAAAACTCGCCGGCAGGAGGCACATGACGGCAAAGACGACGATGGTCTCGAACCCTTCGGCCAGACCACCAGCATAATAGATGCCCTTGGTCGGAAATTCCGGCGCCTGGCGTCCAAGCTTTGCGGCGATCGCAGAGAAGGCAAGGAAGGACGACCCGGTGCCGACGAAGGAGACGATCAGAACTGCCGCCGGCAGCGCATTGACCTCGGGAGCCGCAATTGCGAAACCGAGCGGGATCAGCGCGTAAAAGACCATGTCGAGGGCGATATCGAGATAGGCTCCGCGATCGGTCGGCCCCTGGATACGGGCAACCGCGCCATCGAGCCCGTCGAGAGCGCGGTTCGCGAGGACGAAGAAAAGTGCCGTCAACCAGTATTCCAGAGAGAGCGCGGCGAAGGCTCCGAGCCCGACCAGGAAGCCGATGAGGCTGATCTGATCAGCCCGCACCCCACGTTGCGCCAGAAACATAGCCACAGGCTGCAGGGCCGCCTTCTGCAACGGCAGTATCCTCGCGTCGATCATCCGCGCCTCCAGGTCTGGAACCGTTCGAGCAGCGACAGAAGGAAGCCGTTGATGTGATTGCGGCGCCACTGGCCAGCCACCATCTTGTTGGCTTCGGCGAGCGTCGGATAGATGTGGATCGTGCCGAGGATCTTGCCAAGCCCATGGCCGTGCTTCATGGCGAAAACGAATTCGGCCAGCAGATCGCCGGCATGCTCGCCGACAATGGTGACGCCAAGGATCTTGTCCTTGCCCGGCACGGTCAGCACTTTGACGAAACCACGGGCGGAACCATCGGCAATTGCTCGGTCGAGATCGTCGATGCCGAAGCGCGTCACTTCATGCGGGATCTTCTTGTCCCTGGCCTCTGCTTCCGAGAGACCGACGCGCGCCACCTCCGGATCCGTGAAGGTTGCCCAGGGGATGACGGAATAATCAGCCTTGAAGCGCTTGAGATCGCCGAACAGCGCATTGATCGCCGCAAACCAGGCCTGATGCCCGGCGACATGGGTGAACTGGTAGGGGCCGGCCACGTCGCCGGCAGCCAGGATGTTGGGATGAAGCGTCTGGAGGTATTCATTGGTCTCGACCACCCGATCGACCTTGATGCCGAGCTCTTCGAGCCCGAAGCCCCTCAGACGCGGCGCACGTCCGACCGCAACGATGATTTCGTCGAAGCCGATCCGGCGGCGCTCGCCGTTCGACTCGACCTCGATCCACGTCTCGCCAAGCTCTGTGCCGCAGGCCACCGCCTTGTGGTTCGTCAGCACATGGACGCCATCCGCCTTCAACGAGGCCTCGACGAGCAGGGCCGCGTCCTCGTCCTCGCGGCTCATCAGGCGGGGTGCCATCTCGATCTGCGTGACCTCGGAGCCGAGCCGCGCAAAACTCTGCGCCAGTTCACAACCGATCGGACCACCCCCGAGTACGACGAGACGCTGTGGCGCGGTTGGCCGATCACGAAGGCGCTCCCAGAGAGTGTCCGAAGTGAGATAACCCACCTCGGGCAAGCCGGGGATTGGGGGTATGAAGGGTTGGGCGCCGGTCGCGATGATGATCGCGCGGGTCGTGAGCCGCTGCGTGCCGCCGCCATTGAGGGCGATCTCCATCGTCCACGGATCGATCAGCTTGGCATAGCCCTGGAGAACCTCGACCCCGAGGCCCGTATATCGCTCGACGCTGTCATGCGGTTCGATCTCGGCGATCACCTTATGGATCCGCTCCATCACGGCGGAGAAGGGCACCTTCGGCTCGACCGCCGCAAGACCATACTGGTCGGCATGACGCATCTGATGGGCAATCTTGGCGCTCTTGATCAGCGCCTTTGACGGGACACAGCCGAAATTGAGGCAATCGCCGCCCATCTTTTGTGCCTCGACCAGCGTCACCTTCGCCTTGGCTGCCGCAGCAATATAGGCCGACACAAGCCCGGCAGATCCTGCACCGATGACGACGAGGTTGCGGTCGAACCGCTTCGGTCGCGTCCAGGTGCTTCCTGGGACTTTCTTCTCTTGCTGTGTCCGGTCCATGCGGCCTTACTCGCGAAATGGCGTTTCCGAGAAGAAGACCCTCGGCAACGGAACCTGTTACAGGGTCAGCAAAATTTTTTTGACGTCGCGCGTGCGGATGGCGATCAGCGGTCCCGCTCGGGAAGGAAAGGCCCCTCGCCCCAGACGATCGATCGTTCGTGGCGCTCGATGACCTTCTTCAAGTCGGTAAACTCCCGGACGATATGGTCCTGGAATTTGCGGCAGGCCGGGTTGGGATAGGTCCGGCGCTTGGTGATGATACCAAGCGTTCGCTCCGGCTGCGGGATATCGACAGGCACAATCGAGATCTTGTTCTCGCCCTTGAACGAAAAGACAACCGAATGTGGCAGGATCGCCAGCGCATCGGTCGCGGCGATGTAGTTGACAACAGACAGGAGCGAGCCGCCGGAATAGCGGACCTGCAGCTCGCTGATCCCCAGTGTGATCAGGATATTGTGCAGGTCGAGCACCAGGGGAGAGCCCGGCAAGGGCGCGACCCAGGGATAGGTCAGGATGTCGTCGATGCTGAGCCGCCGCTTGCGCAAAAGCGGATGACCGACAGAGCAGGTGAGCACGTTGCGCCCCGGCAGGATCGGCTGAAACTCGAAATCGCTCTTCAGATCGACACTGCCGATCGGCGTGATCGCAACGTCGATCTGGCTGGAATCAAGCTCGGTGAGCAGATCCGGCAGGTTGCCGTAGGACTGCTCAACCATGATGTCGCGTTCACGCAGTTGGAAGGTGGCAATCATCTGCGAGATCACCGCATCCATGAAGAACGGCACACCGCCGACCTTGATCCGGCCCGCCGTGCCCGACTGGAAGCTGCGGACAACCTCCACCGCCTTGCGCGAGGCAGCAAGGATCGAGCGTCCCTGGATGGCAAGTTGCTGGCCGAGCGGCGTCAGTTGCAGCGGTCGCTTGCCGGGGGTGAAGAGCGGCTCCCCCACCCGGCGCTCAAGCATCGATAAGGTGCGGGAAACGGCAGGCTGCGTCATGCCGAGCATGGCAGCCCCTTCCGTAACACCTCCGGTTTCGGCGACCGCGGCAAGCTGGACGAGGTGACGTTCATCGATCTTCATAGCAATTTGCTATATAGAACATAAGCAATTTTATCAACAGATGGCCTGGGGCTCTATATAGTCCGATCATTGGAGAGGAGACGGTCCGACACAAGAAGACGGGTGCGGCAAGTCAAGCCGCTGGAGGGCCCGTGTGTTGGGGATCGGCGCGATCCGTGCATTTGCAGTTTCTGGAGGAGAAGAAACATGTCGTTCATCTCGGGTTATCATCACCTCACGCTGAGCACCGACAGCGCTCAGGAGGACTATGACTTTTACACAAAGACACTTGGCCTGCATTCGATCAAGCGCACCGTGCTCTTCGATGGCGTGATCCCGGTCTATCACCTGTACTACGGCGCCAAGAACGGCGACCCCTCGACCATCGTCACCACCTTCCCCTTCAAGAAGCCCGGCATCTTTGGCAAACGCGGCACAAACCAGTCGAAGATCATACAGCTGTCGATTCCCGGCGGTTCCGCCGATTTCTGGGTCGACAGGCTGAACGAACGCGGCATTCCGGCGACGAAGACCAGCCGCTTCGGCATTACACGCGTGGCGCTCGCCCATCCCTGCGGCATCGACCATGAACTGGTCGAGAGCCCGGCCGACACCCGCCCGCCGATCACCAACGAGGCCCAGGGCATTGGCGCGGCCGAGGGCATTCGCGGCATCTATGGCGCAGCCATCGCGGTCTTCGACCGCACCTCGATGGACGACTTTCTGACGATCGCCATGGGCATGCAGAAGGAGGCAGACAGTGACGAAGGGCTGATGTTCTCGGTGCCGAACAATGGTGGACCGTCGAGCATGGTCGAGGTTCTCCACCAGCCGACCGGACCGCAGGGCACCTGGACGCTATCGGGTGGCACCATCCACCACCTTGCGCTCAACACGGTCAACGAAGAGAACCAGCTGAAGCTGAAGGCCCATATCGAAGGCCTCGGCTTCACCGATGTCTCCGACCAGAAGGATCGCAACTACTTCAAGTCCTGCTATGTGCGTTCGCCGGGCGGGGCACTCTTCGAGATCGCCTGGTCGGTCGAAGGTGGCTGGGCGAAGGACGAGCCGGCCGACGCCATCGGCTCGACGCTCGTCTTCCCGCCATGGTTCGAGGATCGCCGCGAGGAACTGATCGCCGGCCTCGAACCCGCCAACTTCTGATCCGGGGGCGATCATGGCCATTCATGGCGAGCCGCTGACCGCAGGCTCAGCACCGGCGGAAGCCGACGTTCTCTGCGTCTTCGTTCACGGGCGAACCCAATCGCCCGAGGACATGATCGAGCAGGTCGTCGGGCGGCTCTCGGTGCGCGGCGTATCCTTCTGCCTTCCGCGTGCCACAGGCAATTCCTGGTATGCCGCACGTGCCACCGATGCCCTGACAGATCCGACGCGCAGCGAACTTCAAGCCTCGCTCGACTATGTCAACGGGCTTGTGG
>JARXAK010000251.1 GCA_029865885.1 Rhizobium sp. | reverse complement strand
CTATCGTTACACCGAAGCCCGCATGACCGATGTCGCGGCCCTTCTGTTGGAAGGCATCGACCAGGATGCCGTCGATTTCCGTCCGACCTACAACGAGGAAGATGACGAGCCGACCGTCCTGCCGGGCGCCTTCCCGAACCTCTTGGCCAATGGTGCCTCGGGCATCGCGGTCGGCATGGCGACCTCCATTCCGCCGCACAATGCCCATGAACTCTGCGACGCCGCCCTCTATCTGATCAAGAACCCCGGCGCACCCGTCGAGGAACTGTTTGCCGATCCGGCCCATCCGGAACGTGGCGGCATCGAGGGCCCCGACTTCCCGACCGGCGGCGTGATCGTCGAGAGCCGCGCGTCGATGCTGGAAACCTACCGCACCGGTCGCGGCGGTTTTCGCGTGCGTGCCAAGTGGGAGACCGAGGATCTCGGTCGCGGCGGCTACCAGATCATCGTCACCCAGATCCCCTTCCAGGTGCAGAAATCGCGCCTGATCGAGAAGATCGCCGAACTGCTGATTGCCCGCCGCCTGCCGCTGCTCGAAGACGTGCGCGACGAAAGTGCGGAAGACGTGCGCCTCGTGCTCGTGCCGAAGAGCCGCACGGTCGATGCGACACTGCTGATGGAATCGCTCTTCAAGCTGACCGAGCTTGAAAGCCGCATTCCGCTCAACATGAACGTGCTTTCGCAGGGCAAGGTCCCCAAGGTCATGGCCCTCAACGAGGTGCTGACCGAGTGGCTGGACCACCGCAAGGACGTGCTCGTCCGCCGTTCGAAATTCCGTCTGGCCGCCATCGACCGGCGCCTGGAAATCCTCGGCGGCCTTTTGATCGCCTATCTCAACCTCGACGAGGTGATCCGGATCATCCGCGAGGAGGACGAGCCGAAGCCGGTCCTGATCGCCAAATGGGATCTGACCGACAACCAGGCCGAAGCCATTCTCAACATGCGCCTCAGAAACCTGCGTAAGCTCGAGGAATTCGAGATCCGCAAGGAGCACGAGGCGCTGTCGTCCGAGAAGGCCGAGATCGAATCCCTGCTCGCCTCCACGGACAAGCAGTGGCAGACGGTCGCCTGGGAAATCGGCGAGGTGAAGAAGAAATACGCCAAGGCCACCGAACTCGGTCGCCGCCGCACCGTCTTCTCCGACGCGCCTGATGCCGATGTCGAAGCAATCCAGCAGGCGATGATCGAAAAGGAACCGATCACCGTCGTCATCTCGGAAAAGGGCTGGATCCGCGCACTCAAGGGCCATATCGCCGATACCTCGTCGCTGACCTTCAAGGAAGGCGACGGATTGAAGGTGGCCTTCCCGGCCCAGACGACGGACAAGATCCTGGTCGTCACGACCGGCGGCAAGGTCTACACGCTCGGCGGCGACAAGCTTCCCGGCGGCCGTGGCCATGGCGAACCGCTGCGTATCATGGTCGACATGGAAAACGATCAGGACGTGCTGACCGCCTTCGTCCATGATTCCAGCCGCAAGCTGATTTTCGTCTCGACGGCGGGCAATGGCTTCATCGTGCCGGAAGGCGAAGTCATCGCCAATACCCGCAAGGGCAAGCAGGTGATGAATGTCGGCATGCCGGATGAGGCAAAGCTCGTGGTGCCCGTCAGCGGCGACCATCTCGCCGTTGTTGGCGAGAACCGCAAGCTCGTCGTCTTCCCGCTCGCGCAGATCCCGGAAATGACCCGTGGCAAGGGCGTGCGCCTGCAGCGCTACAAGGATGGCGGCATTTCCGACGTGAAGTTCTTCTCGATGGCTGACGGTCTGACCTGGGCAGACAGCGCCGGCCGCACCTTCACCAAGACGAAGGATGAACTCGTCGAATGGCAGGGGGATCGTGCGTCCGCTGGCCGCCTCGTGCCGAAGGGTTTCCCGCGCAGCGGCAAGTTCTCGGGCTGATCCTGAGACGTTCCATCGAATGGAGCCGGTCGCATCGCGGCCCGCTTTTGTCTGTCAGCCGCGTTCCCAGATCGACCAGACGCCCATCAGCGTGGCCGCATTGCCGAGGATGAAGTGCGAGACGATGGGCCCGGCAAGATTGCGATATTTCAGATACAGCCATCCCCAAACGATGCCGGAGACGAGGGCGACCACGGCCAGCGACTGCGAGTAGTGCAGATGCAGGGTCGAGAAGATCAGCGAGGTGATCACGATCGCCGACATCGGACGTGTCTTGCCCGGCATGAGATCGGCAATCGCCGTCAACAGCACGCCGCGGCAGATCCATTCCTGTAGCGGCGCCACCAGGATATAGGTGTAGACGGTGATCGTCACCAGCTTCGGATCTAGGACGGGTGTGCCCTGAAGTTCCGGATAAAGGATCGTGCGGAAATAGGCCATGGCGGCCAGCGCCACGGCACTGATCGCAAGCCCCATCCCGATCGACTTCCAGAGGTTTTCCATCCGGATGCCCATGTCCTGGCGCGTCAGGCCGCAGCGCACGGTCAGGCCCCAGATGACGAAGGCCCCCCAGATCTCCATGATCCGCGACGTCCAGAACATCACCTGCTCCTGATGCGTCTCTTTGAGATGCGTCAGGATGAGGCTGTTCACCAGGGCATAGATGTTGATCATCAGAACCATGGTGACGAAGAGGAAGGCGAGGGCATGGTATCGCCGATCGGCATCTTCCAGCGCGACGAATTGCTGCCGGAGCTTGCCATAGCTCGCCGACAGCTGCGCATAGATCTTGCGGAAGAAGAGGGTTGCCAGTTCAGGTCGATCGCTGAGAAACTCCCGGTACTGGGAGCGGTCGATCCTCCAGCCTCGAACGGGTGTGATGGTGCGCGCAGACGCGCTGCGCGGATCACCGCTGATCAGGCCGAGTTCGCCAATCAGCGAGCCGTCGCCGGCGATCGCGAGCACGGTCCCGCTCGCCGCGTCAAACACCTCGACCTCGCCCTCGGCGATCAGGATCGCAAAGCTGCTGTCGTCACCCTTCTGGAACATCACCGTGCCGGCGTCATAGGTCACCGGCTCGACATGGCTGTGGAAGGCGTCGAGATAGCTGTCGCTGACCTTGATCGAGGTGTGTTTGAGAAGCTTCTCGGCGAAATCAGGGTGTCCGGTCCGTTGCGTTGCGTCGACCGTGCTCATGCTTTTATCCGTCCAGACTAGAATTTGGCCGGATACTACTGATTTCGTTTCAGGATCGCAGAGGTGGCGACCGTCCAAATCTGGGTCGGTTCCAAGGCTTCGCGGTCACATTCCAGAGACGCTCGCCAGTCGTGGAAACGCCTTGATCCGCACTTCGTCGATCGGAACCGGGCGACCGAGATAGTAGCCCTGGCCGAGTTCGATGCCCAGTTCGTGCATGAGGTCGACATGGTCCGCCGTTTCCAGGCCCTCGATCAGGATCTTCAGGCCGCGATTGCGAATGAGGCGGATGATATCTTCGAGCATCGCACGTCCGGCCGGGCGGCGGGCGTCCTGCAGGAACGAGCGGTCGATCTTGACCGTGTCGAACGGGAAGAGCCTGAGCCAGGAGAGACCGGCAAATCCGGTGCCGAAATCGTCGAGCCAGATGCGGATGCCGAGCGCCCGAAGGTCGGTGATGCAGCGGATGACATCCGACTGCCCCTCCATGTCGATGCCTTCGGTGATCTCGAAGGCTAGCTGCGAGCCGGAGACGCCGGTCTCTTCCAGGATCGTTGAGACGGCCAGCGCAAAGCCGCGCGACTTCAACTGGATCGCCGAGACGTTGACACTTGCCATGGGCGCCACGCCGGTCGCCAGCACTTCCGTGCAGGCCCGGCGGATCGCCCAGAGGCCGAGGTCGAGAATGGCGCCGGTGCGTTCGGCAACCGGAATGAACTGGGCCGGCGACAGCGGGGTGCCATCGATCATCTTCAGGCGCATCAGGGATTCGACCGCCTCGACGCGTCCGGTGCGCAGGTTCTGGATCGGCTGATAAGCGAGATGCACGAGATCGTTCTTGATCGCCATGCGCAGGGTCGCGGCGATGTTCTCGTTGTCGTCGCTGGTCAGCGGGTCGTTCGGATTGAACAGCCGGATGCAGTTACGGCCATTGGCCTTGGCCGAGTAGAGTGCCCGGTCTGCCTCGTTGATGATGCGCTCGAGCTTCGGCCCGCTCTGCGGACGGGTATAAGATGCCCCGACGCTGACCGTGACGAAGGCCTGGCCATCGCGCCGCTGGTCGTGGACCAGATGCAGCCCCTCGACCGCGCTGCGGATGATCTCGCAAAGCGCCATCACCTGATCGCGGCCCGTCACGCGCGACAGCACGATGAACTCTTCGCCGCCATAACGACCGACGGTGGCGTTCAGCGGCTTCAGCGTGTCGTTGAGCACGCTTGCGACCAGGATCAGGCAGCGGTCACCGGCCTGATGGCCATAGAAATCATTGTACTTCTTGAAGAAGTCGACATCGACGAGGATCGCCGCAAAAGCCTTGCCCTCACTTTGCCACTCGTTCCAGTAATCCCTGAGCCGCTTGTCGACGGCGCGACGGTTTTCCATCCCGGTGAGGTAGTCGGTGTTCGAAAGGCGTTCCAGCGCTTCCCCACGCTTCTCCGCCTCGCTGTGCTGGTGGGCTGCTTCGAGGGCGTTGAGGAAGACGTTGTAGCGTTCTTCGTTGAGTTTCCAGTTCACGTACGAGGTGAAGAGGAAGCAAGACACGTAGAACAGGATGACCACCACACTCTGTTCCAGAGAGAGCGCGGGTGCATGCAGCATGCTGTACAGAAAAATGACAAGAATCGTCGCTGACGTCAGGACCGAGAGACGGAAGACGAGATTGAAGAACAGGTTCGCACTCATCATGAAGATGGTGCCGAACAGCATGTAAAAGCGGAACGCATCTTCGGCCGTCGTGTACGAGGCCGGAACGAGCCAGGCGACATAGCCGGCAACGACGGTTGCCGCACAGCTGACATCCATCCAGTGAAAATCAACACGTCGCGCAACACAGACTTCAATGACGGCGATGGCCAGGATCGCAACCACCAGACGCGCGATCACGGTCTCGAAGGCGACGTCTGGGATCAGAAAGGCATCGGTTACGCCGAAGAGACCATAGACCAGTGCAGCCAACCAGAGACCTTTTCGGGTCTGGCGCATCAGCGTTGCGCCGCGGTGCTTCTGGTAGAGCGCGTTGAGGGCAGGGGCGGAGTGCGACTTTGCGTCGACCGCCTGAGGGCTCCATGCCTGGGGTGCGGTTCGGCTCGCGCCGGACGTACGCCCGCCCTGCATGCGCGCGTTTGTGTCGCGATCACCGCGTACTGGGTTCTGGATGACCCGATCCATCACGACTCCATCGTAAGCGCGCACGTGAAGCGCCGCGCTACACTAGCTCGCTGACGTATTAACTATGTTTTAAAGTCTTCCTAAAATCGCAGTGCACTTTTCTGCGTCTGAGACTATGGTTTACAAAGAATTAATGTGAGATTTGACTAAAAAAGGAGCGAAGTGTGAGTGACGTGAAGATTGCATTCGACGGGCAAAGCCTCATCACGCCGGACTCTATTGCGGCGACGGTTTTTTCGACTTCGGCCGACCTTAGTGACAAGGACCTGGCGCTGGCGCGTGCTGAAGTGGCCCTTCACCTGCGCGTTGCAGAACAGCAGTTCGAGCAGCAGACGCCCGTCGGTCAGATCATGATCCGGCTGCTGACCGGTCTTCACGAGGTTCGCAACCGGTATGCGCCGAAGGTTTGGGAGCAACTCATCCCTCTGGCCCAGACCCACGCCATCGCCCGCCATTTTCATGAGGATCCCTTCACCCGCTGGTCCTTCGAGAAGCCGCGCGGCTATTCGGGTGATGCTGGCCTGCTCGATTTCATATACGGCCACCCGTCCGTCCAGCCGATGCTGGATGCCGCAAGCCCGATGGGCAAGGCTGTTCACGCCTTCACCAGCCAGTCGCCGGCCTGCGTCGCAGTGCGCGAGCGCCGCGATCTCCTGGCGCAGTTCGTTGACGACGTTGCCTCCTCGCGTGGTGGCGAAGCCGAAATCCTGACGATCGCGGCCGGCCATCTGCGCGAAGGCGCGATGTCCGAGGCCCTCAAGAACAAGTCCATCAAGCGCTGGATCGCCCTGGACCAGGACCCGCTCAGCGTTGGTGCCGTCGCCAGTGAATTCGCCGGCACGGCGGTCGAGGCCGTCAACGGTTCCGTGCGCACGGTTCTCACCCGTGCACAGACCCTGGGCACCTTCGATTTCGTCTACGCAGCCGGCCTCTATGACTATCTCGCCGACGAAGTGGCGATCAAGCTCTCGCAGCGTTGCCTGCAGATGCTGAAGCCGAACGGCACCTTCCTCTTCGCCAACTTCTCGCAGGAAGTTCCTGACGACGGCTACATGGAAACCTTCATGAACTGGGCCTTGCTGCTGCGTTCGGAAGAAGACATGTGGCGGATCATGCGTGCAGCAACGGAGGGTCTCGACGTCGAGTGCACCCTGCGTTTCGGCCAGAACAAGAACATCGTCTACGGCATCATCCGCAAGCTGTCCTGAAAACAAACAGCCCTCCATGGCCGGTGAGCCATGGAGGGCTGTCTCGGCCCCTGAATGGGGCCAGTCATCAATTGCGTGCTGAGAGTTTATTCCTCAACGTCAGGGGCAAACCGCGTCCATCCCTGGTTCATCAGATGCTCTTGCGGCTGAAACCGGGTCTTGTAGCCCATCTTTTTCGAGCCCTGCACCCAGTATCCCAGATACACATGCGGCAGGCCGAGCGCCTTGGCCCGGCGGATATGGTCGAGCACCATCATCGTGCCCAGGGACCGCTTCTCCATCTCCGGATTGTAAAACGAGTAGACCATCGACAGCCCGTCGCTCATCAGATCGGAGAGCGCGACCGCGACAAGTTCGCCACGGGGTTGGGGTGATATGCCGTCACCCGGCGCACGCAGACGGTATTCGATGACCCGCGTCTGCACATGGCTGTCTTCCACCATGATCGCATAATCGAGCGCCGACATATCCGACATGCCGCCATTCTGGTGGCGGTGATCGAGATAATGCCGGAACAGGGAAAACTGCTCGGTGGACGGCTGCGCGGGAAAGACGGTGGAGATCAAATCGGAATTGGTGGCTTCGACGCGGCGGAAGCCACGGCTCACATCGAATTCGTTGACGAGAACCCGGACGGAGACACAGGCGCGGCAGGATTCACAGGCCGGTCGATAGGCGATGTTCTGCGAACGGCGGAAACCGCCCTGGGTCAGCAGATCGTTCATCTCTGTCGCGCGTTGCCCCACGAGGTGGGTGAAGACCTTCCGCTCCATCTCACCCGCCAGATAGGGGCACGGCGCAGGCGCCGTCAGATAGAATTGCGGGGAGGGGGAGGTCTGCGTGTTCATCTGCAGCTGAAGAGAATCCTCTAAC
The DNA here is from genome assembly GCA_029865885.1 of Rhizobium sp. Classification (GTDB taxonomy): domain Bacteria; phylum Pseudomonadota; class Alphaproteobacteria; order Rhizobiales; family Rhizobiaceae; genus Allorhizobium. The sequence continues at coordinate 23,893 of JARXAK010000251.1, read as the reverse complement.
AAGGTGTGTCGACAACTAGGATGGCGCAAGAATGAAAAAGGTCAACACTCCGGCGGTGCCGCCGGAGTGCATTGTGTCACGAAATCGGTCAGTGCGTCAGTAAGTGCGGACGGCAGCCGTGCCGAGCAGCAGGTCGTGCACGAGGCGCGAGCGTTCGATGAACAGGCCTGCAAGCAGAACCAGCGGCGTCAGGACCGAATTCAGGATCCAGAACAGCGCCAGATGGGCGATCGCCGTCACGAAATCAATCTTGCGGCCATCGAGGCGGATCATCGCAATGCCCATCATCCGCATGCCAGGCGTGGCCTGGGAGGGGCCGGCGACGGACATGCCGAAATAGAGGGCTGCAACCACGAAGAACAGGATCGGATAGAGCAGCCAGCCGAGGCCGAGTGTCAAAACGCCGAGGAAGAACACGACGACCGCTGCCGGTATCCAGAGAAGGCCGATGAAGAGATAGTCGACCAGGAAGGCGAAGACGCGCCGCGAAAGCACGCCGCTATAGGCACGCCAGTCTTCGGGTGCGGCATAGGACGAATTGCTGTCGAGGCTCATTGTCGGGCTCCTTTGAGGTTGCCATCCAGATATGGGGAGCCCGGCGCCGAATACAATAATCCGTGAAGGTCAGCCCTTCTTCGCCAGCAGACGGGCAACGTCTGGCGCGAAATAGGTGAGGATGCCGTCGCAGCCGGCCCGTTTGAAGCAAAGCAGCGTTTCCAGCATCGCCCGCTCGCCGTCGATCCAGCCATTGGCGGCGGCAGCCTTGATCTGGCTGTATTCGCCGGAGACCTGGTAGGCGAAGACCGGCAGGCCGAAGGCTTCTTTGATCCGCCAGCAGATGTCGAGATAGGGCAGGCCCGGCTTGACCATCAGCATGTCGGCGCCTTCCTCGACATCGAGGGCTGCGTCGCGCACGGCTTCGGTGCCGTTGGCCGGGTCGATGTAATAGGTCTTCTTGTCCCCCTTCAAAAGCCCGCTGGTCGAGATCGCCTCGCGATACGGCCCGTAATGGCAGGAAGCGAACTTGGTGGCGTAAGACATGATGCCGACATCCTGATGGCCGGCCGCATCCAGCCCGCGCCGGATAGCGCCGATGCGCCCATCCATCATGTCCGAGGGCGCGATAATGTCGGAGCCGGCATCGGCCTGGGCAATTGCCGCCCGCACCAGTTGCTCGACCGTCTCGTCATTGACGATCTCGCCGTCGCGCAGGATGCCGTCATGGCCATGGCTGGTGAAGGGATCGAGCGCCACATCGGTGATCACGCCGATGTTCGGGACCGCCTTCTTGATCGCTGCCGTAACCTGATTGAGGAGATTGTTGCTCTTCAGCACTTCCGAGCCGGTCTGGTCGCGCAACTCCATGTCCACATTGGGGAATGTCGCAAGTGCGGGAATACCGAGATCGGCGGCTTCCTTGGCGGCCTCGACCGCCTTGTCGACGCTCATCCGGAAAACGCCGGGCATGGCCGCGATCGGCTCCATGATACCGGAGCCCGGCACGACGAAGATCGGCCAGATCAGATCATCGACCGTCAACCGGTTCTCCTGGACCATGCGGCGCTGCCAGTCGGCCTTGCGCAGCCGGCGCATGCGCCGGTGACCGGTGACTATGTCTACCAAATGTGTCTTGTCCGTCATGATCCCGATCCTCGTCTGTATATGCCTGCTGATTAGCACGACGCCTCTGGCTTGCAAAACCCAAGCCGAGACGAAGGCGAAGCGCCATGTGGCGTGGTCAATCGAGACAGGCTGAGGCTGGTCAGCGCGATCAATCAGCAGGGGAGGGAGGTCCGGCCATGCTGGCGAAGGGCTTGCCCCGCGCCTATCGTCATCCGCATGGAAGCTGATTCGCCGAACACGCCCCTTCGCAGCCTGACGGAGACCATCTTCGTCCTCTTTCTGCGCATTGTGGCGCTGGCCTGCCTCTGGTTTGGCCTGCAATACTGGGCGCTCCTTGTCGGCTATAGCCATGATGGGCTGGGCCGCTTCGATCTGCTCTCCACGCCCTGGCGGGTGGCAGCCACGGGGCTTGCCGTCGTCTTTCCGGTGGCCGCCCTCGGTTTGTGGGTTGCCGGCTCCTGGGGGCCCGTGATGTGGCTGCTTGCGGCCGGCGGACAGGTGCTGATGTTCACTGTCTGGCCCGAGATCTTCGGTCGCAACACGCTGGCCGTCACCATGCATTGCGCGGTCTTCGTGGTCTTCATCCTGTTCCGCCTGGCGTTGTGGCTCGAAGGGAGACACAAGCAGGAGCGTATAACGGTTGATTTACCCTGATCACAGGCTGGGCTTTAGTAAGCCTCTGTTAAGCCTGCGTTTTAAATAGAATTTTATGCGCATTGGATACGGTCCTCACCAAGGCGGGAGAAAAAACCAACACCGCCAAACAAAACAGTGAGGCAGACCGATATGAACACCAAGCTCAAGCCGCAGCCGGCCACTCTCGACCCGCAGGAAGAAGCGATCCGTTCGCTCTACCTCGAATCCCTCCACCTCGTCGAGCGTCTTCACCGCCGCCTTCTCGACGTCATCAAGGACGAGTTCGACCGCAAGGGTCGCTCCGACATCAACGCCGTCCAGGCGCTCCTGCTCTTCAACATCGGCAATTCGGAACTGACCGCCGGTGAACTGCGCTCGCGCGGTTACTACCTGGGCTCGAACGTCTCCTACAACGTCAAGAAGCTCGTCGACCTCGGCTTCATCAACCACCAGCGCTCGCGTGTCGACCGCCGCTCGGTTCGCATCAGCCTGACCGATGCCGGCCAGGAGATCGCCGAAACCGTTGCCAAGCTCTACGAACGCCACATCGGCTCGATCCAGAAGGTCGGCGGCATCGGCACGGACGAGTTCACCCAGATGAACAAGCTCCTGCAGCGCCTCGACCGCTTCTGGAACGACCAGATCCTGTATCGCCTCTAAGGCTTACCTATACGACCTCCAGGCGATCCACCGCTCGAAACCGGATGCTTCTGACGAAGCGTCCGGTTTTCGCATTTGCGCTTTCACGAAGCCGCATACCCTCTACACACTACCGTGACACCAACCCCAGGTGACACGAATTGGCCATATTGATATGGGACCGCCGGAACGAGTAGCGGAGGCGCGTCGACGGCCTCTGATCGACCCCGTAACGCATATCCCGGCCTCTCTGGCGGCGCTTTGTTAACCATGGCGCGGTATGCGTTTTGTTCAGGTTCAGGATGAAACGGTAGGAAATATGTCCAAGACGTCTGGAATTGTTGCTCTCTCGCGCCGCTCGCTGCTTCGTGGCGCGGCCACTGCCGGTGCTGCGGCCTTTGCCGGGCAGGCCATGGCGCAGGATGCGATCAACGATCTCATCAACGCCCCGCGTCGCGGCAACTGGGATGATCAGTTTGATGCCCAGGCTTCGCGAACGGCCGCCGAGGTTGTGTCGAACAGCCCGATCCTGAGCGCCAGCAACCAGGTCTATATGCAGCAGTCGATCGCGCAGTATCAGTCGATTGTCGCCAATGGTGGCTGGCCGACCGTCAATGCGCCGGCAGCGCTTCGCATCGGCGCGATGGATCCTGCCGTGCAGAGCCTTCGCCAGCGTCTGATGATCTCGGGCGATCTGCCGCGCGAGGCCGGTCTTTCCAATTCCTACGATTCCTACGTCGAAGGCGCCGTCAAGCGCTTCCAGGCCCGCCACGGTCTGCCGGAAGACGGTGTGCTCGGCGAGTTTACCGTGAAGGCCCTGAATGTCGGCGCGGATGTTCGCCTCAACCAGCTGAACACCAACCTCATTCGCCTGCAGTCTATGTCGGGTGACCTCGGTCGCCGTTACGTCCTGGTCAACGTGCCCGGCGCCACCGTCGTGGCCGTCGAAAACGACCGCGTCGCGCTGCGCAATACCGCCGTCGTCGGCCGTATCGACCGTCCGACCCACATGATCAATTCGAAGATCTACGAGGTCATCCTCAACCCCTACTGGACCGCGCCGCGTTCGATCGTCGAAAAGGACATCGTGCCCTTGATGCGCAAGGACCCGACCTACCTGACGCGCAACAGCATCCGTCTGTTCGACGGCAACGGCAATGAAGTGGCGCCGGAAACGGTCGACTGGAACGCCGCCAAGGCACCGAACCTGATGTTCCGTCAGGATCCCGGCAAGATCAACGCCATGGCCTCGACCAAGATCAACTTCCACAACCCGAACAACGAATACATGCACGACACGCCCCAGCAGGGCCTGTTCAACAAGCTGATGCGCTTCGAATCGTCGGGCTGCATCCGCGTGCAGAATGTTCGCGACCTGGTCACCTGGCTGCTGCGTGACACGCCCGGCTGGTCGCGTCAGGAAATCGAGCGCGTCATCACGACCCGCCAGAACAACCCGATCAAGCTGGCCGAAGAAGTGCCGGTTTACATCGTCTACATCTCGGCCTGGTCGACCAACGACAACATCGTCCAGTTCCGCGATGACATCTATCAGAAGGATGGCGATGCCCAGCTGGCTCTCCAGGCCAATATCGGGGTCGAACAGTTTGCAGGTTCGGTCGATGACGACATGGTCCCGCTGCAGTAAGCCTTCAAGTGTAGTTGCTTGATTTGATCTCGTGAAAGCCGCGTTTACTGCGCGGCTTTTTCGTGTGAACTTGCAGGCCGCATGAAAGCTGCCTACTGCTTGGCGATCGGAACAACGACTCGCCAGGGGCGGTAGAGGGGGCGGAATGGCAGGCATCACGAGGCGCGCGCTTCTTGTGGGCGGCGGTGCGGCAGCGGGCGCGGTGGCTGTTCAAACTCTTGAAGGCGGAACGATCGGTGCCGGCACGGTGCTGCCGGGGCCCCTGGTCGATGCGCCGGGCGACGTGCTGAACGACGCCAGCCAATTGTCGCCGACACGTGTCTTCAGACATGTCACCCTCACAGATGTCAGGCGCGACACACTCGTGGAGGCCGTGCGCCGGGAACTTGCCGAGGCAAAGGCCGCCGGTCGCCCCGTGGTGGCCAGTGCCGCACGTCATTCCATGGGCGCACAAAGCCTGCATCAGGGCGGCGTGGCGCTCACCCTCGACCGGGGCTGGCTGGAGCCGGACCAGGCGGCCGGCACCTGCCGGGTCTCCGCCGGCATGCGTTGGAGCGAGGTGATCACCCGGCTCGATGCCATTGGCTTTTCGCCCAAGGTCATGCAGTCCAACCACGATTTCGGGGTCGCCAGCACCTTCTCGGTCAATGCCCATGGCTGGCCCGTGCCGTGGAGCGCCTTCGGCTCCACCGTCCGCTCGATCACGATGCTGCTGCCCGATGGCGCCATGGCCCACTGCTCGCGGCAGGAAAATGCCGAGCTCTTCAATCTCGCGATGGGCGGTTATGGCCTGTTCGGCGTGATCGTCGAGCTCGAGATCGAAATTGTCCCGAACCGCAATCTCGTGCCCACCTTCGAGCATGTCGCCGGCGAGGAATTGGGCCGTCGTTTCATTGAGGCCTTGCAGGCCGACAAAACGATCGAGATGGCTTATGGGCGTCTTGATGTCGCAATCAACGGCTTCTTCGAGCGCGGGCTGTTGATCACCTATCGTCCAGCCGAGGATCAGACAGAGGTCCCGGCCGCCAGCGGTTCCGGCATCGTCAGCCATATTGCCGCTGATATCTTTCGGCGGCAGGTCGGCTCTGACCAGGTGAAGAACTTCCGCTGGACGCTCGAATCGGCCATCAGCCCGGCGCTCACCTCCGGCTTGTCCACCCGCAACAGCCTGATGAACGAGCCGGTCGCGACGCTTGATGACGGCGATCCCGGACGTACCGACATTCTGCACGAGTATTTCGTCGCGCCGGAGCGTTTCGCCGATTTCGTCCGGATCTGCCGCGATGTGATCCCGTCCTCCTATCAGGAGCTCCTGAACATCACGCTGCGCTTCGTCGATACCGACCGCGACAGCGTTCTGGCCTATGCGACCGTCCCGCGCATCGCTGCCGTCATGCTGTTTTCCCAGGAGATGTCGGTGCGCGGCGAGGAGGATATGGCCCGCATGACCCGCGCCCTGGTCGACCGCGTCACGGAGATCGGCGGCAGCTACTATCTGCCCTATCGTCAGCATCCGACCGTGGACCAGCTGCGCCGCGCCTATCCGCGCGTGGAAGAATTCGCCGCTGCCAAGCGTCGCCTCGATCCCGGCCTGCTGTTCCAGAACGGGCTCTGGACGAACTATATTTCAAAGATCTGAGAGGATGCCGATGACGACCGTTCGCAAGATTGCCTTTGGCTATGCCGCCATTCTGCTCGTCGTTGCGGGCCTCAACTACATCCCCGGCCTCACGGATGCCGAGGGCCGTGCCTTCGGCATCTTCGCGCTCGATATCTATGACGACCTCTTGCACCTGGCGTCCGCGCTCTGGGCCGGGACGGCAGCCTATATCTCGACGCGTGCCGCGCGCAGTTTCCTTCTCTATTTCGGCATCCTCTATCTCGCCGACGGCCTTATGGGCCTCGCAACCGGCTCGGGCTATCTTGATCTCGGCATCATCAATTACGGCATCCAGGATCTGCCCTTCGGCTTCAAGATCCTCGCCAATCTCCCGCATATCTCGCTCGGCGGTGTTGCAGCCCTGTCCGCATTCATCTTCCGCAAGGAGGCCTGAATGAGGAAGCTGCTGCGCCTGGTGACATGGCTCGCGCTCTCGCTCGTGCTTCTGGTCATCCTGCTGTTGCTGCCGGTCGGCTTTGTCGAGACCTTCTGCACTGCGGAGCCCGAAGATCAGGCCTTTACCCCCCGGATGACCGATCCCGCATTTCTCCGGGCCGAGGCCAACAGCTATCTGACCTATCCCGAATGGCACATCGTCTATGCCTATGAGGGGCTGGCGAATGTCCTGAAGACCGGCGACGACCATGAGTTCGGCTATGCGAGAAGCGTCGTCGGCTTCTGGTCATCCTTCTGTGCGCTGAACCGCGAGGCGGATCGCCATGGCGGCGCCGATGTCGCCACCCGCCGCACCGTCCATGTGATCGGCGTGAGCTTCACGCTGGAAATGGGCATGAAGGCGCTCTACGAGGAAACGGTCGGACGTGTTTTTGCGCTCGTCCGTGGACCCGAAAAATCGCCACAGGATCGCTATTCTGCCGAGATGGCCGACGATTATGGCCGCTTCCTGCACCAGACGCCCTGGTACAAGTATGACTTCGACGGTTCGGTGACGAAGCTCTGGGCCGAACCTGTGACGTCGCTTCGCAGCTGGGAGCGCAGACTGGCCCTCGGCGGTGAGTGGAAGGCGAAGGCCGCCTATGCCGAGGTCATAGCCGGCGCAGTCGCCGCCACAGGTCAGGCGCAGCTGACCATCCGTTCGCTGGTCGCAGGTGTTCCGGCTGCTGACCTGCAGGCAATCCCTGATGTCACCGTGGTCGAAGACAGAGGCGCCGATGGCATCCTGATCGAGACGCCTCGTTACAGGGCCTTCACGGTCATCCTCCAGCAGATTGCGGAGCGAAAGGGCAGCGTGTTGGAAATCGCCGGCAATGACGACATCATGGTGTCAGTCCTCGGGCCGGCAGCCCCGAGCCAGCTCGGCTTCGCAACCGTGCTCTCCGACATCAACCGGGATGGTTTCGACGGTCGACGTCTGCTGTTGCAGGCCAAGGTCCGCGATCTGCCGGCTCTGTTCGACGAACTCCGTGCGGCCGAACTCCGGCTGGAGCATGTCTATGACTATTGAGGCCGGACCGGCGGGCAGGGGGGTGGTCAGGCTGTTGCGGACTGTCTGCATCCTGCTGGGCATCGTCGCCGGCTGGTTCGCCGCGATCACTGCGGCAACCGCAGCCTGGGGCCCGGTCGGCACGGCCGTCCTCGTCATCGGCACCGGCATGCCGTCTCGCCTGCCGGAAGGCGCCGGCATCCTCAGGGCAAACGGTGCCCGCACGGTCGTCTCTGCACCCGATGCAGCATCCGTCCGCAATCTCTACGCCCACGGCGCCTGGCTTGTGCTGCCGTCCCTTCGCAACGGCTGCATGGATTTGCGCCCGGCATAGTCAAGCCTGGTGCGGCCATTCGCCCCCGCGCGCCAATTGATCCGCAAATGTCGTTCTCCGTATTGCTCTCGTGACTGCGGAAGTTTATGACCCCACAGCATCAAACGCTTTTGAGGAGCCAGCGATCATGTCGAACAACGATGCCTTCTTTTCTCGTTCTCTCGCCGATACCGATCCGGAGATTTTCGGTGCAATCGAGAAGGAACTCGGTCGTCAACGCCACGAAATCGAGCTGATCGCTTCTGAGAACATCGTCTCGCGTGCCGTGCTCGAAGCCCAGGGCTCGATCATGACCAACAAGTACGCCGAGGGATATCCGGGCAAGCGCTACTATGGTGGCTGCCAGTTCGTCGATATTGCGGAAGAACTCGCGATCGAGCGCGCCAAGAAGCTCTTTGGCGTCAAGTTCGCCAACGTCCAGCCGAACTCGGGTTCGCAGATGAACCAGGCCGTGTTTCTGGCGCTGCTGCAGCCGGGCGACACCTTCATGGGCCTCGACCTGAACTCTGGCGGTCACCTGACCCATGGTTCGCCGGTCAACATGTCCGGCAAGTGGTTCAACGTCGTCTCCTACGGCGTGCGTGAAGACGACCACCAGCTCGACATGGAAGATGTGGCCCGCAAGGCCGAGCAGCACAAGCCGAAGCTGATCATCGCCGGTGGCACCGCCTATTCCCGCACCTGGGACTGGAAGCGCTTCCGCGAGATCGCCGATTCGGTCGGCGCCTATCTCATGGTCGACATGGCCCACATTGCCGGTCTCGTCGCCGGTGACCAGCATCCGTCGCCGTTCCCGCATTGCCATGTTGCGACCTCCACGACCCACAAGTCGCTGCGTGGTCCGCGCGGCGGCATGATCCTGACGAATGACGAGGATCTGGCGAAGAAGTTCAATTCGGCCGTCTTCCCGGGCCTCCAGGGTGGTCCGCTGATGCATGTCATCGCCGCAAAGGCTGTCGCCTTCGGCGAAGCGCTGCAGCCGGAATTCAAGGACTACGCCGCCCAGGTCGTGAAGAACGCCAAGGTTCTGGCCGAAACCCTGATCAAGCACAATCTCGACATCGTCTCCGGCGGCACCGACAACCACCTGATGCTGGTCGACCTTCGCAAGAAGAACGCCACCGGCAAGCGTGCGGAAGCCGGCCTTGGCCGCGCCTACATCACCTGCAACAAGAACGGCATCCCCTTCGACCCGGAAAAGCCCTTCGTCACCTCCGGTATCCGTTTGGGCACGCCGGCCGGCACGACCCGCGGCTTCAAGGAATCGGAATTCACCGAAATCGGCAATCTGATCGTCGAAGTTCTCGACGGCCTGAAGGTCGCCAACTCGGATGAAGGCAATGCCGCCGTTGAGGCGTCTGTTCGGGACAAGGTCGTGGCTCTGACCGACCGCTTCCCGATGTACCCCTATATGTAAGGCATAAGGCTGATGCGCTGCCCCTTCTGCGGATCGGATGAAACCCAGGTCAAGGACTCGCGACCGGCGGAGGACAATACCTCCATCCGCCGGCGGCGCATCTGTCCGGATTGCGGGGGGCGCTTCACCACTTTCGAACGGGTCCAGCTGCGCGAGCTGATGGTCTTGAAGAAGACCGGCCGCAAGGCACCCTTCGATCGCGACAAGCTGGTGCGGTCTTTCCAGATCGCACTGCGCAAGCGCCCTGTTGATGCCGACCGCATCGAACGCGCGGTCTCCGGCATCGTCCGTCGCCTGGAAAGCTCCGGCGAGACGGAAATCTCCTCGGAAGAAATCGGCCTGCAGGTGCTGGAAGCCTTGAAGACCCTCGATGACGTGGCCTTCGTTCGCTACGCGTCGGTCTATCGCGATTTCAGCCATGCCGAGGATTTCGAGAACGTGATTTCCGAAATCAACGCCAAGATCTCCCGCGACAGCACGGCGGATTGACGACGTGTCCATCACCGCCCGCGACGAACGGTATATGCGGGAGGCGATTGAGCTATCTTTCGCCCATGTCGGTCGCACCGGCCCCAATCCTTCCGTCGGATGCGTGATCGTCAAGGATGGCGACGTCGTGGGCCGGGGCGTGACCGCGCTTGGCGGACGGCCGCATGCCGAGCCGCAGGCGCTTGCCGAAGCGGGAGAAAAGGCGAGGGGGGCGACAGCCTATGTCACGCTTGAGCCCTGCTCCCACCATGGCAAGACACCGCCCTGCGCCAATGCGCTCATTGCCTCCGGCATCGCGCGCGTCGTGGTCGCCGTCGCAGATCCCGACCCGCGTGTCTCCGGACGGGGCCTCAAGATGCTGGCCGACGCCGATATAGAGGTGACGATCGGCATTCTGCAGAAGGAAGCCCGTCGCGCCATGGCCGGCTACCTCACGCGGCAGACGAAGGGACGGCCGCAAGTGACTCTGAAGCTTGCCGTCTCCGCCGATGGCATGCTGGGTCGCAAGGGGGCTGGCCAAGTGGCAATCACCGGCCACGAGGCCCGTGAAGCCGTTCATCGTCTGAGAGCAGAGAGCGACGCGATCCTGGTCGGCATCGGCACGGCCCTTGCGGATGACCCGGAATTGACCGTCAGGCTGCCCGGTCTGGAAGAGGCCTCGCCCCTCAGGATCGTCCTCGATCGCAAGGCCGAACTCCCCGTGACATCCAAGCTGGCGCGAAGTGCGCGCGGTGTTGCGGTTCTCTTGGCCGTGGCGCCTGGTGCGTCAGGCAATCGCGCGGGGCTCGTGGAAATGGGCGTGGAAGTCGCGGAACTGGCGGATATCGACGAACTCCTCTCGTCGCTCGCGCAGCGTGGCATATCCTCGGTCATGGCCGAAGGAGGCGCTCGGGTCGCCTCGGACCTGCTCGCCCGGGGGCTTGTGGACCGGATACACCTTTACAGTTCCTCGGTCGTGATTGGTTCTGACGGTGTGCCGTCGCCGATCAACGCCGACCGTCTGCCTGCGGGCTTCGTCAGGATCGACGAGCGACAGATCGGCGCTGACCGGCTGCAGATTTTCGAGCGCTTGCCCGCTTCCGCCTGGGTTTAACGGAAGAACAGCAGGAAGAGGATGATGAGCGGGATCGGTACGCCGATCAGCCAGAAAAGAATGCCGCGACCCATGGGGTGCCTCCATATCACTGTTGCGAGGCGACCTCCTCCGGGCGCCTTTCATGGTCGAAAACACCCGGTTGGCGGCAAAAGTTCCATCACACGAAAAAGCCCCGTGTCCGAAGACACGGGGGGACAAGGTGGGGATGGAGGGGAGGCAGAAGTTCCGGTCAGCGGACGTAGAAGGTCACACCCCCATCGGCGGCTTGTTCCGCACCAACGATGTTCGTCAGTTCAACCTTCTGGCCTTCGAGCTTCTGGGCGAGCGACCGGTTGGCGATGACCGCGGCCTGGACGAGGCGGGCTTCCTGCGAGGTGGGGGAGATCCCGCCGTAGCGCTCGCTCGCCGGGTCGTGGGTCTTGAGAGCGTCGAGGCGGATGACGTTGAAGTCGGTGGGCGACATCGTCTGGATGGTCGTTTCGATCTTGCTGTCGGGCATGCCGGCGGCTGACGGCATGGCGGCGTAGCTCTCGGCGCCGAAGGCGATGGCCGACAGGGCGGAGGCACTGAGGACGGTTGCAAAGCGATTCATGGTCCTGTTCCTTTCGAGGATGTTTGCGATGGCGGGGGATTCCGTCGCTCGCTTGCAGGACTGAAGGTGGGATCGGTTTGTGGCGAAATCCGGACGCTAACAGGCTGATTTCCATTAAAGATTTGTCACGTAAATCGCCCGATTTTCGCCAGCATTAGCGAGAGTGGAACAATTGGTTTGCAACGGTCTTAGCGCAAGCGCGGCATGGCATGTCCGCACCGCCGATCCGCCCCATCGCAAAAACACTTGCCTTCGGGGATTTGGCGTGGTTTGACCGCGTTTCTGTTCGGCCAGGGGCCGCAATCAAATTCAAGATCGGATCAGACCCATGGGAAACAAGACGGCTTCGCCGCATTTGCTGATCGTTGAGGCACGCTTCTATGACGACATGTCGGACGCTCTCCTGGATGGCGCCAAGCATGCGCTGAGCGAGGCGGGTGCCACGTTCGACCTCATCACGGTGCCCGGCGCGCTCGAAATCCCGCCGGCGATCGCCATGGCTCTCGATGCAATGGATGACGATGGCATCCATTACGACGGGTTTATCGCGCTCGGCATGGTCATCCGCGGCGAGACCTATCACTTCGATATCGTCGCGAACGAATCCTCGCGCGCCCTCATGGATCTTGCCGTGTCGGAATCGCTCGCCATCGGCAACGGCATCATGACCGTCGAAAACGATGAGCAGGCCTGGGCCCGCGTCAAGCGCAGCGACAAGGACAAGGGTGGCTTTGCAGCCCGCGCTGCGCTGACCATGATCGAACTGAAGAAGAAGCTGGGTGGCTGAGCGATGACGGGTGAAGACAAGCATCCGGTGAAACCGGCGAACCAGCGGGGCGCAGCCCGCCTTGCGGCCGTTCAGGCGCTCTATCAGATGGATATTGCCGGCTCCGGCGTGCTCGAAGTGGTCGCCGAATACGAGGCGCACCGTCTCGGACAGGAAGTCGATGGCGATACCTATCTGAAGGCCGATGCCTCCTGGTTCCGCTCGATCGTCGCGGGCGTTGTGCGCGATCAGACCAAGATCGACCCGATGATCCGTGGCGCGCTGCAGGACGACTGGTCGCTGTCGCGCATGGACAGCACGGTACGCGCCATTCTGCGTGCCGGCACCTTCGAATTGATCGAGCGCAAGGATGTTCCTGTGCCGGTCATTGTAACGGAATATGTCGAGATCGCGCAGGCCTTCTTCCCGGACGACGAACCCAAGCTGGTGAACGCCGTTCTGGATCGCATTGCAAAGCAGGTGCGCGCCCCGGCGCAAAAATAGGCCGAAAACAGGATTGAGCGGATGAGCATGGCGACGGAAGCAGGGCTGGACGGACAATTCTCGACAGCCCGGCGCAATGTCGGCCTGCTCGCGGTGGCTCAGGCGATCCTCGGTTCTGCGCCGCCGCTCGCTTTCGCCGTGGGTGGCCTTGCCGGATTTCAGATGCTCGGCGCCGACAAATCCTTGTCCACGGCGCCGCTCACCGGCTTCAACATCGGCGTGGCTCTCGGCGCAATCGTCGTGGCGGCCGCCTCGCGTGTGCTGGGGCGTCGCGAGAGCTTCATGGTCGGCGCACTCACCGGTGCGCTTGGCAGTGCGCTTGCCGCCTTTTCGCTGATGCAGTCGAACTTCTGGCTTTTCGCCTTCTCGCTGATGCTGATGGGCATTTCCGGCGGCTTCACCCAGAAAATCCGTTTCGCCGCTGCCGATGCCTCGCCCAGCTTCTACAAAGGCAAGGCGATCTCCTGGATCCTCGCAGCCGGGATCATCTCGGCCATCGTCGGTCCCCAGATCGCCATCTGGCTGAAGGACGCACTGGCACCGGTCACATTCGCCGGCGCCTTTCTCGGCATGGTGCCGCTGCTTCTGTGTGCGATCGGCGTTCTCTTCTTCCTGAAGCTGCCAAGCATCGCCGACAAGAAGGCTGAAGCGACGGGGCCGACGCGACCGCTCCGCGAGATCGTCATGACCCAGCGCTTCCTCACGGGCATGATCTGCGGCATCAGCTCCTATGCGCTGATGACCTTCATGATGACTGGCGCGCCGCTCGCCATGGTCGTTGGCTGCGGCTTTTCCTCGGAACTTGCGACGCTGGGTATCCAGTGGCACGTCATCGCCATGTTTGCCCCGAGCTTTTTCACCGGCATGCTGATCACCCGCTTTGGCGCGGAAAAGGTCGTGGCCGCAGGCCTCCTGATCCTGATGGCCTGCGCGGTTGTCGCGCATGCGGGCATCGCCCTCTGGAACTTCTGGGGTGCGCTCGTCCTGCTCGGCATCGGCTGGAACTTCGGCTTCATCGGAGCGACCGCCATCGTCGCCTCGAGCTATCGTCCGGCAGAAGCCGACAAGGTCCAGGGCTTCCACGACATCATCCTGTTCTCGACCGTGGCACTCTCCTCCTTCTCGTCAGGCAAGGTGTTCACCGCGTTCGGCTGGTCAGTGATGAACCTGATCATCTGGCCGGTGACGATCGCCTGCCTGATTCTCGTGCTCCTGCAGCTTCGCGCAGCGGCTCGCAAACCCGCCTGAGTTCCCTCTCCAGCGCGAAATATGCGTACTTGACGCCGTGAAAAGCGCAACGCAATCTCGCCTCGCGTTGACGAGGTCTCGGAGGAGGGGGCCTGAGTCTGCGAGTCACGGCCCGCGATGAGTGAGGCGCGGGCAATACGGGAGGGTATTGCGAATGACGGTTCTTCTAGGCGTAATTTTATGCGGGTTGCTGTCGGTGGTTTACTCGATCTGGGCGACACGCTCGGTTCTGGCGGCAGACCAGGGCAATGCCCGAATGCAGGAAATTGCAGGCTATATTCGCGAGGGTGCTCAGGCTTACCTCACTCGGCAATACCTGACCATCGCGATCGTCGGTGCCGTCGTCTTCGTCGCCACATGGCTGCTTCTGTCCGGGACGGCGGCCATCGGCTTCCTGATCGGGGCGGTGCTCTCGGGTGCTGCCGGCTTCATCGGCATGCATGTCTCGGTCCGCGCCAATGTGCGCACCGCCCAGGCCGCATCCCACAGCCTCGCAGCCGGCCTCGACATTGCCTTCAAATCCGGCGCGATCACCGGCATGCTGGTCGCTGGTCTCGCGCTGCTCGGCGTTGCCATCTATTTCTATATCCTGACAGCCGTTCTCGGCCATGCCAGCGGCTCGCGTGAGGTCATCGATGCGCTCGTTGCGCTCGGTTTCGGCGCCTCGCTGATCTCGATCTTCGCCCGCCTCGGCGGCGGTATCTTCACCAAGGGCGCCGACGTCGGTGGGGACCTCGTCGGCAAGGTCGAAGCAGGGATCCCGGAAGACGATCCACGCAACCCGGCGACCATCGCCGACAACGTCGGTGACAATGTCGGCGACTGCGCCGGCATGGCGGCCGACCTGTTCGAGACCTATGCGGTCTCCGTCGTTGCGACCATGGTGCTCGCTGCGATCTTCTTTGCCGGTTCGGCCGTGCTCGACATTGCGATGATCTATCCGCTCGCCATCTGCGGCGCCTGCATCATCACCTCGATCATCGGCACGTTCTTCGTCAAGCTCGGCACCAACGGCTCCATCATGGGCGCGCTCTACAGGGGCCTGATCGTCACCGGGCTTCTCTCTGTGGCGGGCCTTGCGCTTGCGACCTCGCTCACCATCGGCTGGGGCACGATCGGCACCGTGGCCGGAATGGAGATCACCGGCGTCAACCTGTTCATCTGCGGCATTCTCGGCCTCGTGGTGACGGCGCTCATCGTCGTCATCACCGAATACTATACCGGCACCAACAAGCGCCCGGTCAATTCGATTGCCCAGGCGTCTGTCACCGGTCACGGAACCAATGTCATCCAGGGTCTCGCCGTCTCGCTGGAATCGACCGCTCTGCCGGCGATCGTCATCGTCGGCGGCATCATCTCGACCTATCAGCTTGCCGGCCTTTTCGGCACGGCAATCGCCGTTACCACCATGCTCGGCCTTGCCGGCATGATCGTGGCGCTCGACGCCTTCGGGCCGGTGACGGACAATGCCGGCGGTATCGCCGAAATGTCCCATCTGCCGCCGGAGGTGCGCAAGTCGACGGATGCGCTCGATGCGGTCGGCAACACCACGAAGGCCGTCACCAAGGGGTATGCCATCGGCTCCGCCGGCCTTGGGGCACTCGTGCTGTTCGCCGCCTATGCCAATGACTTGGCCTATTTTGCCGCCAACAGCGCCCAGTACCCGTATTTCGCGGACATGGGGCCGATCTCCTTTGACCTCTCCAACCCCTATGTCGTCGCCGGCCTGATCTTCGGCGGCCTCATCCCCTACCTCTTCGGCGGTATCGCCATGACGGCCGTCGGCCGTGCAGCGGGCTCGATCGTCGAGGAGGTTCGCCGCCAGTTCCGCGAGAAGCCGGGCATCATGCAGGGGACCGAGAAGCCGGATTACGGCCGGGCTGTCGACATCCTCACCCGCGCCGCGATCAAGGAAATGATCATCCCTTCGCTGCTCCCGGTTCTGGCGCCGCTGGTCGTCTATTTCGGCGTGCTCCTGATTTCCGGTTCCAAGGCCTCGGCCTTTGCAGCACTCGGCGCCTCGCTGCTCGGCGTCATCGTCAACGGCCTCTTCGTCGCGATCTCAATGACCTCGGGCGGCGGCGCCTGGGACAATGCCAAGAAGAGCTTCGAGGACGGCTTCATCGACAAGGATGGTGTCAAGCACCTGAAGGGCTCCGATGCCCACAAGGCTTCCGTCACCGGAGATACCGTCGGTGATCCCTACAAGGATACGGCAGGTCCCGCCGTCAATCCGGCGATCAAGATCACCAATATCGTGGCTCTGCTGCTGCTGGCGGTCCTCGCCGGCTGATTGGGCGAGACCTCACACCAAAAAAGAAACCGCGGAAGTTGCCTTCCGCGGTTTTCCTTTTTGGAGCTCTTGCCTCGATCAGTTGCCGAGGTTGCTGAACACGTTGCGGACGCTGTTGGCTGCGCCACCGCCGCCGGCGAGCAGCTGCTGCAGGAAGGTCAGGTCGCGACCACCGGTCGGGGTCGTGCGGGAAATCGTATCGAACACCTTGCCATCCTGCAGGGTGTAATTGGCACGCTGCGAGACCACGCCATTCTTGTCGAAATAGATCGCGAGGATCTGTTGGTCGACAAGCTGCTGCTTCATGAAGGCAACGGGACGGGTGCGCTTCTGGGAAATGTAGTAAAACACCTCACCATCGAAGGTGGCCGTCGTCGACGGGGTGCCGAGCGAAAGCAGGACCTGCTCGCGGCTGGAGCCGGCCGGCACCAGATCGAGAGCGGCCTGATCAACGACATAGCCGTTGTGAAAGACTTCGGAGGTCTGGCAGGCGGAGAGGCCGAGGGTAACGGCAAGAGCAAGTGCGGTCGTGCTCAGGAGCTTCCTGTCCGACTTGAAATTCCTGATATCCACGCAAACGTCTCCCATCACTGTCGACGGCACCTGAAGATGCCTGATCGCTTCTGCGCATAGCATTGTGGCCTTTCCGGGGAAAGCTGCCGCAAAGCCCGCGCTGCCGTTTTGCCGGTCAATCTGCCGCGAGATGCGGCATCTGTACCGGATATCGGCATTGCAATTCACGCCTGCTTCGGTAAACCAGCTTTCGCAATCATGCAACATGACCACGTCCGGGCTCACCCCTTCGGTCGGCTCTTTTTGGTGGAATTGGATGGTATTCGGCTTCTTTCGGCAGAAAAGAAACAATCAGGTGATCGTCGAGCGTCAGTATGGTGCCTTGACGGCGGCTGCGCGCACGCCCGCCTTCTATCTCGACATGCATGTGCCCGACACCGTGATCGGTCGCTTCGAGATGCTGACCATCATGCTGATTCTCTATTTTCGCCGCACGGCCAAATCTCCGCGCAGCGGCCAGGAGATCGCCCAGAACATCATCGACGCCTTCTTCGAGGACGTCGATCATTCGATCCGTGAACTGGGTGTCGGCGATCCCGGCGTGCCGAAGCGGATGAAGAAGCTTGCCGGCATGTATTACGGTCGCCTGGAATCCTATGCAGGGGCCCTGGATCAGAACGATCGCGAGGCGCTTGCCGCCGCGCTGAAGCGCAACATTCATCCCGAGGCAGGCGAAACGGCGCCATCCATGCAGGCGCTGGCCGATTGGATGTTTGCCGCCGAACAGGCGCTTGCGGCTCTGGATGAGAACGAAATCGAGACGGGCATGGCCCGCTTGGCCGTACCGGGTGCCTGAGTGATCTGAAGCGCCTGAGGCGCGGAGGTCGGGCCGGACGGCAGAATGAGGATTGATTAGATGACAGGCAGCGATGCAAGGGACCCCCGAGAATTCACCTATCTGGTGAAGGTCGCGCATATCTCGGCCAATCCGGTTCAGGTTCGTGTTGCGGCCGACGCCCGCGAGCGCGCCGGTCTTGCTGAACTGTGGCAGGTGGAGGCGGTCAATCGCCTGTCGGCCGAGCTGCAGATCGCCCGCTGGAAAAAGGACGGTGTCCGCATCAAGGGGCATGTCTCTGGCGAGCTTGTGCAGGCCTGTGTTGTGACGCTGGAGCCGGTTGTCTCCGCGATTGAGCAGGAAATCGACCAGATCTTTGTCCCGGAAGGCTCCAAACTCGCCCGCATCGTGCTGGATGGGGCGGGCGAAATGGTGCTCGATCCCGATGGCCCGGACCTTCCCGAACAGTTCACCGGCGACACGATCGACGCTGGCGCTCTCGTCGCCGAATTCGCAGCCCTCGACATCGATCCCTATCCGAAGAAGCCTGGTGTTGCCTTTTCCGGACACATCGAAAGCAAGGCCGAAGAGGACAAGAAGCCATCGCCCTTTGCCGTGCTGAAGGACTGGAAAAAGGATTGATCATCCCCCATCTGCACATCCGGGTGGGTTGTATGCCGAATGAAAAGCGGTATTTTGGCCGAAAATATCGCTGGCCAGCGATGAAGAAGGGTCAGGTCTAAGTGATCAGAATTTCTGTCGACGTCATGGGTGGAGACTTCGGTCCCGAGGTCGTCATCCCCGGAGCCGCCAAGGCACTTGAGCGTCATCCCGATGTCACCTTCCTCCTCTTCGGCCAGCAGGAACGCTGCCTGCCGATCCTGGCGCAGTTTCCGAAGCTGAAGGAGAAATCGACCTTCCACCATTGCGACGTCTCGGTCAGCATGGATGAGAAGCCGAGCCAGGCCCTTCGCCGCGGTCGCTATGTGTCCAGCATGTGGCGCTCCATCGAAGCGGTGAAGACAGGCCAGGCAGACGTCGCCGTCTCCGCCGGCAATACCGGCGCCCTGATGGCCATGGCGAAGTTCTGCCTGCGCACCATGGCGACGATCGAGCGCCCGGCGATCGCGGCCATCTGGCCGACCCTGTCAGGCGAGAGCATCGTGCTCGATGTCGGTGCTGGCATCGGTGCGGACGCCCAGCAATTGCTTGATTTCGCCGTGATGGGCGGAGCCATGGCACGCGCATTGTTCGAAATCGAAAAGCCCATGGTCGGCCTGCTCAATGTCGGCGTGGAAGAGATCAAGGGCCAGGAAGAGGTCAAGGAAGCCGGCCGTCTCATTCGTGAGGCGGGGCTCGACACGATCGACTATTACGGCTTCGTCGAGGGCGACGACCTCGGCAAGGGCACGGTCGACGTGGTCGTCACCGAAGGCTTCACCGGCAATATCGCGCTGAAGACGGCCGAAGGCACGGCAAAGCAGATCGCGGAATATCTGCGCTCGGCGATGTCGCGCACCTGGATGGCCAAGCTCGGCTACATCCTCGCCAAGGGCGCCTTTGATCGGCTGCGCGAGAAGATGGACCCGCGCAAGGTCAATGGCGGTGTCTTCCTCGGTCTGAACGGTATCGTCATCAAGAGCCATGGCGGCACGGATGCTGAGGGCTTTGCGGCGGCTCTCGATGTGGGTTATGACATGGCCCGAAACGGTCTCACCCAGAAGATCGAAAACGACTTGAAAAAATATCACGCGCGGCATCCGTCTCCGGTCGGTCCCGAAGCGGCGTGAAAGGTAGGAAACTCCAATGATCCGTTCTGTAGTTCGCGGTTTCGGAGCAGCGCTCCCGAAACGGGTTGTGACCAATCGCGATCTCGAAAACATGGTCGAAACCTCTGACGAGTGGATCGTCCAGCGCACCGGCATCAAGCAGCGTTACATCGCGGGTGAAGGCGAGACGACCGCCTCGCTCGGTGCCGCCGCTGCCCAGGAAGCGCTCGACCGCGCCGGTCTGACGGCCGCCGACATCGATCTGATCATCTGTGCCACCTCCACGCCCGACAACACCTTCCCGGCGACAGCCGTGAACATCCAGAACCGCCTTGGAATGCATCATGGCTTCGCATTCGATGTTCAGGCCGTCTGTTCCGGCTTCGTCTACGCCATGGCGACGGCTGATCTCTATATTCGCGGCGGCATGGCCAAGCGCGTGCTGGTCATCGGTGCGGAAACCTTCTCGCGCATCCTCGATTGGACCGACCGCACCACCTGCGTGCTGTTCGGCGATGGTGCCGGCGCTCTCGTGCTGGAGGCTGCGGAAGGCGAGGGGACGGTCGCTGATCGCGGCGTGCTGACCTCGAACCTGCGTTCTGACGGCGCCCATCGTGAAAAGCTCTATGTTGACGGTGGTCCCTCGACCACAGGCACGGTCGGCCATCTGCGCATGGAGGGCCGCGAGGTCTTCAAACATGCCGTCGGCATGATCACCGATGTCATCGAAGCGGCCTTCACGGCCACCGGCACGACGGCGGATGATATCGACTGGCTGGTGCCGCATCAGGCTAACAAGCGAATCATCGACGGCTCGGCAAAGAAGCTTGGCATTCCCGATGCGAAGGTCGTGATCACCGTCGACAAGCATGGCAATACGTCTGCGGCGTCCATTCCGCTGGCACTGGCGACGGCTGCAGCTGACGGTCGCATCAAGCAGGGCGATCTCGTCATGCTTGAAGCCATGGGTGGTGGCTTCACCTGGGGCGCCGTGCTTGTGCGCTGGTAGCATCTGAAACCCCAAAAATTGCGCACCGACAAGCACTTGACCGTTGCGGCCAAGGGCAATAGTCTCTGCCCAATTCAACAAGATCATTGATTTAGGCGGGCGAGAACAATGGCCGGAAAGGCAGTGACGCGTGCGGATTTGGCAGAATCAGTCTTTCGCAAGGTCGGTCTTTCCAGAACGGAGTCAGCCGAACTCGTCGAGACCGTGATCGATGAGATCTGCAACGCCATCGTGCGTGGTGAGTCCGTCAAGCTCTCCTCTTTTGCCACCTTCCAGGTCCGCAGCAAGAACGAGCGTATCGGCCGCAATCCGAAGACCGGCGAAGAAGTGCCGATCTCTCCGCGTCGGGTGATGACCTTCAAGGCGTCGAACGTCCTGAAACAGCGCATCCTGCGCGCCCATATCGCCCGCAAGGCCAAGCAGAAACCTGCCAATCCCGCGGCCTGATATCGTCCAAAACCGGTGGAGCATTTGCCCGCCGGTCGCCGGACACTTGAAAAGCCATCCTCAACCCGTTGAAATGTGAGCCGAGTCGCGCGCCCGCGTGACCATTGAGGAGCGCTGTGATGCAGTTGGACAAGAGCCCGGATGCTTTCCGCACGATCAGCGAGGTGGCTGACGATCTTGATCTGCCGCAGCATGTCCTGCGTTTCTGGGAAACCCGCTTTCCGCAGATCAAGCCGCTGAAGCGTGGCGGTGGGCGGCGCTACTATCGCCCTGACGATGTCGAATTGTTGAAGGGCATCCGCCATCTGCTTTACGATCAGGGCTATACGATCAAGGGTGTGCAGAAGCTCTTGAAGACCAACGGCAACAAATTCGTCATGGCCGTCGCGACGGGCGATGTCGAAACCATGGAGGCGCTTGTTGCTGCCAATGCCTCCAAATCCGATGAGCCGAAGGTGAACCTCGACGAGGACCAGGTCGTCGGTCGTCCGAAGGTGCGCGCCAGCGGCCGCTTTTTCGGCTTCGGCGGCAGCGCGAATGACGATACGCCGGAGATTTCGGTCGGCAAGGGCTCGGTGGGCAAGGAAGACCGTGGGCTCCTGCAGGAGGCGCTCTTCGACCTTCTGGAATGCAAGCGGCTGCTGGACCAGGTGCGCTGACGGATCGCCGCGTTCCCCAGAGTGGAACAGCACTGGGCTTTCGGGCGTTGAGGGACCGACACGCAACCCGCGCGAGGCTCCATGAAACGTCTTTTGGTCACGATCCCGCTCCTCTCCCTGTTCGCCGTCATCGAGGCGCAGGCCCAGCAACCGGCGGCTGCCGCTGATGCCGCAGGCAGCAGACCTGAGACGGTTGAGGACGCCTGTCTCTTCGTCGCCAGGAGCATGCTCATGGTGAAAGATCTGAAAGTCGGCGTCATGCAGGCCTTTCCCGAGCTCGACCCGCCCGGCGCGAGGCTCACCTATTCCACCCGCATGGATTCCGAGCCGCAGGAGATCTCCGATGAGATCGAATGCCAGTTCGAGCGCGGTGCCGAACCGCTGCAGGTCACCCGCTTCTGTATGGATTCGACCTGTTATGCCGCCAACAGCGAAGACCCGGAGGAGCGCCGCCGCTTCGATGAAATCCGCACGCTGATGCAGCGGCTCAACTGATCATCCTCTCCTTTTTTTGCCCGCCCTGGAGTTTCCGCTTGCGCAGAAATAGCTGACTGTCTAAAGGGAACTGGCTGTCGGGCGGGTCATCAGCGACCTGAAATGC
Organism: Rhizobium sp.; assembly: GCA_029865885.1. Classification (GTDB taxonomy): domain Bacteria; phylum Pseudomonadota; class Alphaproteobacteria; order Rhizobiales; family Rhizobiaceae; genus Allorhizobium. Next base: position 1,671 of record JARXAK010000251.1, on the reverse strand, counting down.
ACGACTGGCAGATGACGGAATGTAGCGCAGCCAGGTAGCGCACTTGACTGGGGGTCAAGGGGTCGTGGGTTCGAATCCCGCCATTCCGAGATTTATCAAAGGCTTACCGTTTTAGGTGGTCAACGCCAGCTAGTTCAACACTAGCTGGCGTTTTTGTTTTCTGCTGCAATGTGAACAATGGACCAGTCGCTTACGGCCCTGTGCCTTAATATCCGCCAACGGAACGGACACCGTTTTCATTCGATGGCACGACAGGCCAGCGCACTCGATCGCGTGCGCAAGTTCCGGCGCCGAACCAGGTGCTGCATGATCGTCGACCCGTCCATTGCGGCGGGCTCTTTCCGCATTCTGACGACGGCTTGAATCTGCCCGGTACCTGTCTGTTCACTTTTTCAAGCGTTGCAATTTGATATGGAGCCATATAGTTAGGCGTCAAACTATATTGGATATCACCATGCTCAATGCCAGGAATAAGTCACTCTATGAAGAAGCCAAGCGTCGGGGGCGAAAGGACGATCGGCAGATCAAGCTTTGCGGCGGCGTCCTCAGCTTGGCCGCGGCCATCGAGGCCGATTGCGCGAGGCGGCTTGCCCGGCATCAGCTCTCGGAGAGCAAATTCGTCATGCTGATCGTGCTGCATGACTCGAAGGGCGGGCTTGCGCCCAACGAACTTGCCACACGCTGCGGTGTCACGCGCGCCACCATGACCAGCCTGATTGATGGGCTGGAGCGCGATGGAATCACCCGTCGCACGGCTGACGGACAAGATCGCCGCAGCGTCAACATCCAGCTGACGGACAAGGGCGCGGATCTGGCGCGCTCCGTCTTCGACGAACATGCCGAATGGCTGGGCTCGGTCTTCGGTGGATTGGATCAGGAGCAGTCGGAGGTTCTGGCCTCCCTGATAGAGCTGATCTGGCAGAAGACCGATGCCGGGAAGCTGGCCGCCGCAGCCGCCACGCCAGACGATGAGTTAGCCTGAGCAAAGTCCATCTCTCTCCACGCTTCGGTCAAATCAGACAATCAGCAAGGCCACTCCCATGCCTCTCTCCACCATTCGCAATTTCTGCATTATCGCACACATAGACCATGGCAAGTCGACGCTCGCCGACCGCTTCATTGAGATTACCCAAACGGTCAACGACCGCGACATGCAGGAACAACTGCTTGATTCCATGGATATTGAGCGCGAGCGCGGCATCACGGTGAAGCTGCGGACCGTGCGCATGCAATATCGGGCAGCGGATGGCATCGATTACCAGTTCAACCTGATCGATACGCCCGGCCATGTGGATTTCTCCGCCGAGGTCAGCCGTAGCCTTGCGACCTGCGAGGGTGCCATCGTGCTGGTCGATGCGACGCAAGGTGTCCAGGCGCAGACCATTGCCAATGTGCGGCTCGCGCGCGAGCAGGGGTTGAAGCTGCTTGCCGTTCTCAACAAGATCGACAGTCCACTCGCCGATCCGCAGCGCATCATTCGCCAGCTTCACGATGTCGAGGGGCTCGATCCGGACGAGGTGATGCTGGTTTCAGCACGAACCGGAGATGGCGTGCGCGCGGTGCTGGATGCGGTCGCGACCCACATCCCGCCGCCTGCAAGCCAGCAGGATAGGCTGCGCGCGCTCGTCTTCGACAGCTATTACGACCCCTATCGCGGCGTCGTACTCTCGG
>JARXAK010000233.1 GCA_029865885.1 Rhizobium sp. | reverse complement strand
GATCATCGGATCGCCCTCGAAATACATCTGGGTGATCAGACGCTGCGAGAAGCCATGGCCGAAGATGGAGAAATGGATATGCGCCGGGCGCCAGTCGTTGACACCGTTCGGCCAGGGATAAGGACCCGGCTTGATGGTGCGGAAGGCATAATAGCCGTTCTCATCGGTGATCGTGCGCCCGCAGCCGCCGAAATTCGGATCGAGCGGCGCAAGATAGCTTTCCTTCTTGTGGCGATAGCGACCGCCGGCATTGGCCTGCCAGAATTCGACAAGGGCGCCGGGTACGGGCCGTCCGCGCTCGTCGAGCACGCGGCCATGCACGATGATACGCTCACCGATCGCGCTTTCGCCTGACTTGGCGAAGTTGTGAATCAGATCGTTGTCGAGTTCGCCGAGGATGGAATGGCCGAAGACAGGGCCAGTGATCTCCGACTTGGTGCCATCCAGCGACAGAAGCGCCTTTTGCGGAGAGCGCAAGACGGACGTCTTGTATGTCGGGGTATAGGCCGGCGGATGCAAGTTGCGATCGCGCGCAAAGAAGGCGCCCGTCTCCGGTTTCTTGTTCGAAAGATCAGTCATGGCTCTCTCCCCCGGCTTCGCCGGCGTCCATCTTATCAAACTCGTGCTTGGCGATCTTGAAAGCTCTGTTGGCGGCGGGAACGCCAGCATAGATGGCGACATGCAGCAGCGCTTCGGTGATATCCTCGCGGCTCGCCCCGGTATTGGCGGTGGCGCGCACATGCATGGCAACCTCTTCGTCGTGCCCGAGTGCTGCGAGCAATGCGATGGTAATCATCGAGCGCTCGCGCGGGCTGATGCCGGGACGCGACCAGACAGTGCCCCAGGCCCCCTCGGTGATCATCTCCTGGAAGGGCTGATCGAAGGGCGTGGCCGAAGCCGAGGCGCGATCGACATGAGCGTCGCCCAAGACGCGACGGCGGGTCGCCATGCCCTGACGATAACGGTCTGACGGACTGCGGGCATCAGCCATGGGCTGCCTCTTCTGAAATGACGGGCGCAAGAAACGCCTCGATGAGTGTGGTGAGCATTTCCGGCTGCTCCACGCAGGGGATATGGCCGGCGCCCGTGATGACTTCGTAGTGCGCGCCGGGCACGAGTTTGGCGAGTGACAGCACGAGTTCGGGAGGCGTTGCCCCGTCCTGATCACCGACAACGCAAAGCGTGGGAACGGCAATCTGACCGGCAGCAGCCGTGTAATCAGCATCGCGGATCGCAGCACATGTGCCGGTGTAACCCTCAACCGGCTGGCGCAGCATCATGTTGCGATAACCCGGAAAGGCGGGATCACTGCTGCGGAAGGCCGGTGTAAACCAGCGCTCCATGACGCCGTCGACGATGCCAGACAGCCCGGTATCTTCGATTGCTGTGATGCGTGCGGCCCACATCTCTGCGGTTCCGATCTTGTGCGCAGTGTCGCAGAGGATCAGCGCCTTGACCAGATCCGGGCGACGCGCATAGAGCCCTTGCGCAATCAGCCCACCGACAGAGAGCCCGCAGATGACGGCATCACTGACCTTGAGATGCTCCAAAAGCCCGATCAGATCGTCAACATGATTGTCGATCGAATAGGGCGCATGACCGACATCGGAGAGGCCATGACCGCGCTTGTCATAGGTCAGCAGCGGATAGCTGCCAGCAAGCCTGACGATCACGTCACGCCAGATGCGGAAATCTGTTCCGAGCGAATTGATGAAGACGATAACCGGCTTGTTGCCCGGCCCACCAATGATCTGGTGGTGCAGGCTGACGCCGTTGACCTGAACGAACTGCACGGGTTCCTCCTCCGTTGACACTATATTGATCGCGCGGTTTGGTTAGGTAAAATGATGTTTTCCACGAAACACCTAACCGCAGGGTTATGTTTTCCATGATCGACAATCGCGTCAAGTTCCGCCATCTGCAAACCTTCGTCGAGGTGGCACGCCAGAAAAGCGTGATGAAGGCGGCGGAACTCCTGCATGTCAGCCAGCCAGCCGTGACCAAGACAATCCGGGAACTCGAGGAGGTGCTGGGCGTCGCAGTGTTCGAGAAGGATGGACGCGGCATCCGCATCACCCGCTACGGCGAAGCCTTCCTGAAACATGCCGGGGCGGCGCTGACGGCGCTGCGCCAGGGGTTCGATTCGGTCTCGCATGCGCTGCATGCCGATGCACCACCGATCCGTATCGGCGCCCTGCCCACGGTATCCACCCGCATCATGCCAAAGGCCATGACCCTGTTTCTGCAGGAGGACGTACCCGCACGCATCAAGATCGTCACGGGGGAGAACGCCGTGCTGCTCGAACAATTGCGGGTGGGCGACCTGGACCTCGTCGTCGGCCGCCTGGCCGCCCCCGAACAGATGACAGGCTTTTCCTTCGAGCACCTGTATTCCGAGCAGGTGATCTTCTGCGTCAGGGCCGGCCATCCGCTGACCTCCGCCGGCTCGGACCTTTTCGGCGAACTGGAGCGGTATCCGGTGCTCATGCCGACGCGCGCCTCGATCATACGTCCCTTCGTCGAGCGCTACCTGATCGCAAACGGCATTTCCGGCCTGCCGACCCAGATTGAGACGGTCTCCGACAGTTTTGGCCGCGCCTTCGTCCGCCAGACGGATGCGGTCTGGATCATCTCGGCCGGCGTCGTGGCAACAGACCTTGCCGACGGCACGCTGGCGGCCCTGCCGATCGACACCAGCGAGACCAAGGGCCCGGTCGGCCTGACCGTCCGGGCCGATTCTGTTCCGTCCATGCCGTTGGCGCTTCTGATGCGCACGATCCGCGAGGCAGCGGTGGACGTGGCAAGGACATGACCTTCACGGCAACAAGGGCTTCAGACGCGCCTGCATTTCCAGCATTGCGGGCAGGCAATGCCCCGGCAGGTCAGACGCCGGCAGCATGGCCGCGGGCGCGCCGACATTGATCGCTGCGACCACCCGTCCGCGATCGTTGCGAATAGGAACGGCGATGGAACAGAGGCCGATCTCCAGCTCCTGATCAATGACGGCATAACCCTGCTCGCGGACCCGGGCAATTTCTGCCTTGAGTTCCAAAGGGGCAGTCAGCGTCCGGGGTGTATGCGCCTTCAATTGTGACCTTGCGAGGATCGCGTCGACCTCGGCCTCGGAGAGCGCGGCGAGCAGGACGCGCCCCATTGAGGCGCTATAGGCCGGCAGGCGAGATCCCGGCATCAGATTGATCGACATGACACGCTTTTGGGCAGCACGGGCGATATAGACGATCTCGGTATTGTCGAGGATGGAGGCCGAGGCGCTGTGGCCGACGCGCTCCGACAACTGATCGAGATGCGGCTGCAGCAACACCGGCAGCGGCGTGGCCGAGAGCCAGGAATGGCCAATCCGCAGGATCTTCGGCGTCAATGAGAAGAACTTCCCATCATAATCCGCATAGCCCAGTTCCGCGAGGGTGAGCAGACAGCGCCGCGCGGTCGCCCGGTCAAGGCCGCTGAGCTCGGCCGCATCCGTGATGCTGAGCCGCTGGCGCTCGGCGCCAAAAGCCTCGAGCACCTTCAGCCCCTTGGCGAAACCGCCCATCAGATCGCGCTCACCGATTGCCATGCCATCCTCGATTTGTGCGGATATCGAACAAATATCAAATATCGCACAAATCACTTGCTGTCGATGTGCATGGGGACTTATTTGTTTTTCCGAGGAGGCGGCTGAAACGCTGCCTGAGGAAACGGGAGTTCCCATGGACAAGACAATTGCAAGCCTGGCGGATGCCGTGGCCGGGATCGGCGATGGCGCAACCGTCATGATCGGAGGCTTCGGCGGCTCCGGCGCACCGATCGAGCTCATTCACGCGCTCATCGACAAGGGCCCGAAGAACCTGACGGTCATCAACAACAATGCCGGCAATGGTCGCATCGGCATTGCCGCCATGATCGACGCGGGCCTGGTCAAGAAGATGATCTGCTCCTTCCCGCGCTCCTCCGATCCGCGCGCCTTTACCGACCGCTATCTCGCCGGTGAGATCGAGCTGGAACTCGTGCCACAGGGCACGCTCGCCGAGCGCATCCGTGCCGGCGGTGCCGGCATCCCGGCCTTCTACACGCCCACGAGCTTCGGCACGGAACTGGCAAACGGCAAGGTGATCGCTGAGTTCGATGGCCGCAAATACGTGCAGGAGCGCTGGCTGAAGGCCGACTTTGCCATCGTCAAGGCGCATCTCGGCGACACCATGGGCAATCTGACCTACCGGATGGCCGGTCGCAACTTCAACCCGCTGATGTGCATGGCCGCTGCCAAGACCATCGCCCAGGTCTCGAAGATCGTCGCCCCCGGCGAGATCGAACCCGAGCAGGTGATCACCCCCGGCATCTTTGTCGATGGCGTCGTTGAAGTCGCCAACCCGCAACAGGAAGAAGCGCTGATCCGCGCCGGAGTGGTTTACGCATGAGCGACGCAGCTGCAATCGACACCCGCGAAGACATCAAGCTCTCCAACGCTCAGATCGCCTGGCGCGCGGCCCAGGACATCGCCGACGGCGCCTATGTGAACCTCGGCATCGGCTTCCCGGAAATGGTGGCCAAGTTCCAGCCTGAGGGACGCGAAGCGATCTTCCATACAGAGAATGGCGTGCTGAACTTCGGCGAAGCGCCACCCGCTGGCGAGGAAGACTGGGACCTGATCAATGCCGGCAAAAAGGCGGTCACGCTGAAGCCGGGTTCTGCCTTCTTCCACCATGCCGACAGCTTCGCCATGGTGCGCGGCGGCCATCTCGACGTCGCGATCCTCGGCGCCTATCAGGTGGCGGAAAACGGTGACCTCGCCAACTGGCGTGTCGGCTCCAAGGGCGTTCCCGCCGTCGGCGGCGCCATGGATCTCGTGCATGGCGCAAAGCAGGTCGTCGTCATCACCGAACACGTCACCAAGGACGGCAAGCCGAAGCTCGTCGAGCGCTGCACCTTCCCGCTGACCGGCGTCGGCTGCATCACCCGCGTCTATACGAGCCATGCCGTGATCGACATTGTCGACGGCCGCTTCGTCGTGCGCGAAAAGCTGGCCGCCATGACCATGGACGAGCTGCAGGCCATGACCGGCGGCAAGCTGCATACCGACGGTCCGGTCGCCGACCTCGTCGTGCCGGCCCTGTGAGGAAAAACCGATGACCGAAGCCTTTATCTGCGACTATATCCGCACGCCCATCGGCCGTTTCGGCGGTTCGCTCTCCTCCGTCCGTGCCGACGATCTCGGCGCAGTGCCGCTGAAGGCGCTGATGGAGCGCCATTCAGGTATCGACTGGGAGGCCGTCGCGGACGTGATCTACGGCTGCGCCAACCAGGCCGGCGAAGACAACCGCAATGTCGCCCGCATGTCGGCCCTGCTCGCCGGCCTGCCCGTCTCCGTGACCGGCACCACGATCAACCGCCTCTGCGGCTCCGGCATGGATGCCGTGATCACGGCGGCCCGCGCCATCAAGTCAGGCGAAGCCGAGCTGATGATCGCAGGCGGCGTCGAAAGCATGAGCCGTGCCCCCTTCGTCATGCCGAAGGCCGATACAGCCTTTTCCCGCAATGCCGAGATCTACGACACCACGATCGGCTGGCGCTTCGTCAATCCACTGATGAAGAAGCAGTATGGCGTCGATTCCATGCCGGAGACCGGTGACAACGTGGCGATCGATTTCAAGGTCTCGCGTGAAGACCAGGACGCCTTTGCCGTACGCAGCCAGGCCAAGGCGGCAGAAGCTCAAGGCAATGGCCGACTGGCGAAGGAAATCACGCCCGTCACCGTACCCCAGCGCAAGGGCGATCCCGTGATCGTCGACCGCGACGAGCATCCGCGCGCGACCTCGGTCGAGGCGCTGGCCAAGCTGAAGCCGGTCAACAAAATGGACGGCGCCAGCGTCACCGCCGGCAATGCGTCGGGCGTCAATGACGGGGCCGCTGCCCTGATCATCGCGTCAGAAGCCGCCGTGAAGAAATATGGCCTCAACCCGATCGCCCGCATCCTGGGTGGTGCGACGGCAGGCGTTCCGCCGCGCATCATGGGCTTCGGCCCGGCCCCGGCCTCCAAGAAGCTGCTCGCCCGTCTCGGCCTGACGCAGCAGCAGATCGACGTCATCGAGTTGAACGAAGCCTTTGCAAGCCAGGGCATCGCCACGCTCCGCGATCTCGGCATCGCCGACGACGACCCGCGCGTCAACCGCAATGGCGGCGCCATCGCGCTCGGCCATCCGCTCGGCATGTCGGGCGCACGCATCGCCGGGACAGCCGCGCTGGAGCTGAAAGAAACGGGCGGGCGCTATGCGCTCTCCACCATGTGCATCGGCGTCGGCCAGGGCATCGCAATCGCCCTGGAGCGTGTCTGACACGGAATTGAAGGCGCCCCACGAGGGCGCCTTTTCAGTTCAGGGATTGAGGAAGCTGAGGATCAACTGATGCACCGCCCCGCCCGGTGACATCTCCACCTGGTCGTATTCGCTGTGACGCGCCACATGCGCATCCGAAATCGGCTTCAGCTGGGCCTGCAGCGCCGCCCGCACCTTCTTGCAGCCTGGGTCGTTTTCATCGCGCAGGCCGATCGAGACATCCTGGATCTGCTGGGTCAGGTCCTTCATGAACTGCCCATGCAGCTTTTCGTGCGTGACGATACCGTCGTAAAATACCTCCCACTTCGCCGCCACTTCGGGCGAAAGCGTCTGCGCCGGCTTCGGCAATGTATAGGTGATGACAAGCTTCGGCTTGGCCGTCGCCAGCACGCAGGCAGCCCCCTGCTGCTGATAGTCGCGCTGCCAGGTGAGCTTGAAGGTCGTATGGGCAATGACGCGCCCGAGGCTGAGCTTCGGGCCCCGTTCGCCGATCGATTGGTAGAGCTCCATCGGCGAACGACCACTCACCTTGTAGTGCTCGACCTTTTCGGTCGCCTGCCATTCCTGTGCAGCGACCTGCCCGGATGACGGGCCCAGAACGAAGAGACCGATGGCGAGACAGGGAGCGAGTGGTTTCACGCGGGCGCACCATTTCAGTTAAGGACGCCATTTCCATAACCAGCAGTCCGTTGCCATTCAATGGCGAAGCTGCATTTGCCGATCGGCCAGGCAGATTGGTAATCATGACTTCGCTCAATTTTAACGGATGCTGAATTAGAATCACACTCCGCTACATCATGCTGAGGCGATCAGTTTTGGAACATTTGGCTGATAGACGTAATCTCACGACGGGGATCCGACAGGCCATCGCGCTCCTGAAGGTGCCAGCCGACAACCCGGCTCTGACCGCCGCACAGTTCGACGCCTTCTCCAAGCAGGTACCGCTTCTCTACTTCATCCTGGCCACGAACTTGATTTCGCTGTCCTTGACCCATCAGGGGGCGGCTCCCGACTATCTGGTTGTTTACCTTCCGGCCGTTTTGACCTTTCTGTTTGCCCTGCGCTCGCTGATCTGGCTGCGCGGACGAAACCGACAGAGAACCCCAGCCCAGGCCTACAGGCAGCTCCGCGCCACCAATATCCTCTCCTTTCCGATTGCCGTTGTCTGCACCGCGTGGTCCTTGTCGTTGCTTCCCTATGGCAACGCCTATCAGAACGCCCACGTCGCCTTCTTCATGGCCATCACCGTTATCGGCTGCATCTTCTGCCTGATGCACCTGCGCTCGGCAGCGTTGATCGTCACGGTGACCGTCAATCTTCCGTTCTTCGTGGTGATGTGCCTGAGCGGCGAGCCGACCTTCATCGCAACGGGCGTAAACGTCATCCTGGTGACGATGGCGATGATCATGATCCTGATCTCGCACTACCGCGACTTCCGCCAGCTTCACGAGTCCCGCAACGTCCTGATGCTCCAGCAGCAGGCCCTGCAGGAACAGAACAAGGCGATGCAGGCGCTGTCGGATGAAAATCTGCGCCTCGCCAACCTGGACAGCCTGACCCTGCTTGCCAACCGTCGCAGCTTCTTTCAGATGCTGGAGACCGCCTTCAGCCGGGCAAGCGGCAGCGATGGAAGGCTAGCCGTCGGCGTCATCGATCTCGACGGCTTTAAGCCGGTCAACGATCTCTACGGCCACTCCGCCGGGGACAAGGTGCTCATCGAGATCGGCAACCGGCTCTCGACAATCGCGGACGAGCGCCTTTCGGTCTACCGCCTGGGCGGTGACGAATTCGGCCTGCTGTTTCAGGGGGATGTGGCAGAGGGAGACACCATTACCCTCGGTGAAAAAGTCTGCGAACTGATCGCCGAACGGATCAATATCGGCAGCGGCATGGTTCAGGTCACCGGCTCCGTCGGCTTTGCCCTCTATCCGGATGTCGGCAAGACCGGCCAGGAAATCTACGAACTCGCCGACTATGCGCTCTACACGGCCAAACGGCGTCACCGCGCCGGAACGGTTATCTTCAACGCGGTGCAGGCGAACGAACTCAACCGTCAGAAGGTCGTTGAGGAAGCGCTGGTTTCGGCCGACCTCGACGAGGAACTGTCGCTGGTCTTCCAGCCGATCACCTGCGTCGACCGCCGCATCTGCATCGGTTTCGAGGCGCTCGCCCGCTGGGATAGCCCGCGCATCGGCCGGGTCTCGCCAGTCGAATTCATTCCGGTCGCCGAGCATAATGGTCGCATCACGCTGATGACGCGGATACTGCTTGAGCGTGCCCTCAAGACGGCCTCGCTCTGGCCGGAGGACATCTATCTCTCCTTCAACCTGTCTCCACACGACCTGACCTCGCCGGAAAACACGCTGAAAATCGTCGCGATCGTGCTGAAAAGCGGCTTTGATCCCCGCCGGATCAATTTCGAGATCACCGAGACCGCCGTCATGCATGACTTCGAGCAGGCGAGCGCCTCAATCCAGATGCTCCGCGAGCTGGGCGCCGGCATCTCGCTCGACGACTTCGGCACCGGCTATTCCAGCTTGAACCACGTTCACAAGCTGCCGCTCACCAAGATCAAGATCGATGGCAGCTTCGTGCGCAACATCCATACGCGCAAGACAAGCTTCAACATCGTGAAATCTGTGCTCGCCCTCTGTGCCGAGATGGAACTTGAAGCGATCGTCGAAGGCGTCGAGACCGAAGAGGAACTTCGCATCCTCGAAAACCTTGGCGTCCGGGCGGTCCAGGGCTACTACTTTGGCAAACCGATGTCGGCCGAAGACACGCTGAAGCAGCTGGCATTGCAGAAAACCCAGGCGCTCGCCTCCTGAAGATCAGGTCGATCCGTCGAGCATCAGCGCCTTCAAGACACGGACGGTATCCGCATCCGTGCGTCGTGTCGTTTCGGTCGAAAACCCCAGGTCGGCAAGCCTCGGCTCACTGGCACGCGCCTCGCTGCATGACGCATGCAGCTCTCGAATTCCAGGTACCGCAAGCAGGCGCGCCGCATTCTGCGGCCGGACCCCGCCACCGGGCATGATCGAGATACGACCGGCGCTGCGGCCCGCCAGCCGCGCCAGCGTCTCGATCCCCTCTTCCGCATGTCGCGCGCCGCCCGATGTCAGGATACGGGAAAAGCCAAGTTCGATCGCAAGATCGAGCGCCGCGTCCATGTCCACGACCACATCGATCGCCCGATGCAGGGTAAGGTCCAGCCCATCGGCCGCTCTAACAAGCCGACGGGTCACCTCGGCATCGAGCGTGGCGGTAGCTGTGGTCGCTCCGATCACCACTCCCGCCAGCCCTGCCTCGCGAGCGGCGGCGATATCGGCCTTCATGACCGCGATTTCCGTGTCGGAATAGGTGAAATCTCCGGCGCGGGGACGGATCAGCGCATGAACCGGGATCGGCGCCTTCGACGCCAAGGCCATGAAGCCGCGCGACGGGGTCAGCCCCCCGGCGCCAAGGGCCGAGCAGAGCTCAATGCGATCAGCACCGCCATCAATCGCGGCATTCAGCCCGGCGACGTCGTCAACGCAGATTTCGAGCAGTGGCCCTGAAGCTTTGCTAGGAGACGTCGCGACCACCTGATCCTCACCCTCTTGCATTCGATTTCGGCGCGCGATCGAGCAGCCAGAGCAGGCAGACGCCCGAAAAGCCCGCGATCGAGGCGATGATTGCCGTCCCTGCATAGTCGCTTATGCTGGTGCCGAGCGCAAACATCAGCGAGGCCATTCCACCGCTTAAGAAAATGTTGACCGCGATCAGCGAGCTGCCGAGGCCGGCGCGGTCGGCGATCAGGTTCTGCAGATAGGTGATCGGGATCGCGATGATGCCGGCGGCGCCAAGGCCTGCAACAACCGTGAGCAGATAGACATCCATCGGTCGATCGGCGAGGCCGAGAAAGACGAGATAACTGCAATAGATGAGGGATGCCGTGACCATGGCGAAGAGGATGGAGGTTCTGGCTTCGACCCATCCCCAGAAGAGGATGAAGATGATCTCGAGAAAGGCGACGATCCCGACGATCACGCCGACATCCGCCGGTGTTCCGCCGGCCTTGCCGGTGACGATCAGCGGAAGCACGGTGCCATTGGCATGCAGCATCGCCGAGATCAGAGAGATCGCCAGAAGCCTCGGCAACACGCTTGCCGAGCCGATCTGCCGGATGGAGCGGAAGAAGGAGTAGTGCTGCCGCTCCCCCTCCTGCACCGGCGGCAGTCGCTCAAGCCCGAAGACGAACAGCAGGAGGCAGACGACACAGGCAAGACTTGCAAGCAGGAAGGCCGGCAACATGCTCGGCTGGCCGATGAGCAGCGCCCCGACAATGCCGGGCACCAGAACCCAGGAGGCCGACAGGATGGCCCGGACGGCGGAGTTCACCGCCATCAGCTCGCGCACCGCCATGCCGGATGATACGGCCCGGATATTGGCGAAGATCAGCGAATTGATCGTGCCGAAGACCGGGATCAAAACCAGTGTCGCGACCGCAAACATGACAGGCGTCGGCACCACATAGACCAGCCCGAAGCCGACAATGCCGAAGATGGCGGCGAGGATCATCGGCGACCGGAAATGCCCTAAGCGATCCGCAACAATGCCGGCGGTGACGCTGGCCGAAACATTCACCACGGCCGCCAGGAAGATCAGCACCGAATAGACGGCGTCCGACAGTCCGAGTTCACGGATGCCGATCAGCGACATGTAAGGCGACGTCGCGGCGCCGGAAAAGCCGAAAAAGAAGATCGCGGCCGCACTGACCCGGATCGGCTTGTGGCGATAGACCACCGAAAAGGAGGACAACATCAAGGGTACAATCGGGTTGGGGATCGTGCCGCCGGCAGGGCGGCACCGACATCAATGTCTCAAGGGAATCGCGTCGAAAAGAACACCTTTGCCGTATAGCTGAAATCCTTGGCGAAGGGATAGCTGGGCTGATGACGGCGATGGCTCGGCAGGTTCTCGATATCCTGGTTGATCACACCCTCCGTCAGCGCCATCAGGTTCGGATTGGCGATGGGCGCAAGCTCGGGCGAGAGATAGCCGGACTTGACCACGAGCAGCCGCACCTTGGCCGGATCGAGCCCGAGCCGGGTAAAGTCCGCGATGTTGTGATAGGGCCGACGCCGCGCCGCGAGCACCAGCGTGATGCCGCCGATCCTGACGACGGCCTGCCTCTCGCCCGCCGAGCCAGGATCGTCGAGAAACACGACATCCGCCTCCACCTCGACGGAAGGGCTTGCCGGATCAAGCGAACCACCGACCTTGAGCGAAACCCGCGCGCCGGCACCGGCTGCGAAACACCGTTCAACGGCGGGTCGGTCCGTAATGCCGGCAATCAGCACGTCATCGATCGAGCGCGCCAGAAGCGCCTTGAGCACATCCGCCCGGTCGCCCACGCCACCACCGGTCGGGTTGTCGCCGGAATCAGCGAGGATGATAGGCCGTGTCTCGGTGCGTTCGGCGATATCCAGCATCTCCTGTAGCGGTCCCGTGACGGGACCAAAACGGAAGTCTTCACGCGCATCCCAATAGGACTGCGCGATGTCAGCCGTAACCTTTTCCGCCGCAGCCTTGTCGACGGCCGTCACGACAGCGCAGGCCGTGCCGCGCGGCTCGTCGGCCCAGACATAACCGACCATCAGATTGGCATCCCAAATGCCCGGGACCGCATCATGCTCGGGCAGCATCAGATAAAGGCTCTTTGCCGGCTCGTCTTCGGTCGAGGTCCGCTCGCCGGGCAGGAGAACCGGCACCGGTGCCCAGGCGACGCCCGGCTTCTCACCGGTCGTGAGCGCCCGAACCAGCATCGACCAGGCCCTGACCATGGTCTCGCGCACATCGATATGCGGGGCAGTGCGATAACCGGCAAAGATATCCAACTGATCGACGATCTTCTGCGTGACATTGCCATGCAGGTCGTAGCTCGCCGCCACCGGCACGTCCGGACCGACAACATCACGCGCCGCCGAAATCCAGTCCCCCTCGGCATCATCCATGCCCTCGACATTCATCGCGCCATGCATGGCGAGATAGAGCCCATCGATCGGCAATGTTGCCTGCAGCCGCTCAAGGAACTCTGCCTTAAAACCCTCATAGGTGGCGCGTGCCAGCGGGCCACCGGGAACCGCACGCGCATGCAACAGCGGCAAGTGCACAACACCCTCGGCATCGAGGAAGTCGAAGTATTCGTGTGCCAGCAAATCCGGCCCGCGCAGCACGCGAAAATCCTCCGGCTGCATCAAGACAGGAGACGAGGTCGAGCATTCGGTATGGATACCACCGACAGCAATGCGGAAACTCATGGGGCTCAGATCCTCAGTAACGCGGGCTCAGGCGGACGATGGCAGCAAAGCGCTGCCAGTCCTTGTTCTCCTTCGGCGTCCAGGCCGCCTCGGCGATCGCCGGGAGGCGTGGAAAGACGAGGTGATTGAAGTAATCGCGGGTGAGGAAATGTTCGCACCAGATGCAGGCCTGAACGCCGCGCATCCGGGCTGCAAGTTCCGCCGGAAACTCGGCGACCGCCTCATAGGTATAGGTGTGGTGCGGCGGCACGGTGCCCGCCCAGCTGGCGCCGGGCTCCTGGAAGGCTTCGTCCTGCACCATGTCGAGATAATAGGCCTGGCCCGGCGTCATCACGACGTCATAGCCTGCCTTGGCGAGTTCCAGCCCGACCTCCGGCTTCTGCCAGGCCATCAGCAGCGTGCCATCGGGATCGACGCCGCCGCCATGGCTGACCTCGTCCCAGCCGGCGAGCTTGCGACCGCGTTCGGCCAGCATCTTCTGGATACGCTTCATGAAATAGCTCTGCAGCCCGAAGGTGCCTTCGACGCCCTCCTGCTCCATCAATTTGCGAGCGAGCGGAGACGCCATCCAGGTATTGGCCGCCACTTCGTCACCACCGATATGGATCAGCGTCGACGGGAAGAGCTCGACCATCTCGTCGAAGACCTTGCCCAGCACCTCATAGGTATATTCGATCGCCGGGTTCAGCGCGTTGTTCGGATAGCCCTGGACCGAGCGGTAGCTATCAGGCGCTTCCTGACCGTCGACCAGCTCCGGCAGTGCCACCAGCATGGCTGTGCTGTGGCCGGGCACGTCGATCTCAGGAACCACCTCGACTTGAAGGGCCGCCGCATGAGCAACGATGTCGCGGACCTCGTCCTGGGCATAGAAGCCGCCGACCGGCTCGGCGCCATTTCCGAGCTGCGGCAGAAGCGGTTCGTCGGGGCCGCGCAACACGCCAAGGGTGGTCAGCTGCGGGAAGGCCTTGATTTCCAGGCGCCAGGCTTCGTCATCGGACAGATGCCAGTGGAAGGTGTTCATCCGGAACCAGGCCATGATGTCGATCAACCGCTTGACGTCATCGACGGGGAAGAACTGGCGGGAAACATCCAGATGGCAACCGCGCCAGTCGTAGCGCGGCTTATCCGTGATGATGCCTGATACCGGGAAGCGGAACGTCTCCGGCTGCGTGCGGGCGCCGTGCAGCATCTGGGCAAGCAGGGTCAGCGCATATTGCAGGCCCGCGACATCACCATAGGTGAGCGTGATGCCATCAGCGGCAAAGCTCATAGTATAGGCCGACGCGCCCAAGGCCTTGTCGGCACGGAACGTGATAGCCCGCCCCTGATGCACCGAAGCAAGCGACAGCGGCGCATGGCCGACTGCGAAGAGGCGGCAGAAGAGGCGCAGCACGTTTTCAACGGCGCGCAGTTCAACCAGTGAGGCGCCTTCTGCCGGATAGAGCGCGACGGGGAACCCTTCTCCCGCCACAAGCTCGGCAGAGGCCGGCCAGGGGAGCATGGCAAAGGGCTGCGTCACCTGGCCTTCCGGCAGCAAGACCGGGGGTGGCGCGCTGTCACCGCCGCCGAGCATCAGGTCCGCCACCGCGACGGCCGCATGCTGGCCGGTCGAGAGCGTGAGATAGGCGGATTTCGCCCCATCTGTGCGGTGTTTGGCCGGGCGCCAGAGGCCACCGACCCGGAAGGTCCAGGAAGCCCCCGACTGCAGCACGAAACCGGCCGGCGGCGCGAACTGGTGGAAATTGGCGTTGCGCTTCAGGAATGTCGCATTCTCGAGGATCGGCTCTTCCAGATCCTTGACGCGGGTCAGCGACGTATAGGCGAGCTTGAAATCGGCAAGCGCCACATCCGAGAGATTGACCAGCGTGAAGACGAAAGCGCCGCAGTCGTCGCCCTCCACAGGATGCCACGTGTTTTCGAGGCGGAACTGAACTTCTGTTGCCATGGGGAATGCTCCTCGCTTGTCGAGATCAATAATTGTCGGATTGCGAGAAGGTTCGCGCGAGCTCGGCCTGACCGGCCGTCAGCCCGCAATCGACGGGAAGGCACACACCGGTTATGGCAGCCGCCTGATCGCCCGAGAGGAAGAACACGGCATTGGCGATATCTTCCGCCGTCGCAATCCGCTGCAAGGCGTACCAGCGCTTGGCTTCTTCAAAGACTTGCGGATTGGCCGCTGCTCGCGCCTCCCAGGCCTGCGTGCGCACGGTGCCGGGTGCCACCGCATTCGATCTGATGCCGTATTTGCCATATTCGACGGCAATCAGCCTGGTGAGGTGGATGAGCCCGGCCTTGGCGGCGCTATAGGCCGGGTGACCGAAGACGGCCATGCCATTCACCGATGAGATGTTGACGAGCGCGCCCTTTGACGCCTTCAGCGCCTCCTCAAACGCGCGGAAGCAGAGGAACGGCGCTTCGAGATTAAGCGCATTGTCCTTGCGCCAGATCTCGCCATCGGTGTCGCCTAGACTGACGGCCCGCGCTGCACCCGCATTGTTCACCAGCGTATGCACCAGCCCATGCTGAGCGACCCGCGCAGCAGTCTCGGCAAGAGACGTCTCGTCCGTCACGTCGCAGGTGAGCGACACGAAACGCGGATCGCTTCCAAGCTCCCCGATTGCCCGATCCAGTGCAGCAGCATCCAGATCGAGCAGCACGACCACGTCATGGCTGTCGGCCAGACGCTTGGCGATCGCCCGCCCGATATCGCCGGCAGCACCGGTTACGACGGCAACCTTAGGCGTCACGGCGGATCTCCGATATCGATGCGGGCATGGTATCAGTCTCCGAGAAGTTGCCGATCGTCACCGCCATCGCGGTGTTCGACCAGCTGTTGTTTGATATGGCGCAGCGTCACCTGCGACTGCTTGCGATTGCGATAGGCAACCAGGCTTGCGATCACGTCCACGACAGCGAGATAGGCAAAACGCGTCGAGGTCGGCCGGAAGATGTTTTCGCCCTCCGGCAGGTCGATGCCGATCACGAGTTCAGACGCCTCAGCCACAAGGCTGTTGCTCTGGGTCAGCGCGATCGTGGTGATGCCGTTCTCGCGGGCAAGCTTGAAGCATTTGACCAGCTCGGCATTGCGCCCCGAAAACGAGGAGCCGATCAGCACATCATTCGAGCGCGCGGCAGCCGTCAGCATCAGTTGCATATTGTGATCGGCAGAGGCCGTGACCCGTGAGCCCAGACGAAACAGGCGGTTCTGAATCTCACCCGATATCATCGACGAGTTGCCGCCGGAGCCGAAGGCATAGACCATTTCCGCCCGCGCCAGCCGGTCCGCCACCTTGTCGAGCATGGCGGGGTCGAGCGCCCGATGCACCATGAACATGGCATTCTGTGCCTTGGTGATCACATCACTCGCGACATCAGCCGGCTCCGTGCTCTGGGCCTCGGGGTTCAGATAACGCACCCCGACATAGGCCGTGCGGGCGAGATTGACCTTGAAGTCGGCAAAGCTGTTGCAGCCGAGACGACGGCAGAAGCGCGTCACCGTCGGCGGCGAAACCTCTGCCTTCTCGGCCAGCTCGATGATCGAGGCATTAACGGCGAAGTCGAAGGAATTGAGCAGGATATCCGCGATGCGTTGCTCGGAGGCCGAAAACTGCCCTGCCTCTTCCTGAATGCGCGCGAAGATATCCAATGCCCTGCCCTCTTTCTTATCTCGAAGACTTGAAGGCTACGCAGTCGATCTCGACCTTGCAATCGACCATCATCGAGGCCTGGACGCAGGCGCGCGCCGGCGGGTGCTCGCCGAAATACTGCTGATAGATCTTGTTGAAGGTCCAGAAGTCGCGCGGGTCATCCAGCCACACGCCGCAGCGCACAACATGCTCGAGCCCGTAACCCGCCTCTTCCAGAATGGCGATCACATTGGCGATCGTCTTGTGGGTCTGTTCGATGATGCCGCCCGGAATGATCTCCCCGTCTTCCATCGCCACCTGGCCGGAGACATAGAGCCAGCCATCGGCCTCGACAGCCCGGGCAAAGGGCAACCGCTGGCCACCCGCACCCGCCTTCTCGGCCCCGTAACGCTTGATCGTCATGGACACCCCTCATGCAAATTATTTTCTTCGATCGTTGACAAGCGACCACAAAAAACGGATTTTGACCAGACAAAATCGACATTCATGAAAAGAATTTAAAGGAGGGGAAGAAATGCGCGACCCATTCCAGAATCCGTTTCCGGCGACGGACGAAGCCCGCCACGCCATCTGGGAGATGCTCGTCCCCCGCGACATCGATGCCTTCCTCGCCGCCGACTGGGCGATGGTCGCCCATGACTTTGTCGAGGACGGCTTTATCGGCATCAGCGGCAACCGCGAGGACAATCCAGACAAGTGGACGCTGGCCTTCCCCAATCTCGCAGCCTATCGCGACGAGTGGCTGAAACAGGCCCATGACTTCGCCGCCCAGTCCTATGGCGAGGACCCGCGCAGCGCGATCTTCACCACGACAACGCTGGAAGAGATCGAGATCTCAGGTGAAACCGCGCTCGTGCGCAAGAAGTTCGACGGCGGCATCAAGAAAGCGGATGGGAGCCTCGACGTCATGCGCTGGCAGACGCTCTATTACTGCCGCCTGCATGAAGGCCGCTGGAAAATCTCCGGCTTTACCGGTTATCTGCCCAATCCGATGGGCCAGCGCTGAACCGCCCTAACCCTTGAAACCTGGAGGTCGGCTCTTGCGCATCTTCACCGCCGCGCTTGCAACGGAAACCAATACCTTTTCCCCGATCTGCATCGACCGGCGCGCCTTCGAGGATTCGCTCTATGCGCCTCCGGGCAAGCACCCCGCGACGCCAACACTCTGCACCGCACCGATCACGGTTGGTCGCAAGGTCTGCAATGACAAGGGCTGGACGCTGATCGAGGGCACGGCGACCTGGGCGGACCCGGCAGGCCTCGTCAACCGCCAGACCTATGAGAGCCTGCGCGACGAGATCCTCGACCAGTTGCGCGCAGCCATGCCCGTCGACGCCGTCGTGCTCGGCCTGCACGGCGCCATGGTCGCGGACGGCTATCTCGACCCTGAAGGCGACCTTTTGACCCGCATCCGCGAGATGACAGGCCCTGACATTGTTATTTGCGCCGAACTCGATCCGCATAGCCACCTGACGGCAAAGCGGGTGGCAGCCGCCGATTTCTTCGTCGTCTTCAAGGAATTTCCGCATACCGATTTCGTCGATCGCGCCGAAGATCTCTGGCGGATCGCCGTCGATACGCTGGAGGGCAGGGTCAAGCCGGTCATGTCGGTCTTCGACTGCCGGATGATCGATGTTTTCCCGACGTCGCGCGAACCCATGCGCAGCTTTGTTGACAGACTTATGGCCATCGAGGAGGCCGATCCGCACGTGTTGTCGCTGTCGGTCATCCATGGCTTCATGGCCGGTGACGTGCCGGAGATGGGCACCAAGACAATCGCCGTGACCAACGGCAATCCTGACAAGGGCACGATGCTCGCCCGTGACCTCGGCCTTGAGCTTTTCGCCAAGCGCGGTACATTCATGATGCCGCAGATCGACGAAAAGGCGGCCCTTGATCAGGCACTGGCCTATCCAAAAGGCCCCGTCGTCATTGCCGATATGTGGGACAATCCGGGCGGCGGCACGGCGGGTGATGCGACCGTGATCCTGGCGGAAATGCTGGCGCGTGGCGTCACCAACGCCGCCGTCGGCATGATCTGGGATCCGATCGCCGTACAGATCTGCATGGCAGCCGGCGAAGGCGCCGAAATTTCACTGCGGTTCGGCGCAAAATCAGCCCCCGGCACCGGTCATCCGATCGATGGTCTGGTGAAGGTGGTCAAGGTGGTGCCGAGCGCAGAGATGCGCTTCGGTGACAGCATCGCGCCATTCGGCGATGCAGCCCATATCCGGCTTGAAGGCATCGACATCATCCTCAGCTCGGTCCGCGTGCAGAGCTACGACCCATCGCTCTTCACCGCACTCGGCATCGACCCGACGAGCAAACATCTCCTCGTGATCAAGTCGACCAACCATTTCTATGCGGCCTTCTCGCAGATCGCCTCGGAAATCCTCTACTGCGCGGCGGGCACGCCCTATCCCAACAATCCGGCGAAGACCGCCTATCGCCATGTGCGCCGCGACATCTGGCCGATCATGGCAAACCCGCATGATACGCCCGAAGGCAGCGAGGCCGCATGATGGAACTCCCCCGCTCCCGGATCGGCCAGAGGATTGCCGAACTCTCCACGCCGCTGCCGCTGATCGATGAAGCGAAGCTCGCCGCCAACATCACCCGTGTGCAGGCCTATATGGACAGCCATGGCCTCGCCTTCCGTCCGCACATCAAGACCCACAAGATCCCTGAGATCGCCAGCCAACAGGTCAAGGCTGGCGCGAAGGGCATCAACTGCCAGAAGATCACCGAGGCCGAAGTCTTCGCCGAAGCCGGCTTCGAGGACCTGTTGATCACCTTCAACATTCTGGGTTCGGAGAAACTTGAGCGGCTCGCGGCGCTGAACGGCCGCATCTCCGGCCTGAAGGTCGTTGCCGACAGCGAAATGACGGTGCGCGGCCTCTCTTCGGCCTTCTCTGAGATCCGACCGCTCACCGTTCTCGTCGAGTGTGACACGGGCGGCGGACGCTGCGGCGTCCAGAGCCCGGAAGCCGCGATTGTGCTAGCCGAGGCGATTGTTGCAGCCCCCGGCCTCACCTTCGGCGGCATCCTCACCTACCCCAAGGCCGATACCGAAGAGGCGGTGGAAGCCTTCTTCGCCGCGACACTCGCCGGCCTCTCCGCCCGTGGCATCCCCTGCCCCATCGTCTCCAATGGCGGCACGCCCAGCCTCTTCTCCGCGCACAAAGTGCCATCCGCGACCGAGCACCGCGCCGGAACCTATGTCTATAACGACCGCGCCATGGCAAGGTCCGGCCACTGCAGCCCCGACGACTGCGCCATGCACATCCTCGCGACCGTCGTCTCCCGCCCGACCGAGGATCGCGCCATCCTCGACGCTGGCTCCAAGGCGCTGACCTCGGACCTTCTGGGTTTCTCTGACTACGGCATGATCGTCGAGTATCCGGAAGCCGTCATCTCGGGCCTTTCCGAAGAGCACGCCACGGTCGATCTCTCCAAGGTTGAGGGACGCCGTCCAGCGATCGGCGAGAAGGTCAGGATCATCCCGAACCACACCTGCGTCGTCTCAAACCTCTTCGATGTCATGACCTTCCACCGCGAGGGGATTGTCACCCGCGTGGAAGAGGTCGCAGCGCGTGGGCTTGTCTGGTAGTCAGTCCAAGGCGACTGATTTCTAAACGAAGGCAGCACCATCACGGCGACGCTTTGAAACAGCTATGAAGTCGGCTAGAATGGTAGAATTCTGGCTACCTTGGTAGAATGGAGCAATGCGTCATGAGCCTCAACATCAAGGACCCCGAGGCGCATCGCCTCGCTCAGGCGATCGCCACAGCCACGGGGCAGAGCATGAGCCGTGTTGTCACCGATGCTCTGCGCGAGCGCTATGCGCAACTTGAAAAGCAGAAAGGCAAGGCGTCCGTCGACGAGCTTCTGACGATCGCGCACCGGGCTGCAGAGCATCTGAAGCAGCCTTACGCCGATCACGCCGAGCTTCTCTACGACGAGGATGGTCTGCCGAAATGATTGTCGACACCTCCGCCATGATTGCGATCTTCTACGGTGAACCGGAGGCTGCCGATTTCACGCGACTGATCCATGGCGCGACAATGACGCGGATCAGCGTGGCAAACTATCTTGAGTTATCCATGGTGATCGAAAAACAGCTCGGACCGGAGGGAATGAGGCAGGTCGAGGCCTTCTTCCGCCGAGCAGCGATCACCATCGAGCCAGTGACAATCGATCAGGGCAATCTCGCCAGACAGGCATTCCTCGATTTCGGCAAGGGCAGGCACAAAGCCGGATTGAACTTCGGGGACTGTTTTGCCTACGCTCTCGCCAAGGACTTCGACGAACCCTTGCTGTTCAAGGGGAACGACTTCGCGGAGACAGACATTCGCTCGGCAGCATGATGCTGCCCATCCTCAGATGCTTCATCTCGAAGCGGAAGGGCAATTATGAAGGAAAACAAGCCGGCTTCAGCTCCGCCCAGGCTGCGCGGCGGCTGCATGTGCGGGGCCGTGGCCTATGAGGTCGCCGATCGCTTCCTCTACGCGATCAACTGCCACTGCTCGAAATGCCGCCGCACCACGGGCTCGGCCTTTAAGCCAATCGCCGGCATCGCGGTAGAGGACTTTGCCATCACCACAGGCGCAGACGCTGTGTTCCGCCATGGAGACCCTGAAGGCATCCATGACATGCACTGCCGCACCTGCGGTTCCCTCGTCTATTCCTGGATTGCCGAAAACGGCAGCGTGAAAGTCCACGTGCCCATGGGAACGCTCATCGACCCGCCCTCAATAAAACCCTCCATGCACATCTTCGTCGGCTCCAAGGCGCCCTGGTACGAGATCCTCGACGACCTGCCGCAATTCGACGGCTTTCCGGACTGACAGCGAGCAGCAAGCCCTCAAATGAAAAAAGGTCCGCCCGAAGGCGGACCAGGGGCCTTTGGCATGGCCGGGAGGAGCTTTACTCAGCAGCAGTGACAGATGCGGGCAAGTCGAGAGTGCGCCAGTCGATGCGGCGCTCCAGCGCCTCGCCATTGGCGTCGAAGAGATGGCAGTCTGCCGCCATAATGCCGGTCACCATCGGCTGCTCGACACGGATCGGTGCCGAGCCCGGCAGGAGCGCGCAGTAGCTCTCGCCGTTTGGCAGCGCGGCATAGGCGATTGTGTTGATGCCAAGCCGCTCGATGACGCTGGGCGTCACCATGATGTTGATATCGCCTTCGGAAAGACGCGTATGCTCAGGCCGGATGCCGAGCGTCAGCTTTTGGCCAACGAGATCAGGCCGCGCATCGACCGGGATCAGCGCCGTCTGGCCTTCATAGGAAATCGTCACGCCGATGGCGTCGACACCCACACAGGTGACCGGCACAAAGTTCATCTTCGGATTGCCGATAAAGCCGGCAACAAAGGTGTTCTGCGGCTTGTGATAGAGCTCGAGCGGAGCGCCCACCTGGGCGATATGGCCGGCATTCAGCACGACGATCCGGTCGGCCATGGTCATGGCCTCGATCTGGTCGTGGGTCACGTAGATCATCGTCGCTTCGAGGTCGCGATGCAGCTTGGTCAGTTCGATGCGCATGTCGGCGCGCAGTGCCGCGTCGAGGTTCGACAATGGCTCGTCGAAGAGAAAGATCTTCGGTTCGCGCACGATGGCGCGGCCGATGGCAACACGTTGGCGCTGGCCGCCGGAGAGTTGGCCCGGACGCTGCTGCAGGCGTTGATCGAGCTGCAGGATCTTGGACACAGCGCCCACCTTTTCGCGGATCGTCTCCTCGGGGAGTTTCTCGACGCGCAGCGGAAAGGCGATGTTTTCGAAGACGGACATATGCGGATAAAGCGCATAGGACTGGAAAACCATGGCGATGCCGCGCTCAACCGGCGGGCGGTCGTTGACCCGCTCGCCGTCGATGACGATGTCACCGTCGGTCGTGTCATCAAGGCCCGCGATCATGCGCAGCAGCGTGGACTTGCCGCAGCCCGAGGGGCCGACGAAAACGACGAACTCGCCGTCCTTGACCTCGAGATCGACACCCTTGATGACCTCGAAATGCCCGTACGACTTGCGCACCTTTTTCAGAAATAGCTGACCCACGACCCTCAGTCTCCATTGCCGACCTGAACGGCCAGCCAAACCCGCTTGATGAAATCCGCGGGCCGGAGGCGGCCCGCGGAGCCTCGGTTGCCCGAGATTATTTGTACTGCTCGAGTTCGCCTGCAGCCTTCTTCAGGGCAGCTTCCGGTTCGGCCTTGCCGGTCACAACCGACTGGACCATCTCGATCATGACGTTCTGGAAGCCCTTGTAATCGGTGAAGAGGGGTTCCGGACCACCATAGGCGATGCCGTCGATGAACGGCTTCCAGAAGGGCTCGTTGGCGACGAACTGGTCGACGACGGCGCCCGGACGAAGCGGGGTAAGGCCAGCGCCTCCCTGCAGCTCGTATTCGTGCTGGATGTCGGTCGAGGTGATGTACTTGGCGAATTCGGTCGCCTTTTCCTCGACGCCCGAGCCCTTGAAGATGGCAAGGCTGTCGGTGATCAGCAGCGTGCCTTCACCCTTGGCCGAGGGGCCGAGCGGCAGCGGAGCAACGCCCCAGTTGACCTTGGTGTCCTTCAGACGGTAGGCGGCGCCCGAACCGGCCTGGATCATGCCGACCTTGCCGTCGAGGAAGATGGCGCGGATTTCGTTCTGCTCGTAAGCAGTCGCACCTTCGACGGAGTAAGGGGTGATGTCCTTGTAGGCCTGCAGGGCGGCCAGAACTTCCGGGCTGTCGATGACGATCTTGTCGCCGTCGATCACCTTGCCGTTGTTGGTGTAAACCCAGTGCATGAACTGGTGCATG
>JARXAK010000225.1 GCA_029865885.1 Rhizobium sp. | reverse complement strand
CAATTGACGATACAGGATCCCTCTGTCTTCATCGAGACGATATCGCCTTTGATCGACTTTAAGGCGGCAATCTGGCCAGCCTGAAGCACGAGATCCGGATAGGCCGCGATGAACTGCGCGAGCACGACATCGCTGATCCCGTTGCGCTGCTGGAAGTCCTGCCAGCTGGAATAGGGGTTCATCGAACCGCCATTGGCTTCAAGGAAGCCGACCGCAAACTTGACATAGGGATCGGTCGAGGCCTTGAGATCGGCCTTCACCTGGTTGAGCGTGCCGAGACCAACATCGCGGCCACGCGCCACGTTGAAGGCGAAGAGGTCGGCGCGGATGCGGACGAGGTCGTTGCGAACCGCATCGACGACATTGAAGTCGACGTCTTCCGCAGGCTGCTCGACGATGCCGGAGAGGATCGCCCCCGTGCCAAGCTGCTCATAGCCAGGCTTCGGATCGTAGCCCATGGCCTGCAACTCGGCGACTTGCTGCGGCGAGAACACGTCATTGGTCGGATTGAGGAAGGCGTCGAACAGGTTGACCTGATGGTTCTGTCCGTCCGGGCCCTTGACGGTGATCGTGTCGCCAATCAGCGAGTGGCCGATGCGGTAGACGGCCGCTGCAAACTCGTGGCTGATGCTCGCCGTCGCCTGGTCGTTATAGGCTTCGAAGCCATGGTCGCCGGTGCCCTGAATGCCACCGATGAGCGCATCGGCGAATTCGGTGAAGACGACGCGCTGGTATTCGGCCTCGTTCACCATCTTGGCGGCTTGGAAGAGCTCTTCCGGCGTTCCCTCGAAGCCTGCTGCCTGCAACTTTTCGACATGGAAGTTGTGGTTGCGCGCCCAGATCGTGTGCATCGAGGTCAGCGTGAAGTTCTCGTTCGCACGACCATCGCCGCCGATATAGTGATCGAGCGGGCTGATGATCGGATTGGCATCGAGCAGCAGGGCGTGGCTCGATCCCATGAAGTCGCCGGCAAGCTGCCGGACGACGGCCATGTTGTAGCCCCCCTCCTGGGTCCACAGGGTCGGATAGTACTGGAGCAGGGTCTGGCCGCTGCCGAGGCCGGGTCCCTGGAATACGGTTCCGGCCGATTTATGATGATCGAGCAACTCGCGCAGCGTCGACATCAGGTGGAAGCCCGGTGCCGACGGGTCTTGCGGCCCCATCAGGATGTGTGAACCGACACCGCCGTTTCCGTCGCTTTCACGCAGGAACTGGCCGACGATCACGTTGGAACCATAGACCTGGTTCTGATCGACGTAAGGCGAGGTCTTATTCAGGTGTTCTGGAATGTCAGTGGCTGATTCCAGCGGGGTCGACAGCGAACCGCGGGTCAGGTCCGTGAAGTTGGCCGGTGTAGGCCCGGGAATGTCGGCACCGTCGATGATCACCTTGCCGGCTCCGCCCTTCGGCAGGAAGTCGAGACCATGGTCGAAATACTGACCAAAGGCCATGAAGAAGATGTTGGCATCATTCGGAGCCTTCGGCAGGTTTGCTTCCTGTGCCCCGATGGCGGTTGAAATGGCGCGCGGGTCTAGCCCGTCGAAGATCGGGTTCAGCGCGCGGTTGATGATGTTGTTCTCACCATCAAGCTCGACACCGGCTCCGTACCGGGCGTCGGTCAGGCGGATGAAGGGCTGGTCGGCGGATCCGAAGTTCGGATTGTCGATGTTGTTGCCGTTGCCCGAGAGATCCCGGACGCCGCCTGCACCCTCCGTGTCGTCATCGCCTGCAAAGGCGGGGAGGCCTTTCAGCAGGTTTGTGATGCCTTCTATGTCGCGCGCCGTGTATTCGAAGGCACCGGTCGGGCCTGGGGTTGGGGTAGGGCCGCCGTTGCCGCCTTCGCCTTCGGCCACCATCTTGATGGTCTGCGTTCCCTTCGAATAGGAAACCGAGCCATCCGGATTGACTGTCCGGGTGAAGGTCGAGAGTTCCGAACCGTCGGCTCCAAGCACCACGTCCTGCGGCCGCAGCGTTCCGACGATCGTGTCATTGCCGCCGTTTGAGCGAAAAACGATCCGGTGCGCGGAGCTCAGCTGGGAGATATCGACGACATCATTGCCGCTGGTGCCTTCGATGGTGATGGTGTTGAGCGCAAGGCTGGTCTGGGTGAAGTCCCCAAAGACCTGGACCTGGTCGCCACCGATATTGGTATTGACCGGCCCGCCCGGGGGCGATGCGGTGCCGCCGTTGATCACGATCTCCTCGACATTGTCGAGCTCGGCCATGATCGACGTGCCGAAAATCGTACTCCGAACTATCACGATCTCGGTTGACGGGTTGATGCCTACCAAGCTGTTTCCTGCCGCCTCATAAGCCGCACGCGTGTAGATGCGGAACGTGTCGGTGAATATGGGAATGCCGGTTAGCCGCACGGTATCGGCACCTTCGCCACCCTCAACGAAATCACGGCCATCGCCGGGGCCAATCGTGATGATGTCATCGCCGCCACCGGCCAGAATGATGTCATCGCCGCCACCGCCATTGAACGTGCTGGCAGCTGCATTGCCGATCAGGATATTGGCTCCGTTCGTTCCTTCGACTGTGCCCGCCGCATCCGTGGCAATGCTGATATTGGCGTTTGCCGTGCCTGCGATCGGCGTCGCACCGTCTGTGACGGTATAGCTGAGCGTTCCCGTAGTGTTGGTGCTCTTGGTGATCGAGATACCCTGTCCGGCGACCAGCGAAGTAGCCAGGCCGTTGCCGCTATTGACCGCACTGATCGACAGCGAGGGGCCATCGGTGTCGCTATCGTTGCGGAGCAGGGTCCATTGCGGAATGAATACCGTGCCTGTCTGTATGTTGGTGATGACGCTGTCTGCCCCCGCCGTCGGCAGGTCGTTGACGGAGACGACAGTCACCGTATTGCGGGCAATCGTGCTGTTGAAGTTGCCATCGTTCACCGTCACCTCGATGACACGCGGCGTTGTGTCTGGTGCATTCGAGTTGTTGGCAAAGGTGACCGACTGGATTGCTGCCTGATAGGCGGCCAGCGACGCAATACCTGTCAGCGTCACCGTTATCGTACCATTGGCGCTGACAGTGTTGACGTTGATCCCGTTGGGAACGCCTTGCGCGGAGAGCTGGTCGCCGGGCCGTGCATTGGTCAGAACGATGCGAGCGGAAGCCAGTGTGGTTCCGTCGTCGGTGATGCGCGGCTCGGAGCCGACGGAGATCGGGGTGCTGTTTTCCATGAATGTTGAGGTGATGTCGACCGATGGTGCTGCGGCCGGCCGGGTCACCGAGACGTTGATGTCATCGACGAAGAAGAATTCGCCGGCGTTTGCCGCTGTCGTCGTGAACCGGATAACAGCATTGGCGACAAACGGACCTGGCAGCGTGACGGTCTGCGCCTCCGCATTCTGACCATTAAACACACGCAGTTCGGTGAAGGTGACACCCCCGTCCGTCGAGTAGTCGAGCGTCAGCCGTTCTGTGTCGCCAAACCCGATATTGGTGTCGCGCACGTCAAACGTCAGCTGTGCTGACGTCGCGCCAGCGAGATTGAGGCCGCGGCTTATCGAGGCACCATCGCCACCGGTCTCGCCGAAGCGAAGCTCGCCATTGTCTATCCGGATAGCCCCTGATGTAACCGGGTTTGTCAGCGGCTCGCTGCTTTCCGTCCACGCGGTGTTCCATGTGCCGGAGCCGTTGTTGTTGGCATAGTTCGCGGTGACGAAGGTATCGCGATAGGCCTGCGGCGTCGTATCGAAGCCGTTGAGTTCGACGCGCGGCGGCTGGATCCGGATGTCCTGATCGGCAAACCGTAGCACTTCAATGTTCGTCACCCGGTCGACACCGTCGGAGGTGACCAATCCAAGTGCGCCGGTCGGATCGACCTGGACATGTGTAACAGTGAAGCTACCATCGCCGTTCTGCACGATGTCGTAATTCGCGCGCGCATCGGAGTAGACGGCGATGTCCACATCGCCAGTCTTGCCGCCGTCAACGATTTCACGAACGATTTCCATCTGGCCGGGCGTGATCGTCCGCTCGAGCAGAAGCTCGGATAGCGCCTTGCCGCTAAAGGCAGCTGCAGTGTTGGCGGGGATTTCGCCCTTGACCAGCTGTGACTGAAGATAGACCGGGCCTGCCAGGCTGTCAGCCGTATAAACTCCCGATGGCGTGCTGATGCGGATACGGACATTGAGCCAGGCGTCGCCATTGATGACGTCATCGCCGCCGCGGCCCTCGATCAGGTCGCTGCCGCCGCCGCCGAGCAGGATATTGCCGTCATCGAAGGCGATTTCGGCTTCGCGGGCGGCTTCACCCACGGTCGGGGTGTTCTGGGCGAGGTTGCCCAGGAGTTCGCGCAGTCCGGCGATACGATCGATGCCGGCCTGGCTCAGATGGTGTTTGACCATGGTGTTTTCGGCGCCCGCAAGGTTCGCCGCCGGCTCTGCCTCTGGATCAGGCGTCGACGGGAAGGCCGTGGCGCGATTGTCACCCAGGAGCACGTCGTTGTGCTTGTAGCCTGACAGGCCTTCAACAGCATCGAAGCGATTGCGCAGGATATCCTGCTGATCGGTGGTGAAGATCGGCTTGGTCAGATCGGCATCGGCGTTTTCGGTGTTGCCTTTGTAGATCGCCCAGTCATAGCCCCACATGCCCTCATTGCGCATGACGCTTTCGCCCTGCACCATGATGTCGTCGCCGGACTCGGCGTCAAAGTCATGCTCGTTCTCACCGGCGAACATCACGTCGTGGCCGATGATCGTCGAGTTGAAGAACAGTTCGGAATTGTCGCCGGCCGTCGTGTCGAAGCCATTGCCGCCTTCGATCCAGTCGTCGCCTTCGTTGCCGAGCAGGAGGTCGCCGCCTTCGCCGCCGATCATGAAGTCGTCGCCTTCGCCGCCGAACATCTCCTTGCCATCCGGGCCGGAGATCAGAACGTCCGAGCCCTGGTTGCCGAAGACGAGCGCGAGGCCCGAGCCACCATGGACGACGTCATTGCCTTCTTCGCCCATGAGGAAGTCGACTTCGCCGATATCGGTGCCGGCGTTTGTGATGATGTCATCACCTTCACCACCGTGGATCTTGTCGACGCCATAGCCGGCCTCGATCCGGTCATTGCCACCGCGGCCCCAGACCGTGTCGTCACCACCCCCGGCAACAATGGTGTCGGCCTGGTTGGTGCCCTGGATCAGCACATGATCGAGACCATTGTACTTGATCGAATTTGCGGCGCGTTCGACCACCGGGGCCAGCGCGTTCTGGAAGGGATCGGTGCCGAGCGGATCTGTATAGCCCCACTTCGTCTGTTCGGACTCGTGGACATAGAGAACGTGATCCGGCACGGAGAAGATATCGCCAGGCACTGCATATCCTGTCTGGCCGATATCGGTGTTGCGGATGATCATTTCCGCAAATGAATTGGCCTCCAGTTCGTTGAGGAGGTTCAGGCCCTGAGTGCGCGACAGATAGTAGAATCGGTCGCCATTCTGCAGGTTCTCAAGCTGCAGTTCGAACACGAAGGAGAAGGTTGAGCCCAGCATGCCGCCAAAGGCCATCTTCTTTTCAGCCAGGCCGCCGATCCAGAGATCGACGTCGTTGAGACCGCCGAGATTGGTGTAGGCTCCGGTACCGTTCAGGAAGTCCAGACGGTCGGCTGGCGCATCGTCGCCACCCAAAACCAGCTTCATCGCGATGTCGCGCTTCTCTTCGATAGTCTTTTCCCGGGTCCCGATTTGGGTTCCGGTATTATCTAAGACCGGCAGGCGCTCGACGAGCAGCCAATGGGTACCATAGGCCGCGATGAAGTTTACGATCGAGGCCGGGTTCTTCAGGTTCATCCCGAAGTCGACCCAGTTCTTGTAAGGATCGAGCTGGGTATCGCCATTGGCAATTGCCTTGAACTGGGCACGTGCCGCGTTCAGGCTCGGGATACCGGTTTCGCGGCCTCGGGCGATGTTGAGGGCAGCAAGGTCGAGCGGAATGCCGACCAGATGGTTGCGCAAAACGTCAGTGACGAATTCGTCGATCTCATTGCCGACCTGGCCGGTCATGCCGCGAATGACGGCACCAGCCCCCTGATCCGCCGTGATCTCACCGGGCCCATAGGCTGTCGGATTGAGGAAGGGGGTGAAGAGGTCCATTGATGTCGCATTGCCGGCGGCATCGACGCTGTCGACGGTCTCGTTCAGCATCGAGTGGCCGAAGCGATAGACCACGTGTGCAAACTCGGAGAAGATCGCCGGATTGATGTCCATCGACGGATTGAAGACGAAGGCGTCGACATCCGGCTGGATCTTGCGGGCGAACTCCTCGAAGACGAGGTGCTGGTACTGCATTTCGGTGGTGAAGCGGGCCGCCTGGAAGAGGCGCTCACCGTCCCAATTGAGGCTCAGGGGATTGGCCGGAAGCTCGGTGACGTCTGTTGCCAGCCATTCGTTGAGGAAGGCGAAGTTTCCGCCTTGTGCTGCGGTAATCGCCTGATCCTTCACCTGTTCGACAATGCGGTTGTGCTCGGAATGGAAGATGTGGTGGACCGCGGTGAGGCCGATGTTTTCGTTGCCACGGCCGTCACCGGTGACAAAATGGGCATCGAGGAGTTCGTTATCATAGGCCGGGAACTGACCCCGGCTATTGGGCTCGATCGGGGTGCCGTCCGCGTTGCTAAGCCCGACGGCATCATCGGTGATATTGCCGTTTACATCTTTGAGAACCACGTCGGTGTCCTGCACGGCGGAGCCGTTGACGATGACCGGTACCGCAAGATGCGCGATGTCATCGAGGAAGGCGTGGCTGGTCAGCACCGCATTTGCGAGGCTGACCGGCGCGTTCGGATTGCCTTCGACCCAGACGATGTTGTTCGCTGTGCCGGTGGCAACCATCGGGAACCCGTTCGGGCCGCGAACGAACTCGCCATAAGCATCCATCTTGAACAGGGGAACCGTGCCGACATACTCGTCCGTCAGGTTGATGCCGAGCACCGTGCGGGCCTGCTCCTTGACTTCGGCCCATGTGGCAATGCCCTTGTCACCTTCCAGGAGGTGGCCCGTCGCCATAGGCTTGCCGTCGACCAGATTATATTCCCTCAGGAACAGCTGCTTCGATGCCACCGACGAATAGGTCTGGTTCTGATCGATGAAGGGGGTGGTCAGGTTGAGCGGTGTCTGCGGTGACCGCGTCAACACCATATAGTTCGTATGGCTTCCTTCGACATAAAGCGGGTCGTCCGGCGCCAGCGGGATGTAGATCTTCTCGTTCCCGCCCTTCTGGACGAGGTCCAGGCCGTGGTCGAAGAACTGGCCGAACAGTGTGAACCAGGAATTGTAAGGGGCAGACAGCCCCTCATCAGGGGCGATGTTTTCGATGAGGATCGACGGACCGTCGAAGCTGATGCCGTAGGTCGTCTTGATGGATCCAGCCAGCTGGTCGGTGACCTCCGCGATGAGGATCGCGTCTGTCTTCGCGGGGTTGGTGTTGGCGGCCTTCGCGTCATCGAGCGCGTCCGTGAACGCGGTGCGAATAGCGGTTACGGCCGCCATCACATCACCGGTATAACCTGACTGAAGGAGGGCGGTGTAGATGGCGGCTGGGTTTGAAAGGGTCTGGTCGACGATCAGGTTGGAGACAAGGCGCGGGTCAGCGTCGGCAACGGCGCCGGTCGGCGCGTAGCCGCCCGGGACGACGGTTCCAGACGGCAGCGTGAACGTGTCTCCATCGTTGAGCCGCCATTCGTTTCCGAGGAGGTCGAGGAAGGGCTGGTCGGCAGCGCCCCAGGTCTCCCGTCCGGCTCCCAGATTGTTGAAGCTTCCATCGATGGTGCGCAGGCCGTAGGGAACATGCTCGGCGCTGATCGCGAGCGTCGCGCCTGCGGTGCCCTGCGGCACGATATTCCCAAGCTCGTCGACCCAGATATCGGTGAGTGCTCTCGCGGTGTTGCCCGAGTGGGCGACTGAGTTCGCCTCCGCGATCTTGATCTGGCGAAGGATGAATTCGAGATCGTGCTGATTGATCTGGACCATGCCTTTTCCGGGGTAGCGCCCCGCCTCCGATGTTAACCCTGCCGTTTTGTCAGGGTTTTGTCAGAAAGCAGGGTTACACAACCAGAGAGAATGGTAAGGGAACTTGGTCCCGCGAAATCTAGGACATAAGTCCAAAATTGCTTCAGACCTAAGTCCAAACTTATTTCAGACGTTGGTCTGAACTTGCATGTGGCGCGCTCGACAACAATCTTTCAAGCGTGCATGAATATAATCTGCATCGAAAAAGCGAAAACTGCGAGAAATTACTTAGGACTTATAGATAAGATGGGCGGAAACATGCGCGCGGGCTGGCAAGAACTCGGTTCTTTTTAATGAGCGCCAAGTCGACCAAGCATGAAAGCGCGGAGCCGGCGCCTTCTCCGATCCAGCGCCTGTGGCTGAAGCTCGGATCTCTGTCGTTGTCGGCACAGTTCCTCGTTGCCGCCTCCCTTATTGTTTTTGGTCTCATGGCCGGTGTCAGCTTCTTCGTTGCCCTCCAGGTCGAAAAAGCCGCCCGAACTGCAGCAGGCTCTGCAGGGGCAGTCAGAATGCTGGCACTCATCGCGCCCCTTGTCGAAAAAGCAGAGAACGACGACTTTCGCTTCGACAACGTTTTTCAAGTCAAGATTAACGGCCTGATTGGGCAGGGGCCGCCAGGGCAGAGGATTGTCAAGATCAAGATCTGGACCGCCGACGGCCGTCAGATCTATCCGCGAGACTCCGGCACGAAACCTCCTGTCCTGTTTGACGAGCTCAAGCTGGCGCTGGCCGGGCAGACGGTCGTTTCTCGCACTACCGTCGCCAAACACGAGTATAGCGACGAAGAGACGTCTCAATCGCTTTTAGAAATCTATAGTCCACTGGTCAGTGCCGCTACAGGTGAAGTCTTGTTGGCGGGCGAGATCTACGAAGAGTCCGAGGTTCTCGAGCGTCACATCGCTGAAACCCGGCGTACCGCGATGGTCGGTGTTTTTCTGCTGGCCGTTCCCATGTTGTCGCTGCTCTACCTTGTCGTCAGGCGGGGTGCGCGGCTCATTGAACAGCAGCGGCGAACATTGAGGGAAAGTCTCCGCAACGCCATCGAACTCTCTGTCGAGAACAATCGTCTAAGGCTGCTTTCCGACAATGCTCGCGTCGAGGCCGGCAAGCTCAACGAACGTATTCTGGATCAGATCGGTTCGGACCTGCATGATGGACCGGTCCAACTGCTGACGCTCGTAAAACTGCGTTTGAGTGACCTCGTCACGCCGCGCCCTGACGTCCCGGAGGCTACCCGCACGACGCTGACCAAGATTATGGACTTGGTCGGGAACATTCTTGACGAGGTCCGGAACCTCTCTGCTGGTCTCGTGCTGCCGGAACTTGAGGATGCAACGATTGATGAAGCACTGCATCTGGCGACCAAGCGCTATTTCGAGATCACGGGGCGGGAGACGCTGTTGATTGGAAGTGCTGGCATGGACCTGCGGATACCCGACCTGTCGATCTGCCTCTACCGGTTCGTTCTGGAAGGCTTGATGAACAGCTATCGCCACGCCGGCAAGAATGCCCACATGGTGCGCTGCAGCTTCAAGCGCGGTCGCCTTTTCGTCGCCGTGGTCGATATCGGCCAACGTCCGGTCCTGTCTTCAAAGCTCGAGGTCCAGAGAGCACGGCTTGGCAAGGTCAGCCAGAAGCGACGCATTCGCAGTTTTGGCGGGCGTATGCGCTATTTCCCGCGCCGGAGCGGGTCTTTTGCGATCGCAAGCCTGCCAATTAGCCACGAAGATTGAATGGCTCAGTTCGCCATGCAATCGCGCGGCGATGTGCGGTTCTTCACGGCAATGACAAGTTCAACGCGATTGCGAACGTTCAGTTTGCTCATCAGCGAGGTCATGTAGTGTTTGACGGTCTTTTCGCTGATGCTCAGGGTAACGCCGATTTCACGGTTCGTCAGGCCCTTTAGCAGGCCGGTGACAATCTGTTCCTCGCGGTGGTGGAGACGCTCAGGGCGCTGCGCCCTCCGCCGTAACTCCGCAGTTTTCATCGAGACGATCACCTTGGTGGCGAAGCCGGGCGTGATGTAGGTGTCGCCGCGATAGGCGCTGATGATGGCGTGATGGAGGTCCGAGGACGATGCGCCTTTCAGAACATAGCCGCTGATACCCGCCTCGATGAGCTTGACAGCTGGCTGAATGGCGCTTGAAGCCGTAAAGACGATGACTTTCGTGTCGGGGTAGGAGGCCAAGATCAGATCTATCGCCTCGAAACAGTCTCCCGGCATGCTGAGATCCATGACGATGACTGCAGGATGGTGGTTTTCGAGAATGTTGAGGGCATCAATTGTCGTGTGGCCCATGGCCACGACTTCGAGATCAGCCTTGGTCTTGTAGAGGCTGACGAGGCCTTCCAACAATATTGGATGATCGTCTACAAACGCTACACGTACTTGCATCACCCCTGCCTCCCTAGGGGATTGTATAGCATATGCAGGAAGCTTCAGGAAGATCTTGATTAAAATTCTGTTAACTGTGGTGGTGCCATTTTTGGTAGAATAAGCTGCCTTTGTATTCTGTATTCGTAGTGCTGGGCTTCGATGTGCGACTTCTACCATCTTGCGAGTTTGCCGGGTAAAGCACTTTATTGCCCACCGTTTTATACTTTAGCCATTATATACTGTTAATCTAATTTACATTTTCCTGCAGGTCGTTACCAGCCGATAGCGATTTATGACGCTGCGGGTTTAGGTTGCGGCAGTAGACCTCGGAACGCGCTGACAGCCGATGTCACGGGCATGTCAATGAAACCTGAGGGTCGTCGCTCGCCTCCGTGATGATAACCACCAGGGCACGGTGCCTCGTGGACAGGTGGTGTGCGCGGACGTGTTGACTGCGGAGAGGATCAGGACCTGAAGCATCGACAGCACCGCGACCGCTGCGGCTGCGGTAGAGTTGCCTTCGCATTGCAGGGCAAAGATGATGACCCCGAGCGTCTCGTCGCCGAAAGACCATAGCAGGGTCGCAAGCGGCGGGTTGCGGTGTGGAGCCATTCCGGCGGCTTGAGCCACCATCACGTCGCGGGTTGATCTCGGCCAGGGCGAGACGTTGTCGGTCAAGCTGCCCTTCGGCCATCCGATGCTTTCCGAAATCGGACCATCTGCCATGGTGGACCTGACCTTCGATGCCGGATCGACGCACGTGTTCCGCTCCTAGCGAGATGCTTGGCGCTGCGACGGCGATCACGGGGCTTGCATGGATGTGCAGGCCCTATGATCGTTGCGAGCATCGACTTCAGACCGACGTCCTGCTGATCAGTTCATGCCCTTGAGCTGCGGCAGGCGGCACATCCGCGTGATCTCGTCGACGAGACTTTCCGCAAAGCTGCGCATGACGATCAACTCGAACAGGTCAGGGGCCATTCTGGTGATGTGAACGCCGATATGGCCGAGCAGTGTGATGGTGGATGCTGCAAGACCGGCGTGTAGGTCCAGCGCCGTTGCATGCGCCAGCATCTGCTCAACGTTCGGCCCTGTAAGTTCCAGCCGCACCCGGCCCTGGCTCTGGTCAACGATGTCGATTTCGTCCTTGAGCTCCAGGGCAAGGGCGACCTGATCCAATGGGGCGTCCGAGACGAGGAGCCACTGGCCCGGACTGAAAGGCCGCAGATCGACCGGCGAGGGCGCGCTGAGCCTCTGTCTGATCGAAGCTTCATCGATCGACGCGGGTCGCGTGAGCAGCAACAGGATCGTGCCGCCTGCGCGAATGTTCAGCCGGGTGCCGTCTCCCAGTGTGCGGACAAGTTCTCTGACCGGCGGGCGGCGTTCGATGTTCATGGACCTCACGAGATCCGTTGACGCGGGCGTATCAGACATGAAGCTTCTCGTTACGAGGGTCTACGAAGACAGAGCTGGCCAGTCGCCCCATGGCGAACTCATTGCGCAGGCCGTTCCAGATCTGGACCTCTTCCCCATGGCGGGAGGCCCCGCGCTTCACCAGGGCCAGGCCGATGGTCGAACCGACATGTGGCGAGAAGCAGCTTGAAGAGACATAGCCCTCGTCGTTTTCCAGTGTCGCGGCAGCATCCTTCTTCAGGATATGGGCTCCCGTGCGGAAGCTTGCTGAAGGATCGAGCGGCACGATGCCGACAAGCTGGAGGCGTTCCGGATCGAGAAGGCCCTCGCGGTGGACCATGTGTTTGCCGATGAAGTCAGGCTTCGTGGTCGAAACCATCTGTTCCATGCCGAGATCGGCCGGCACGACGGTACCGTTGATCTCGTTGTGTGTGACGTGGCCTTTCTCGATCCGCAGAACCGAGAGCGCTTCCACCCCATAGGCGCAGATGCCATGGGCCTCGCCCGCCAACATGATCGCATCGGCAACGCTCTCGCCGCAATCTGCAGGAACCGCAAGCTCATAGGCAAGCTCACCCGAAAACGAGATGCGAAACAGCCGGCCCGTCAGGCGCCCTCCGAAGAGCGATACCTCCTTTGCAGCGAGATAGGGGAAGGCAGTATTGGAAATGTCCTCATCGACGATCTGCTCCAGCACGGTGCGGGCCTTCGGTCCGGCGATGGCCATTTGCGCCCACTGGTCGGTGACGGAGGCCAGCCTGACGTCGAGTTCTGGCCAGAGTGCCTGGGCGCAGAATTCGAGATGGTTCATCACGCCGGCTGCATAGGCGGTCGTGGTGGTCATGAAGTACCTGTTGTCGTCCAGACGGCTGGTCGTGCCGTCGTCATAGATAAAGCCGTCCTCCCGCAACATCAGACCGTAACGGGCCTTGCCGACCGGCAGCTTGAGAAAGCCGTTGCAGTAGATGCGGTTGAGGAATTCGGCAGCATCTCCCCCGCAGATCTCGATCTTTCCGAGTGTCGAGACGTCGCAGAGGCCGACATTTTGCCTGATATTCAGGACTTCCCGGTCGACGCTGTCCCGCCAATGGGTTTCCCCTGATCTCGGGAACCAGCTCGACCGGTACCAGAGCCCTGTCTCGACAAAGTTTGCATCCCGGCGGGCCGCCCAGTCATGCAAGGGTGACTTGCGGACGGGTTGGAAGTGCTTGCCAACCGAAGCGCCGGCAAGCGCTCCGAACGAGACAGGTGTGTAGAATGGCCTGAATGTCGTGGTGCCGACCTCTGCAGGGTGGATGCGCCTTGCCTCAGCCAGCAGGCCGATTGCGTTGACGTTCGACAGCTTGCCCTGATCCGTCGCCATGCCATTCGTCGTGTAGCGCTTGGCAAGCTCCACATGTCCATAGCCTTCCCGCACCGCAAGTCCGAGGTCCTTCAGGTGAACATCGTTCTGAAAGTCGACGAAGGCCTTCGCTTTGATGCCAGGGATGGACCAGAGCGGTTGGGCCGATGTGGATCCCGCAGCGCCTTCGATTTCCGGTACATCGCCGGGTCGGGCGGAAATGCCGAGTTCGGCGAGCGCGGTGACAGACGTCTCGCAACCCGATCGCATGGCGGCGCCGATGCCCCATATCCCGGCAGCGGCACCGGCGACATGCAGATCCTTGAGCCCGTCCGGTGCGAGAAAGGCGGCGTGATCATCCGACCAGCGCGGCTTGCCGCCCCGATGGCAGGCGAGGTGGATCACCGGCGAGAAGCCGCCCGCCATGGCGAGGCTGTCCACGGCTATTCGCTCGCTCTGGCCTTCACGCCAGATCTCGATCGCCTCGACCTTCCTGCCGCCCGAGACATTCGCGACGAACCCGCCCCGCACGAGCCTTGCGCTGCCTTCAAAGCCAACCGCCGCATCCCGGCGGCTGTCGACAATCACGGAGACCTCGACACCGGCCCTTTCCAGATCCGTGGCAAGCGCATAGCCGCTGTCGTTGGTCGTGAAGATCGCGGTCCTGCGGCCGGGGGCTACGGCGTGGCGGTTCAGATAGGTGCGCATCGCACCGGCCATCATCACGCCGGGGATGTCATTGCCGCCGAAGACCAGCGGGCGTTCTTCCGATCCCGTGGCGAGAATGGCCTTCCTTGCGGCGATCCGCCAGAGGCGCTCGACCGGGCGGTTTGCATCCGGGGATGCAACATGCTTTTGAACCCGTTCGAGTGCGCCGAAGACCTGGCCGTCATACCAGCCAAAAGCGGTGGTCCGGGGCATCAACCTGACATTGTCCAGTGCGGCGAGTTCATTCATGACACTGGCGACGAAGGCTGCTGCTGGCTCGCCACCGATGTTTGCGGTCTCGCTCAAGAGAAAACCGCCGATGGCGGCATTTTCATCGACAAGGATAACGCGCGCTCCGGCCCGCCCAGCCGTCAGCGCAGCCATCAGGCCGGCGGCACCTCCGCCGACAATCAGAAGATCACAATGGGCCCAGCATTTCTCATAGGCGTCTGGATCGGCTTCATAGGTGGCACGGCCAAGCCCCGCCGCCTTTCTGATGATCGGCTCATACAACGTCTCCCAGAACTTTGCCGGCCACATGAAGGTCTTGTAGTAGAAACCCGCCGACAGAAAGGGCGACAAGAGGCCGTTGATGGCGCCGAGATCGTAGTCGAGGGAGGGCCAGCGGTTCTGGCTGCGTGCTTCGAGCCCTTCGTAGAGTTCCTGCATGGTGGCGCGAGTGTTGGGCTCGGTCCGGCCACCGCTGCCGATGGTCATCAGGGCGTTGGGCTCGGCTGCTCCGGCAGTCAGCACGCCGCGCGGGCGGTGGTACTTGAAGCTGCGTCCCACGATCTGCCGGCCATTGGCCAGAAGGGCCGAGGCGAGCGTGTCGCCCTGAAAGCCGCTCATGGCGCGTCCGTCGAAGGTGAAATTCAACGGCGCGGTCCGGTCGATCAGGCCGCCATTTGCAAGACGAACCGTGCTCATTCCATCACCACCTTCGCGTCTGTCGCATCCCTGCAGGACGCCACCTCGTGGGTGACCGTGTCGCGTGCCACGACCAGCCAGCGTCGGCAGCCGGACGTGTGGTGCCAGTATTCCTCGTAGGCGCCACGTGGATTGTCACGCAGATAGACGTAGTCATACCAGGCTTCGGCGCCGGCCTCGGCATTCGGGCGCTGTAAGGCCGCTCCCTTCACGGTGAACTCTTCCTTGGGGCGAAGCCCGCAATGGGGGCAGGGGATACGGCTGGCCATCTTCGTTGTGCTCTTTGAAAACTCAGTGCAGGTTCGGCTGGGCACCCTGGCCCTTTTCGTCGATCAGGTAACCGCGCTGGAAGCGATCCAGTCGGAAGGCCCGCGCTGTTTCATGCGGCTCGCCTTTGGCGATCAGGTGGGCAAAGCAGTATCCGGAGGCCGGCGTCGCCTTGAAGCCGCCATAACACCAACCGGCGTTCAGATAGAGATTGTCGAGATGGACGCGGTCGATGATGGGCGATCCGTCCATCGACATGTCCATGATGCCGCCCCATGAACGCAACACGCGGATGCGGGAGAGGGCGGGGATCATGGCCTTGCCGGCCTCAGCGACATGCTCGACAGTCGCAAGATTGCCGCGCTGGGCATAGGAGTTGTAACCGTCGATATCCCCGCCGAACACAAGCCCGCCCTTGTCGGACTGTGAGACGTAAAAGTGGCCGGCCCCGAAGGTGACGACGCCGTCTATGAAGGGTTTGAGCCCCTCGGAGACGAAAGCCTGGAGGACGTGGCTCTCGATCGGCAGCTTCAGCCCTGCCATTCCGGCAACCCGCGAGGAATTGCCGGCCGCTGCGAGGGCCAGCTTGCCGCAACCGATGAAGCCGCGCGTTGTTTCAACGCCGATTGCTCTTCCACCCTCGCGGCGAATGCCTGTCACCTCGCAGTTCTGTAGAATATCGACGCCATGGCTGTCGGCACCGCGCGCATATCCCCAGGCGACGGCATCGTGGCGCACCGTGCCGCCGCGCCGTTGCAAAAGGCCGCCCTGGATCGGGAAGCGGGCATTGTCATAGTCGAAGAAGGGCAGCATCTTGCGCACCGCCTCGCGATCCAGAAGCTCCGCATCCACTCCATGCAGCCGCATGGCATTGCCGCGTCTCGTATAGGCGTCGCGTTGCGCATCCGAGTGGAAGAGATTGAGGACGCCGCGTTGCGAGACCATGGCGTTGAAGTTGAAGTCCTGCTCGAGGCCCTC
The DNA here is from genome assembly GCA_029865885.1 of Rhizobium sp. Taxonomy (GTDB): domain Bacteria; phylum Pseudomonadota; class Alphaproteobacteria; order Rhizobiales; family Rhizobiaceae; genus Allorhizobium. Next base: position 11,920 of record JARXAK010000225.1, on the reverse strand, counting down.
CCAAAGCTTCATCGAGAACTCGTAGAAGGGATTGTTGCCCGGCAGCAGATAGTTGGAACGGATGATCGTTGTGTTCCGGCCCACATTGCCCGAACCGATATAGCCCTTCTCGACCACAGCAATATTGCGGATGCCAAAGGTCTTCGACAGGTAATAGGCGGTGGCCAATCCATGCCCGCCGCCGCCGACAATGATGACATCGTAATGCGGCTTCGGTTCTGGCTGGCGCCAGTGGGCGGCCCAATTGGGGTTGCCGAAAAGACCATTGAGGAAGATCGAAAGTGCCGAATATCGCATCCACTGCTGCCCGGTTCGTCAAGTGGCGTTCAGCCTAGGGGCGGATTGGAAACTTAAATTGCAGTTTAGAGCCATTTGGCGATAGATTGGAGACATGACGGTCTCCAATCCCCAAACGCAGCGCTATGGCTTCCTGCTGGTCCCGAACTTTGCACTGATGTCCTATGCCTCGGCGACGGAACCGCTCAGGGCTGCAAATCTGATTGCCCAGACTGCGCTTTACGAGGTGGTTCCCCTCTCCATCGGCGGGCAACCTGTCCCATCGTCATCGGGATTCGAGGTTCCCTGCGATGATCTCGCCAGTACCGGTTCACACTGCCACACGGTCTTCGTCGTTGCCGGCGGCAATCCAGAGGACTGGAGCGAGGCGGCGCAACTTCAGCCCTTTCTCCGGCGTCTCGTGCGCCAGGGCGTGCGGATCGGGGGTATTTCCAGCGGATCGTTCATTCTGGCCGCTGCCGGATTGCTCGACGGTCGCGATTTCACGATCCATTGGGAACACGCGCCCGCCCTGCGCGAAGCCTTTCCGCAGCTTTCACCGCGTCAGGCACGGTATGTCATCGATGGTGACCGGGTGACTTGCGGCGGTGGCGTTGCGCCGCTGGATCTGATGCATGCCGTGATCGCCAGCCGGATGGGCTCTGCCTTTGCCCGGCGGGTCAGCGACTGGTATCTGCATACGGCCGTTGCCGAACCGACCGCGCCGCAGCGGGGCTCGTCGAGCGAACGCTATGGGACCCATCATTCGGCCCTGATCACCGTTCTCGAAAAGATGGAAACGGCCATCGAGCAGCCCCTTGATCGGCGTAGCATGGCCCGGCTTGCATCCGTGAGCCCCCGACATCTCGACCGATTGTTCGCAGAGCATCTCGGGGTCAGTTTTCATGCGACCTACCGGCGGATCAGGCTTGATCACGCCCGGCGCCTGTTGGAGCAGAGCCCGCTGTCGCTGTCGGAACTTGCTTTCGCCACCGGCTTTTCGAGCGCCTCGCATTTCTCCCGCGCCTTCAAAGACCATTTTGGCCTGACGCCAAAATCCGCTAGAGCAGGCAAACGCATGGCGTAAAGACGTGCCTTGTACCGGGAGAGCGAGACAACATGGCAAAGAGCGGGAAACAATCGGCCACCCCTGAAAAGGCGGTCCATGCCCAGGATCCGCATGCCGTTCGCGAACCTCGCGCCAACAATCTCGAAATGGCCATCGGCCATGAAGTACGCACATATCGCAAGAAGCTGGGTATCACCGTGGCTGATCTCGCCCAGGCCACCGGCATGTCTGTCGGCATGCTGTCGAAGATCGAGAACGGCAATATCTCGCCTTCGCTCACCACCCTGCAAGCGCTTTCCAAGGCGCTCGGCGTTCCGTTGACAGCCTTCTTCCGGGGCTTCGAGGAGCCGAAATCGGCGAGCTTCGTGAAGGCCGGAGAGGGCGTCCATCTGGAGCGACGGGGCACCCGTGCCGGCCACCACTACAGTCTGCTGGGGCACATCGAAAACAATACGTCCGGTGTGATCGTCGAACCCTATCTGATCACGCTCAACGCGTCCTCCGATGTCTTTCCGACCTTCCAGCACGAGGGCATGGAATTTCTCTACATGCTGGAAGGCGCGGTCGTTTACCGGCACGGGGACCGTCTCTACCGGATGGAAGCCGGCGACAGCCTGTTCTTCGACGCCGACGCCCCGCATGGGCCCGAGGAACTGGTGAAACTGCCGGCCCGCTATCTCTCGATCATTTCCTATCCACAACAGGGATAGTTGCCTAAAAAGAAAAATTTATTCCCATTGATTGATTTCGCGATCTCCCGCTGCTAGGTCTGTCTCCAACGAAAATTGGAGATCGCAGCCATGTGCGGCATTGTGGGTTTGTTCCTGAAAGACAAGACGCTTCAGCCCCAACTTGGGGATCTGTTGTCGGACATGCTGATCACCATGACCGATCGCGGGCCTGATTCCGCCGGCATCGCGATCTATGGCGGGACGACCGGCGGCAAAGCCAAGGTGACCATCCAGTCTGCTGATCCCGCAACCGATTTCGCGGGCCTCGACGCCGATCTGGCGAAGGCCGGTATGGACGCTGCCGTCACGATCAAGAGCACGCATGCGGTGATCGAGATCTCAGCGTCCAAGCTTGGCGAGATCCGCACGATCCTTGCCGAAATCCGACCCAACACCCGCATCATGGGCTCCGGGGAAAGCGTCGAGATCTTCAAGGAAGTCGGCCTTCCCAAGGACGTCGTCTCCCGCTTCGACGTGCGCGCCATGGGCGGCACCCATGGTATCGGCCATACCCGTATGGCCACTGAAAGCGCCGTCACCACGCTGGGCGCCCATCCCTTTTCCACCGGCGCCGACCAGTGCCTGGTGCACAATGGCTCGCTGTCCAACCACAACAACCTTCGCCGCGAGTTGGTGCGCGAAGGCATGCGCTTCGAAACACAGAACGACAGTGAAGTCGCCGCTGCCTATCTCACCGCCGAAATGGCCAAGGGCAAGGATCTCGGCCAGGCGCTCACGGGCGCACTGGATGATCTCGACGGCTTCTTCACCTTTGTCGTCGGCACCAAGTCGGGCTTCGGCGTGGTCCGCGATCCGATCGCCTGCAAGCCGGCCGTCATGGCCGAGACGGACCAGTATGTCGCCTTTGGTTCGGAGTACCGCGCGCTGGTCAATCTGCCGGGGATCGAGACCGCCCGGGTCTGGGAGCCGGAGCCGGCAACCGTCTACTTCTGGGATCACGAAAAAGCCGCCTGACGCCTGGCCCTTCACGATACGAAAGCTGCAACCATGCCCGTCTTCGACCTGTCCCACACCCCACTTCGCGAGCTGAACAGCGCGCTGCACAATCTCGGCAGCGGCGCCAATGATACCGAATTCGAAGTCGTCAACCCGCGCGGCCATCATGCCGTCGCCGTTGGCATCGACGCGCCTGTTACCGTCGAGGTGAAGGGATCGGTCGGCTACTATTGCGCCGGCATGAACGACGGCGGCACCGTCACGATCCATGGCTCTGCCGGTCCGGGTGTGGCCGAAAACATGATGTCCGGCACCGTGATCATCGAGGGCGACGCCTCGCAATATGCCGGCGCCACCGGTCGCGGCGGTCTGCTCGTCATCAAGGGCAATGCCGCCTCGCGCTGCGGCATTTCGATGAAGGGCATCGACATTGTCGTCAAAGGCTCGATCGGCCACATGTCGGCTTTCATGGGGCAATCAGGCCATCTCGTCGTCTGCGGCGATGCCGGCGAAGCGCTCGGCGACAGTCTCTATGAGGCCAAGCTCTTCGTGCGCGGCACGGTCAAAAGCCTCGGCGCCGACTGCATCGAGAAGCAGATGAAGCCGAAGCACCTGGAAAAGCTGGCCGAGCTTCTCGCAAAGGCCGGCATCACCGATGTGAAGCCGGAAGAGTTCAAGCGCTACGGCTCGGCCCGCAAGCTCTACAATTTCAATATCGATAACGCTGACGCGTACTGAGGCGAGAAAAAGCCATGAGCTATCACAACCCGTTCACCCCGCCGCGCAAGTCCGCCACCTTTGACGATTACACGCTGGCCGAAATCCGTCGCGCCGCAGCCACCGGCATCTATGACATCCGTGGCGCCGGCACCAAGCGCAAGGTGCCGCATTTCGACGACCTTCTGTTTCTCGGTGCCTCCATCTCGCGCTATCCGCTCGAAGGCTACCGCGAGAAATGCGACACGTCCGTGGTGCTCGGCACGCGCTTTGCCAAGAAGCCGATCCACCTCAAAACCCCGATCACCATTGCCGGCATGTCCTTCGGTGCGCTGTCCGGCAATGCCAAGGAAGCACTCGGTCGTGGCGCCACGCTTGCCGGCACGTCCACCACCACAGGCGACGGCGGCATGACCGACGAGGAACGCGGCCATTCCGAAAAGCTCGTCTACCAGTATCTGCCCTCGCGCTATGGCATGAACCCTAGGGATCTTCGCCGCGCTGACGCCATCGAAGTGGTTGTCGGCCAAGGGGCCAAGCCCGGCGGCGGCGGCATGCTGCTCGGCCAGAAGATTTCCGATCGCGTTGCCCATATGCGCAACCTGCCCAAGGGCATCGACCAGCGCTCCGCCTGCCGCCACCCCGACTGGACTGGTCCGGACGATCTGGAAATCAAGATCCTCGAACTGCGCGAAATCACCGACTGGGAAAAGCCGATCTATGTGAAGGTCGGTGGTGCACGCCCCTATTATGACACGGCGCTTGCCGTGAAGGCCGGCGCCGATGTCGTGGTGCTCGACGGCATGCAGGGTGGCACGGCGGCGACCCAGGACGTGTTCATCGAAAATGTCGGCATGCCGACGCTCGCCTGTATCCGCCCCGCCGTCCAGGCGCTGCAGGATCTCGGCATGCACCGCAAGGTCCAGCTGGTGATCTCGGGCGGCATCCGCTCCGGCGCTGATGTCGCCAAGGCCCTCGCACTCGGCGCCGATGCGGTGGCGATCGGCACGGCAGCACTGGTTGCGATCGGTGACAATGATCCGAAGTGGGAAGAGGAATACCAGAAGCTCGGCACCACCGCCGGCGCCTATGACGACTGGCACGAGGGCAAGGATCCGGCAGGCATCACCACGCAGGATCCAGAGCTTGCCGCCCGTCTCGATCCGGTCGCTGCCGGTCGCAGGCTTGCCAACTATCTGAAGGTCATGACGCTGGAGGCTCAGACGATTGCGCGCGCCTGCGGCAAGAACAAGCTCACCAATCTGGAGCCGGAAGATCTCTGCGCGCTCACCATGGAGGCCGCCGCCATGGCCCAGGTGCCACTCGCCGGCACCAGCTGGTACCCCGGCAAGGGAGGTTTCTAAAAAGCCCTGATGGCCGCATCCGACTCCCACGGATGCGGCCGTTTTTCCTATCAACCAATGTGTCTCAATCCATAAAAACAGGGGAACGACGTGACACAGGATCTCGCAAGCTTCGCCGCCGAGCGCGGCATCAAGTATTTCATGATCAGCTACACGGATCTGTTCGGTGCCCAGCGCGCCAAGCTGGTTCCGGCAGAAGCGATCGCCGACATGCAGAAGGATGGCGCGGGCTTTGCCGGTTTCGCCACCTGGCTGGATCTGACGCCGGCCCATCCCGACCTATTCGCCATCCCCGATCCATCCTCCGTCATCCAGCTGCCCTGGAAGAAGGATGTCGCCTGGGTTGCTGCCGATTGCGTGATGGAAGACAAGCCAGTCGAACAGGCGCCCCGCGTGGTGCTGAAGCGGCTTGTGGCGGAAGCCGCCGAGATGGGCTTGCGGGTGAAGACCGGGGTCGAGCCGGAATTCTTCCTGATCTCGGCTGATGGCGAAACGATCTCGGATCAATACGACACCGCCGAAAAGCCCTGCTACGACCAGCAGGCGCTGATGCGCCGTTACGATGTGATCGCCGAGATCTGCGACCACATGCTGGCGCTCGGTTGGAAGCCCTATCAGAACGACCACGAAGACGCGAACGGCCAGTTCGAGATGAACTGGGAATATGACGATGCGCTGAAGACCGCTGACAAGCATTCCTTCTTCAAGTTCATGGTAAAATCCGTGGCCGAAAAGCACGGGCTTCGCGCCACTTTCATGCCCAAGCCCTTCAAGGGCCTGACCGGCAATGGCTGCCATGCGCATATCTCGGTCTGGGATCTCGACGGCAAGGTGAACGCCTTCGCCGACAAGGCCATGCCCTTCGGGCTCTCGGCCAAGGGCAAGACCTTCCTCGGTGGCATCATGAAACATGCCTCGGCACTCGCCGCCGTCACCAATCCGACGGTCAATTCCTACAAGCGCATCAATGCACCACGCACGATCTCGGGTGCCACCTGGGCGCCGAACACGGTGACCTGGACCGGCAATAACCGCACCCATATGGTGCGCGTGCCGGGGCCCGGCCGTTTTGAACTGCGCCTGCCGGATGGGGCGGTCAATCCCTACCTCCTGCAGGCCATCATCATTGCCGCTGGCCTGAGCGGCCTGAAAAGCGATGCTGATCCGGGTCCGCACCACGATATCGACATGTACCGCGATGGCCATCTGGTGAAGGATGCGCCGAAACTGCCGCTCAACCTGCTCGATGCCCTGCGCGCCTACGAAGAAGACGCTGGCCTGCAGGCAGCGCTTGGTGCGGAATTCTCCGCCGCCTATCTCAAGCTCAAGCATGGTGAGTGGAATAGCTACTGCTCTCAGTTCACCGCCTGGGAGCACCAGACGACCCTCGACGTCTGACCTCTCCCTGGTCGCAGAGTCCTAGTTTGTAGAGCCATACCCGGTGCCAGCCCGGCTATGGCTCTGCCGATCTTGTCCAGCTTGCACGCCGACTGATTGGAAGACGTTGGGGCGCTCCTGCCGCCTGCCCGCATGATCATTTCCGGAGTATGCCTATGAAATACGCGCTGACCGTATCCTGCCAGTCGACCCGCGGCATTGTGGCGGCGATTTCGGGTTATCTCGCCGAGCAGGGCTGCAACATCGTCGATAGCTCCCAGTTCGACGATCTCCACACCGGCCAGTTCTTCATGCGCGTCTCCTTCATCTCGGAGGAGGGCATCAATGAAGCGAAGCTGGAAAAGGGTTTCGTTCCCGTCGCCGAGAAGTTTGGCATGGCCTGGGAACTGCACGACACCGCCAAGCGCATGAAGGTGCTTCTGATGGTCTCGCGCTTCGGCCACTGCCTCAACGACCTGCTCTATCGCTGGAAGATCGGTGCGCTTCCGATCGAGATCGTCGGCGTCATCTCCAATCACTTCGACTATCAGAAGGTCGTCGTGAACCACGACATCCCCTTCCACCACATCCCGGTGACCAAGGCCAACAAGCCGGAAGCCGAAGCCCGCATCATGGACATCGTCGAGCAGACCGGCACCGAGCTCATCGTGCTCGCCCGCTACATGCAGATCCTGTCCGACCAGATGTGCCAGAAGATGTCCGGCAAGATCATCAACATCCACCACTCCTTCCTGCCCTCTTTCAAGGGGGCGAACCCCTACAGCCAAGCCTTCGAGCGCGGCGTGAAGCTGATCGGGGCAACGGCGCATTACGTCACGGCCGATCTCGACGAAGGTCCGATCATCGAACAGGACGTCGCCCGCATCACCCATGCCCAGTCGGCGGACGACTATGTTTCGATCGGCCGGGACGTGGAAAGCCAGGTGCTGGCCCGCGCCATCCACGCCCACATCCACCACCGCACCTTCATCAACGGCAACCGAACCGTGGTTTTCTCGGCAAGCCCGGGCTCTTATGCCTCCGAGCGCATGGGGTAAGACATGACCGTCATCATCGACGGAAAGGCAGCCGCCGCTTCGGTGATCGAAACGGTAACCTCAGCGGCAACGACGCTGGAAAGCTCCGCCCATCGCAAGCCCGGTCTCGCGGTCATCGGATCCCAGCTTTTCGTTCAGTTGACGATGTCCGTCAGACGCCTTTAGGCCTCGGATCCTGCCACGTCTGCGCCATGAAATCCAAGGGCAGAGGACGCAGTCGCGCTGGCATCCTTCAGCAGCTTCGCGTACTCGCTTCGCCTTGCTTCGTCGAAACGAAACAGTGGAAAAGAAATCGACATGGCGGCGACTGGCTTGCCCATGTAGTTGAAGATCGGGATTGCCATGCATCGCACACCCGCTTCGCTTTCTTCCACTTCCTCGGCAAAGCCCTGCCGTCTGGTGGCATGGAGCACGTCGATCAAGGTCTCCAGATCTGTAATCGTGCGTGGCGCGCGTTTCGTCAGCTCGGTCTTCGACAGCCGTTCGCGGATCTCTTCGTCATCGCGCCAGGCCAAGAGTGCCTTGCCAAGCGACGTGCTGTGCAGGGGATTGCGCAGACCAAGCGTCGACTTCATCGACAGATTGTAGGCGGAATCGTATTTGTGGATGTAGACGACCCGCTGGTCGCGATCATCGAGTATGCCGAGATTGATCGATTCCCCGGTCGCACGCGAAAGCTTGCCCATGGCCTGGTCTGCCACCCGAAGAAGTTCGGTCTGCTCGGTCAAGGAGCGCGCGCCCAGGCTGAAGAGTTTCAGAGTCAGCCCATATTTCTCCGTCTCCGGATCCTGCTCGACATAGCCGAGCTCCACCATGGTCTGCAGCAAGCGATGCGCAGTCGTCTTCGACGTCATGGCGCGCTGCGCCAGATCGGCGAGCCCCATCCTCTTGTCCTCGACAAGGGCCTCGATGACAGCGAATACCTTTAGGACCGCAGCCACATTCTCGGATTTCGGCTCTGCTTTGGAAGGGCTATCGGACATCGGCGTTCTGCAATTTTCGGAATTTCATTCTGGAATTTTGGGATGACGGTGTCAAGTTGCGCGCCAAGCTGGTACTCTTCCTTGATCCCGCTCTCAATGGTTTGAATATTGCCTTGAAAATTGCGTGTTGAAAAGTCTTTAGGAGTATGATTTCTTATTTTCCGGAATTCAATTCCGAAAAAAATTCTACAAGGATCTTGATCAAATGCATCCGCTCCTGCAGCAAAAGTCCCACATCCTGGAGCGAAACGCGGTCTGTGAACTCATCGACCGTCTGGCCCGAAATCTCGTGAACATCGAAGACAAGACTGGCGAGTTCCTGCTGCGGCTGGAGGATGGGCGCGTCATCGACACCAAGGGCTGGGCGGGTTGGGAATGGACCCATGGGATCGGTCTCTATGGCCTGTTGAAATACTGGGAACTCACCGGCAATCAGGGTGCCATGGCGATTATCCGCGAGTGGTTCGACGCGCGGCTTGCCGAGGGAACGCCGACGAAGAACATCAACACGGTGGCGCCGTTCCTGACGCTTGCGCATCTCTATGAAATCTCGCCCCAGCCGCAATGGCGGGCCTATCTCGAAACCTGGGCCGAATGGGTGATGTACGAGATGCCAAGGACCCGCGAAGGCGGCCTGCAGCACATCGTCTACAACAGCGTCAACGACCAACAGATGTGGGACGATACGCTGATGATGAGCGTGTTGCCGCTGGCCAAGATCGGCCTGGTGCTCAATCGCCCGGAATTCGTGGAAGAGGCCAAATACCAGTTCCTGGTACACACCCAGTACCTGATGGATACCCAGACAGGTCTGTGGTTCCACGGCTGGACCTTCGAAGGCAACCACAACTTTGCCCGCGCCCGCTGGGCACGCGGCAATAGCTGGGTGACGATTGCCATTCCCGAATTCATCGAGTTGCTCGGATTGGCCGAGAGCGATCCGCTGCGCCGCCATCTGATTTCCGTCCTGTCGCGGCAGGCAGAGACGTTGAAGGAGTTCCAGGATGTGTCAGGCCTCTGGCATACGCTCATAGACGACCGTTCCAGCTATCTCGAGGCCTCGGCCACCGCAGGCTTTGCCTATGGTCTGATGAAGGCGGTGCGCAAGCGCTACCTGGATCGAAGCCATCTGCCCGTTGCAGAGCGCGCCATGAAGGCTGTGATCGACAATATCAGTGCTGACGGAGAACTGCAGCAGGTCTCCTTCGGGACGGCCATGGGCAACGACCTCGATTTCTACCGGCAGATCAAACGCACGGCCATGCCCTATGGGCAGGCCATGGCGATGTTCTGCCTGACCGAACTTCTGCGCAGCCACATCTGAGCGGCGCAGAATGAAGACGACGGTGGATCTGCCTGGAGGAGGCGGTTCGCCGGCGAAGTAGACAACAATGACACCGGACGGGAGCGTTGTCGCCATCCCGTCAGTCTGAGGAGGAGCAGATCATGACAACACTGACGAGACGCAGCATGCTGGGAGCTATGGGGGCGGTCACCGCCACCTCGCTCCTTCCCGCCTTGCCCGCCTTTGCCGATACGAAGACCATCCGTCACTACTGGTGGGGAAACCCCGAACGTGACAAGCGCACCTTTGCCGTCATCGAGGCCTTCCAGAAGAAGAACCCTGGCGTTGCGGTGTCCGGCGAGACGATCGGCTGGGGCGACTACTGGACGAAGATGGCCACGCAGACGGCCGGCCGCAACATGGCCGACCTCGTGCAGATGGACTATCGCTATCTTTTCGAATACGTCCGGCGTGGAGCCCTGCAGCCGCTTGACCCGCATGTCGGCAAGAGCCTGATGATTGCCGATTTCGACGAGGGACCAATCTCCGGCGGCAAGGTCGACGGGCAGCTTTTCGCTCTCAATATCGGCTCCAACAGCCAGGTCATGGTCCACAATACACGGGTGTTCCAGGAGGCCGGCATCGATGCCGACCTGATCAACTGGAGCTGGGACGACTTCGCTTCCGCCTGCGAAAAGATCACCAGCAAATCAGGCGGTGCCGTCAGGGGTTCTGACGACATGTCTCTGCAGATCGAGGTGTTCGAGTCCTGGGCACGTCAGAACGGCCGCGAATTCTATGATGCCGAAGGCAAGGTTGCCGTCACCGCAGACGACGTTGCCGGCTATTGGCAGTATTGGGCAGACCTGCGCAAGGCCGGCGTGGTGCGTGACAAGGATCGGACCCTGACCCTCGATGCGCCGATCGTCGAAATGGGCGTGCCCGTCGGTGATACCGCCGTCTCGCATTTCTGGTCCAACCAGCTGGTCGGTATCCAGGCGGCTGCCAAGGACAAGATCGGCGCGGCCATGGTTCCGCACAAGGCCGGTGGCGGCCAACCCGGCCAGTTCATCAAGCCGTCGATGTTCATGTCCTTGAGCCGTGACGCCAAGGATGTCGATGCCGCGATCGCCTACATGAATGCCTGGGTCAATGATCCCGAGATTACCGGCATCCTCGGTCTGGAACGCGGCATCCCGGCATCACCGAAGGTGCGCGAAGCGCTCCAACCCAACCTGACCGAAGTCGAGAAGCTCTCAGTCAACTACTTCGAAGCGATCGCGGGCAAGGTAGGCCCGCTTCCGCCTCCGGCACCAAAGGGTGCGGGCGAAGTGCGCGATGCCTTCATGCGCATCGGCTCCGAAGTGGTGCTCGGCAACATGGAAGCCAAGGAAGCGGCGGCAGTCTTCGTCGAGGACGCCCAGGCCATCGTCGAACGGGCGCTTTGACCGCTCCTGAGCCCGAGGCCCCGGATCGGGTTTGCCCGGTCCGGGGCCTGTTTCCCTGCCAGAAGGTTTTGTGAATGAGACGCTTTCTCGCGCGCAATGCGCCGGCCTATATCTTCCTGCTGCCGTGGTTGCTGGGGTTTTTCCTCCTGGCACTCGGGCCGATCCTGGCGTCGCTCTACCTGTCATTTACCCGCTATGACATGGTCGGCATGCCACGGTGGACGGGGCTTGCGAACTACGAATACATGTTCACCCGCGATCGACGCTTCTGGAAGGCGCTTGAAGTCACGTTTCACTATGTCGCGCTTTCTGTCCCGGCCCGCCTGATCATGGCGCTGGCAGTCGCCATGCTGCTCGACAAGGGACTGCGCACGATTGGTCTCTACAGGGCGATCTTCTACCTGCCCTCGCTGCTCGGCGCGTCCATTGCGATTGCCATTCTGTGGCGCGAACTGTTTGCCGCAGATGGCGTGGTCAATGAGCTGCTCGGCTATATCGGCATTCAGGCCTCGTCCTGGATCACCGATCCCAACACGTCGCTCTACACCCTGGTGATCCTCGCCATGTGGCAATTCGGGTCGCCGATGCTGATCTTTCTGGCTGGCCTGCGTGGCATTCCGCAGGACCTCTATGAGGCCGCCGAGATCGACGGCAC
>JARXAK010000155.1 GCA_029865885.1 Rhizobium sp. | reverse complement strand
GCGAAAGTCGAGAAGTTGAGGTTCGAGGCCAGTTGTTCCGCTGCAGAAGCCATGAAATTCTCCGCAAACCTTGACCGGCGCGACTTCCGCGACCGTAGGCTGTTCGTTCAAACTGTTTTTCAGAAAACAGGGCGCGGGGAGAAGTTGGCGAGCAACCGCATGCCTCACACCCTTGTTTTCCAGATGACCCGGAGGACGAAACGACGTCCATTCCGTCCTGGGATCGTGAGGCTCACATATGGGAGCAAAATCGCCCGGTGTGAAGCACCCCGGGCGATTGTCTGTCACTTATTCAGCGGCTTCCTTGGCTGCTTCGAGCAGCTTGATGGAACCGCCGGCCTTCTCGATCTTCTCGACGGCGGCCTTGGAGGCGCCGGCGACTTCGATCGTGACCTTCGTCGTCAGTTCGCCATCGGCGAGAACGCGAACGCCGTCCTTGGCGCGACGGATCACACCGGCAGCCTTCAGCGAAACGGCGTCAACCGTTGCCTTGGCGTCGAGCTTGCCAGCATCGATCGCGGTCTGGATACGGCCGAGCGAAACGGTGACGTATTCAGAAGCGAAGATGTTGTTGAAGCCGCGCTTCGGCAGGCGACGGTAGATCGGCATCTGACCGCCTTCGAAGCCGTTGATGGCAACGCCCGAACGAGCCTTCTGACCCTTCACACCGCGACCACCGGTCTTGCCCTTGCCGGAACCGATACCGCGACCTACGCGGATACGCTCCTTGGAAGCGCCTTCGTTGTCTTTGATTTCATTCAGTTTCATGATGACTTCCCCCGTCTCACTTCTCGTCGACGACGCGAACGAGATGCTGGACAGCACGGATCATGCCACGAACGGAAGGCGTATCTTCCAGGGTGCGGACCCGGTGCATCTTGTTGAGGCCCAGACCGACCAGCGTTGCACGCTGGACTGCCGGACGGCGAATAGGCGAACCGATCTGCTCGATCGTGATCGTCTTTGCTTCAGTCTTCTTCGTAGCCTTGGCCATGGATCAGACTCCTCTTATTCTTCAGCTGCGTTGCCGGAAGCAGCGCGGCGAGCCTGGAGGGTAGCATACTTCAGACCACGCTGAGCTGCCACGTCCTTCGGGTGTACCTGGTGCTTCAGAGCGTCGAAGGTGGCGCGAACCATGTTGTAGGGGTTCGACGAACCGGTCGACTTCGCGACGACATCGTGCATGCCGAGCGTTTCGAAGACGGCGCGCATCGGGCCACCGGCGATGATACCGGTACCTGCCTTGGCGGAGCGCAGCAGAACCTTGCCGGCGCCATGACGGCCGTTGACGTCGTGATGCAGAGTGCGGCCATCACGCAGGGGAACGAAAATCATGTCGCGCTTGGCAGCTTCGGTCGCCTTGCGGATGGCTTCCGGCACTTCACGTGCCTTGCCATGGCCGAAGCCTACACGGCCCTTCTGGTCGCCGACGACGACGAGGGCTGCGAAGCCGAAACGACGGCCGCCCTTGACGACCTTGGCGACGCGGTTGATCGCAACAAGCTTGTCGACGAATTCGCTATCGCGCTCTTCACGGTTCTGGCGATCTTCGCGCGAACCACGCTTTTCTTGTGCCATTGTCCTTTTCCTTTTTCTTTTCCGGGTGCAATCGGCAGATTACGCAAAGTTCCACCCTGCCCCATCAGGTGCAAGGCGGAATCCGGTGTGACCGGCTTAAAGCCGGAAATCCACCCGGACGCAAGCCCGGGTGGAAATTTCTGATTAGAAGGTGAGACCACCTTCACGAGCCGCTTCGGCGAGAGCCTTGATGCGGCCGTGATAGATGAAGGCGCCACGGTCGAAGACAACTTCGTTCACGCCAGCCTTGACGGCGCGCTCGGCAACCAGCTTGCCAACCGCAGCAGCTGCTGCGATGTCGGCGCCGGTCTTGAGCTCGGCCTTCAGGCCGCCATCGAGGGTCGAAGCAGCCGCGAGGGTCTTGCCAGCGACGTCGTCGATGATCTGAGCGTAGATGTTCTTCGAAGAGCGATGTACCGACAGACGCGGACGGCCGTTTGCCACCGCCTTGATCTGACGCCGTACGCGGTTCGCACGGCGAACAAGTGCTTCTTTTCTGCTTGCCATTTCGCGCGTTCCTTACTTCTTCTTGCCTTCTTTGCGGACGATCCGCTCTTCGGCATACTTGACGCCCTTGCCCTTGTAGGGCTCCGGACCGCGATATTCGCGGATCTCGGCGGCAACCTGGCCGACCTGCTGCTTGTTGATGCCGGACACGATGATTTCGGTCGGCTTCGGAACAGCAATCGAGATGCCAACCGGCGGCTCATAGACGACGTCATGGCTGAAGCCGAGTGCCAGCTGCAGGTTCTTGCCCTGGAGCGACGCGCGGTAACCAACGCCGTTGATTTCGAGCTTGCGCTCGTAACCGTCCTTCACACCCTTCAGGATGTTTTCGATCATCGTGCGGGACATGCCCCACTTCGAACGAGCATCCTTGGAGTCATTGTTCGGCAGGACGACAACAGCGTTGTCTTCGAGCTTCACGGAGATTTCGTCGTTTGCGACGAAGAAAAGTTCACCCTTCGGGCCCTTGACGGAGACCTTCTGGCCTTCGACAGAGGCGGTCACACCAGCCGGAACCGGAACGGGCTTCTTACCGATACGAGACATAGTTTTTATCCTGTCTGTTCGCTATGGAGATCCCCTGCCCGTCTTAGAAGACGGAGCAGAGTACCTCACCACCAACGTTCTGTTCGCGAGCCTGGTGATCGGCCATCACACCCTTCGGAGTCGAAAGGATGGTGATGCCGAGGCCGTTCGCGACCTGCGGGATGGACTTAACCGAGACATAAACTCGGCGGCCCGGCTTGGATACACGGCCGATCTCGCGGATGACCGAAGCACCTTCGTAGTACTTCAGTTCGATCGTGAGCTCGGACTTGCCATTGCCGTAATCGACCTGGCTGTAGCCACGGATGTAGCCTTCGGCCTGCAGAACGTCGAGAACGCGGGCACGGAGCTTGGAGGCCGGAGTGGAAACGGAGCTCTTGCGGCGAGCTGCACCATTCCGGATGCGGGTGAGCATATCGCCCAACGGATCAGTCATCGTCATATTGGCGTCTCCTTACCAGCTCGACTTTACAACGCCCGGCACCTTGCCGGTGTTGCCAAGCTCGCGAAGCGCGATACGCGACATTCCAAGCTTGCGATAGAATGCACGCGGACGACCGGTGACTTCGCAACGGTTGCGAATACGGGTCTTGGAGCCATCGCGCGGCAGTTCTGCCAGCTTCAGGGTGGCCTTGAACCGCTCTTCAATCGAAAGAGACTGGTTCATGATGATCGCCTTCAGGCCTGCACGCTTGGCAGCCTGGTTGGCGACGGTCTTGCGGCGGCGCTTGTTCTTTTCAACTGCGCTTGTCTTCGCCATATCGAAGTTCCTCTTCTACGCTCGTCGTTACGGTTACTGACGGAACGGGAAGTTGAACTCTTTCAGAAGAGCCCGAGCTTCGTCGTCGTTGGTCGCCGTCGTGCAAACGATGATGTCCATGCCCCACATCTGATCAACCTTGTCGTAGTTGATCTCCGGGAACACAATGTGCTCCTTGATGCCCATGGCGAAGTTGCCACGGCCGTCAAAGGACTTCGGGTTCAGGCCGCGGAAGTCTCGTACGCGCGGAAGCGCGATGTAGACCAGGCGATCCAGGAACTCATACATGCGAGCGCCGCGCAGGGTGACCTTTGCGCCGATCGGCATATTTTCGCGGACCTTGAAGCCAGCGATCGAGTTGCGGGCCTTGGTGATGACCGGCTTCTGGCCGGCGATCGCTGCAAGGTCAGCAGCTGCAACAGTGGGCTTCTTGGAGTCGGCAGTTGCCTCGCCCACGCCCATGTTGATGACGATCTTGTCGAGCTTCGGGATCTGCATCTCGTTGGCGTAGGAGAACTGCTCCTGCAGCGCCGCGCGGATGCGGTTTACGTATTCAGCCTTGAGCCGCGGCTCATACTTTGCCTCAGCCATCGATCACTTCTCCCGAACGCTTGGCCACACGAACCTTCTTGCCGTCGACGACCTTGAAACCGACGCGGGTCGGCTTGCCGTCCTTGTCGACGATCGCGATGTTCGACAGGTGGATGGAGGCTTCCTTGCTGATGATGCCGGCTTCCGCGGTCTGCGTCTGGCGCTGGTGGCGCTTGACGATATTGATGCCGCGAACGACCGCACGGTCTTCCTTCGGCATGACCTGGAGGACTTCGCCCGAACGGCCCTTGTCCTTGCCAGCGAGTACGACGACCTTGTCGCCCTTACGAATCTTGTTCATCGCTGTCGCTCCCCTTACAGTACTTCCGGAGCCAGCGAGATGATCTTCATGTGGTTCTTGGCGCGAAGTTCGCGCGGAACCGGTCCGAAGATACGGGTGCCGATCGGCTCTTTCTTGTTGTCGATAAGAACGGCTGCGTTGTTATCGAATCGAATGACGCTGCCGTCAGCGCGACGGATGTCCTTGGCGGTGCGAACGACAACCGCCTTCATCACATCACCCTTCTTCACGCGGCCGCGCGGGATCGCTTCCTTGATCGAAACGACAATGATGTCGCCGATGGAAGCGTACTTGCGCTTGGAGCCGCCCAGCACCTTGATGCACATGACACGACGTGCGCCGGAATTATCCGCCACGTCGAGGTTAGTCTGCATCTGAATCATGTCAGGTCGCCTTCTTGTTGTAACCCGAACGGTTGGGCCGAGGCCCCCTATTCGGGCTTATGATAAATTTCTGGTGTGCGCGGGAAGACAAATACAGGGTGGTTTCCCATACGGGACCTTCCGTGCGCTGAAAGCAAAAGAACGCCCGATTCCGAGCGTTCTCAGCCAGTGGCCTGCTTCATACAGATTTCTGCGCAAGGTGCAAGCCCTTGCGCAGGAAGTCCGTAAATTAAGCCTGGGCGGTGATAACCGTCCAGCACTTGTCCTTGGAGATCGGGGCGCATTCCTGGATGGAAACGACGTCACCGGTCTTGAACTGATTGTTTTCGTCATGTGCCTTGTACTTCTTGGACCGGCGAACGGTCTTCTGAAGCAGAGGATGGGCGAATCGACGCTCAACGCGAACAACGATGGTCTTGTCGTTCTTATCGCTGACAACTACGCCCTGCAGAATGCGTTTCGGCATATTTCTCGGTCCTTAGGCCTTGGCTTCTGCCGCCTTCTGGCGGGCAATGGTTTTCACGCGTGCGATATCACGACGGACTTCCTGAATACGGGAAGACTTCTCGAGCTGGCCAGTGGCCTTCTGGAAGCGCAGGTTGAACTGCTCCTTCTTCAGCTTTGCAAGCTCGTCGTTCAGCTGGTCGGCGCTCATGGCGCGTACGTCTGCGGCTTTCATCGACTTGATCCTCACTCTGCAATGCGCTGTACGAAGCGCGTCGTGACAGAGAGCTTGGCGGAACCGAGGCGAAGAGCCTCGCGCGCGATCTCTTCCGAAACGCCGTCGATCTCGAACATGATACGGCCGGGCTTGACCTTGCATGCCCAGTATTCGACCGAACCCTTACCCTTACCCATACGAACTTCGGTCGGCTTTGCCGTGACCGGAACGTCGGGGAATACGCGGATCCACACGCGACCAGCACGCTTCATGTAGCGGGTGATCGCACGACGGGCGGCTTCAATTTCGCGAGCGTTCACGCGGTTCGGTTCCAGAGCCTTCAGGCCGAATTCACCGAATGCCAGATCAAAACCGCCCTTGGCGACGCCCTTGATGCGGCCCTTGAACTGCTTGCGGTACTTTGTACGCTTTGGCTGCAACATTTTCTTACTTCTCCGAGCTTATCTTTCGCCAGCGTTCAATCAAGCGTTCTCGCGGCGACGGTCGCCACGATCACCGCGTTCGCGGCTTGCGGGACCCTGGGCATCGCCCTCGAGTGCACGACGTTCCGAAGCCATCGGATCGTGCTCAAGGATTTCGCCCTTGAAGATCCAGACCTTCACGCCGCAGATGCCGTATGCGGTTTCGGCTTCAGCCGTACCGTAATCGATGTCTGCACGCAGGGTGTGGAGCGGCACGCGACCTTCGCGGTACCATTCGGTACGCGCGATTTCAGCACCACCGAGACGGCCAGCGCAAGTGATCTTGATGCCTTCCGCACCGAGACGCATGGCCGACTGAACGGCGCGCTTCATGGCGCGACGGAAAGCGATACGACGCTCGAGCTGCTGGGTGATCGACTGGGCAACGAGCGTTGCGTCGATTTCCGGCTTGCGCACTTCAACGATGTTGAGGTGGGTTTCCGAGTTGGTCATCGACGAGATCTTCTTGCGAAGCTTCTCGATGTCCGCACCCTTCTTGCCGATGATCAGACCCGGGCGAGCCGAGTGGATGGTGACGCGGCACTTCTTGTGCGGACGCTCGATGACCACCTTGGCGATGCCGGCCTGCTTCAGCTCGTCCATCAGATACTTGCGGATCTTCAGGTCTTCGTGGAGCAGCTTGCCGTATTCGGCGTTGTCGGCGAACCAGCGGCTATCCCAGGTGCGATTGATCCCGAGGCGGAAGCCAATCGGATTGATTTTCTGACCCATTATGCGGCCTCCCCTTTGGCTTCGACTTCACGCACCACGATGGTCAGGTGCGAGAACGGCTTTTCGATGCGCGATGCGCGGCCGCGGCCACGAGCGTGGAAACGCTTCATGGTGATCGACTTGCCAACATAGGCCTCGGCGACGATCAGCTGATCGACGTCGAGATCATGGTTGTTCTCAGCGTTGGCGATCGCGGACTCAAGGGTCTTCTTGACCGTGCCGGCGATGCGCTTGCGGGAGAATTCCAGGTCAGCGAGAGCGCGCTCGACCTTCTTGCCGCGGATGAGCGCGGCAACCAGGTTGAGCTTCTGGGGGCTGACGCGGATCGTGCGGGCGATTGCCTGCGCTTCGTTGTCCTTCAGCCGGCGTTCGGCTTTTGCCTTGCCCATCGTTACTTCCTCTTCGCCTTCTTGTCCGCACCGTGACCGTAATAGGTCCGGGTCGGAGCGAATTCACCGAACTTGTGGCCGACCATGTCTTCGTTGACCGAGACGGGCACATGCTTGCTGCCGTTGTAGACGCCGAAGGTGAGACCGACGAACTGCGGCAGGATGGTGGAGCGACGGCTCCACATCTTGATCACTTCATTGCGGCCGGTCTCGCGAACCTTCTCAGCCTTCTTGAGAAGATAGCCGTCGACGAACGGGCCTTTCCATACTGAACGAGCCATTTCTGACTACCTCTCTTACTTCTTCTTCAGGTGGCGCGAGCGCATGATGAACTTGTCGGTCGTCTTGTTCGAGCGAGTCCGCTTACCCTTGGTGGGCTTACCCCACGGGGATACCGGGTGACGACCACCCGACGTGCGGCCTTCACCACCACCG
>JARXAK010000035.1 GCA_029865885.1 Rhizobium sp. | reverse complement strand
GTCTTCGATCAGCGAGGCATTGAGCGGCTGGGAAAGCTTCGAGCCGTCGCGGTAGAGCGCGTTGGCCTTCAGTGCCAGCTTCCAGGACAGCATGTAGGCCGCGCCGCAGTCTTCGACAGTCGCTTCGTTCGGCATGTTGATCGTCTTGGAGATCGCACCCGAGATGAACGGCTGGGCCGCCGCCATCATGCGGATGTGAGATTCAACCGAGAGATAACGCTTGCCGATCTTGCCGCAGGGATTGGCGCAATCGAAGACCGGCAGATGTTCGGCCTTCAGGAAGGGCGCGCCTTCGAGCGTCATCGCACCGCAGACATGGATGTTGGCGGCCTCGATGTCCTTCTTCGAGAAGCCCATGTGGTCGAGCAAGTTGAAGCTCATGTCGGCGAGCTGCTCGTCGGAGACCTTCAGGGTTTCCTTGAGGAAGTCGGCGCCGAGCGTCCACTGGTTGAAGACGAACTTGATGTCGAAGGCGGCCTTCAGCGCGCCGTTGACGGCTTCGATCTTCTCGTCGGTGAAGCCCTTGGCCCTGAGCGTCGACGGGTTGATGCCCGGCGCCTGGTTCAGGTTGCCATGGCCGACGGCATAGGCGTCGATCTCGGCGATCTGCGATTCCGAGTAGCCAAGGGTGCGCAGCGCTTCCGGAACGGCAGCGTTGATGATCTTGAAGTAGCCGCCACCGGCGAGCTTCTTGAACTTGACCAGCGCAAAATCGGGCTCGATGCCGGTCGTGTCGCAGTCCATGACGAGACCGATCGTACCGGTCGGCGCGATGACCGAGACCTGGGCATTGCGGTAGCCATGCTTCTCGCCGAGCGCCAAAGCCTTGTCCCAGGCAGCCGTCGCATGGGCGATCAGGGCCGGATCCGTGCATTCGGCATGGACGAGCGGGACCGGGTTGACGGAGAGGCCTTCATAGCCGTCCGACAGGCCAAGCGCTGCACGGCGATGGTTGCGGATGACGCGCAGCATGTTGTCGCGGTTCGGCGCAAAGCCCGGGAAGGGGCCGAGTTCCGAGGCGATTTCGGCTGACGTCGCATAGGAGACGCCGGTCATGATGGCGGTCAGCGCACCGGCGATGGCACGGCCTTCGGCGCTATCATACGGAATGCCCGAGGACATCAGCAGGCCGCCGATATTGGCATAGCCGAGGCCGAGCGTGCGGTATTCATAGGAGCGTTCGGCAATCTGGCGCGACGGGAACTGCGCCATCATGACCGAGACTTCGAGCACGACGGTCCACAGACGAACGGCATGTTCGTAATCGGCGATGTCGATGTTCTTGGTCTTCTGATCCTTGAAGCGGAGCAGGTTCAGCGAAGCCAGGTTGCAGGCCGTATCGTCGAGGAACATGTATTCCGAGCACGGGTTCGAGGCGCGGATCGGGCCGGCTGCCGGCGAGGTGTGCCAGTCGTTCATCGTCGTGTTGAAGTGCAGGCCGGGATCGGCCGATGCCCAGGCGGCATAGGAGATCTTGTCCCAGAGGTCGCGGGCCTTCAGCGTCTTCATCACCTTGCCGTCCTTGCGGGCGGTGAGGTTCCAGTCGCCGTCGGTCTCGACGGCGCGCAGGAAATCGTCCTTCAGCGAAACCGAGTTGTTCGAGTTCTGGCCCGACACAGTCAGATACGCTTCCGAATCCCAGTCGGTGTCATAGGTCTTGAAATCAAGATCCTTGTAGCCCTGCTGGGCGAACTGGATGACGCGCTTGATGTAGTTTTCCGGAACCTGGTCCTTCTTCGCGGCCTTGATTTCGCGCTTGAGGGCCGGGTTCTCGTTCGGGTCGAAGCAGGCGCCGTTGTCAGCCTCGCAGTTGACGCAGGCCTTCATGATCGCCTTCAGATGCTTGGCGACGATCTTGGAGCCGGTGACGAGGGCGGCAACCTTCTGCTCTTCCTTCACCTTCCAGTCGATATAGGCTTCGATATCCGGGTGGTCGATGTCGACGACGACCATCTTGGCCGCACGGCGCGTGGTGCCGCCCGACTTGATGGCGCCGGCTGCCCGGTCGCCGATCTTCAGGAAGGACATGAGGCCGCTTGAGCGTCCGCCGCCCGACAACTTTTCGCCTTCGCCGCGCAGATAGGAGAAGTTGGAACCGGTGCCGGAGCCGTATTTGAACAGGCGCGCTTCACGCACCCACAGATCCATGATGCCGCCTTCGTTGACGAGATCGTCTTCGACCGACTGGATGAAGCAGGCATGCGGCTGCGGATGCTCATAGGCCGACTTCGACTTGACGAGCTTGCCCGTGAAGGGGTCGACATAGAAATGGCCCTGGCCGGGGCCGTCGATGCCATAGGCCCAGTGCAGGCCGGTGTTGAACCACTGCGGCGAATTCGGTGCGACGCGCTGAGTGGCCAGCATATAGGCAAGCTCGTCCTTGAAGGCGGATGCGTCTTCTTCGGAGGAGAAATACTTGCCCTTCCAGCCCCAATAGGCCCAGGTGCCGGCCAGGCGATCGAAGACCTGACGGGCATCGGTTTCCGAGCCGTAGCGCTCGTTTTCGGGAAGCGAGGCAAGTGCCTTCTCATCGGCGACAGAGCGCCAGAGGAAGGAGGGTACGTCGTTCTCCTCAACCTTCTTCAGGACCTTCGGCACGCCGGCCTTGCGGAAATACTTCTGGGCGAGGATGTCTGCCGCCACCTGGCTGAACTGGGCGGGGACGTCGATGTCGGCAAGACGAAATACGATTGAGCCGTCGGGGTTCTTGATCTCGCTGATGGCCTTGCGGAACTCGATTTCCGCATAAGCGGACTGTCCCGGTTTGGTGAAGCGACGTTCAATGCGCATCTGCCTGTGTCCCTCGATCTAGGGCGCCGAAAACCGGCGCAAAAAATTTTCGTTCGGCTACACGTCCAACCGCGCCGCCGCCCATTTGTTCGTCCGTCAGGTGATTCATCCGGAGATGAGAATCCTCTATATGGTAGAGATGGTGGCTGCAAACACTAAATATAGTACTAACAGTTTATTGCCGCCAGATCTGAAGCCCCCGCCCGGCGGTCAAAAATCGCACAAATTTCCTGTCGCGGGCGGCATCCTCAGAACGCCGTTCCACCTCAAAGAAAGCCGCTACAATGTTTGATGAAACCCGGCCTCGTTAATGCCCGGTCCAGTCGCCGCCGCAACAGGGTCCATTAACATCGTCCCGACTGATTCCGTCAAGGGGTGGTCTGTGAAGGAAATGTTAACGCTATATGTTGTGGTGCTGGCTTGTGGATAACGGGCAAAAGCGCGAAGTCACGGGAATGACACGGCTTTCTCGGACAGTGTGACGCAAGCCCACCCGCATGTCTCTCTGTCAACGAGATGTCACAGGATAAAATTCGCCCCGAAATGAGCCGCTGAGGCGCGCCGGCGCCCGGTTTTCGGCGTTCTGGCGACCGGGCGAGCATGTGGCCAAATAATCTGGGGATGACGGTGCAAAAATCCGCTGCTTGACAGGGGCTGTCAGCCGGAGATTTAGCCTTCGCCATGAGGTGACCATTGAGAATTCACATGCGTTTTTCCTCCATTTTGTCGCAACGAAATTGAAATACCTCCCCCGTATTGAGGGGGATCAGTGTGGAATGAGCTCCATGCGCGGCCGTTAAGGGCCGCCTGCCAGGATGGCGGGCCGCACGGAGTGGTTCCATGAGTATTGCCAATCTTTCGATATTGAAGAAGGTCAGTCTCGTCGTTGTTCTGATGGGTGTCGCGGCCGCCGCCATCGCAGCCGTGGGGGCGAGCGGCCTGTCGTCGCTCGGATCGGCCCTTAAGGATACCGGCGCGCGGGAGGAAGTGGCTCGTGAAGCCATGGACCTGCGTGTCGACATCATCGCGATTTCGCGCATGACCTATCAGCTGGCGCTGGCACCGGAAAAGGCGGCCGATTTCGCCGCCGAAACCGACAAGCGCGCCGCAGAAATGCTGGCACGTCTGCCGAAGATCGCGACCACCGCAAGCCCGGCCGAAGCCCAGATCCTCGACCGCACCAAGACGGCGCTCGACGCCTATTTCAACCAGATCCGCGCCATGGTGGCCGTTGCCGCGACGCCGGCTGGTCAGGACGCTGCGGTGATGAAGGCCGAACTCGCCAAGGCGCTGGAGGCCCAGAAGGTCGTGACATCAGTCGTCAAGGAGTATTCGACCTCCTCGGCCGAGAGCCTCAAGGGGTCGCGTGAAAACGCGCTTGCCGCCTCCGGCTTCACCATGCTGGTGCAGGTCACGACTGCGGCGGTCTGTATTCTCGCCGGTGTGGCGATCAGCCTTCTCATCGCACGCCGTGGCATCGTCAACCCGATCCGTGGTCTGACCGCGATCATGTCCGAGATGGCCGCCGGCAAGCGTGGCAGCAGCATTCCGGGCACGGAGCGCAAGGACGAGATCGGCGAGATGGCCCGCGCGCTCGAAGTCTTCCGCGCCAATGAAGAGCATATGCGCGCCATGGAAGCCCAGGAAGCGGCCCTGCACGCCCAGAGCAAGGACCTGCAGACCTCGATCAGCGGCATTGTTGCCGCAGCCGCTGCCGGTGACTTCTCCAAGCGCATCGGCAAGACCTATGACGACGCCGATCTGCAGCGCTTTGCAGGCTCGGTCAACGAACTGGTCGAAAACGTCGATCGCGGCATCACTGAAGTTCGCCGTGTGATTGCAGCCCTTGCCGATGCCGACCTGACGCATGACATGCAGGGCCAGTTCCAGGGCGCCTTTGCCGAACTCCAGGGCAACGTCAACCAGACCATGGCGGTGCTCCGCCAGACCATGCAGAACATTCTGGTCGCGGCCGGCACCATCACCGGCAATTCCGGCGAGCTTTCGTCGGCTGCCAACCAGCTTGCCCGGCGCACGGAGCAGCAGGCCGCCTCGCTCGAAGAGACGGCAGCCGCGCTCGAAGAAATCACCACCACGGTCAAGACCTCGACGCAGCGTGCGAAGGAGGCCTCGCATATGGTGGAGGAGACCAAGAGCAGCGCCGGCAAGTCGGGAGACATCGTGCGCAACGCGATCGATGCCATGGGCCGCATCGAGCAGTCCTCGAGCAAGATCAGCCAGATCATCTCCGTGATCGACGAAATCGCCTTCCAGACCAACCTCTTGGCGCTCAACGCCGGGGTCGAGGCAGCCCGCGCCGGTGAAGCCGGTCGTGGTTTCGCCGTCGTTGCCCAGGAAGTGCGGGAACTGGCGCAGCGCTCGGCCAATGCCGCCAAGGAGATCAAGACCCTGATCAACACCTCCGCCGACGAGGTCAAGGGTGGCGTGTCGCTGGTGCTTTCGACCGGCGAGGCGCTGAAGGAGATCGAAGCGCTGGTCAACCGCGTCAACGACCATGTGGTGACGATTGCCCGCGCGGCCGAAGAACAGTCCCTGGCGCTTGGCGAGATCAACACCTCGGTCAACCACATGGACCAGATGACGCAGCAGAACGCGGCCATGGTCGAAGAGACGACGGCAGCCAGCCAGGTTCTGGCCGGCGAAGCCCGCCAGCTGCAGGCGCAGCTCGCCCGCTTCAAGCTCGAAGGGGGCGCATCCTCGGCGTCTGCCGGCTATCGCACGGCGGCCTGATCACCTTCGAGACTTCGGTAATTAGCGAATAAAAGAAGCGTCGCAGCCATGCGGCGCTTCTTGCGTCTTCTATCCCCTTGCGTGTCGGCGCCGGCTGTTCGTCTCCCGAAGAAGTGCCTTGCGTCAGCCGGGATTTCGGCTAAAAGCCGGCCCGCAATAACCGGTCGCAGCCTACCCGGTCAAAACAAGGACACCTGAATATGAAGACATTCGTCGTCTGCTCCGGCGGACTCGATTCCGTTGCGCTCGCCTATAGGACGGCGGCCCAATCCGAACTCCTCGGTCTTATCTCTTTCGATTATGGCCAGCGCCACCGAAAGGAGCTCGACTACGCCGCGCGTGCGGCAGAGCGGCTTGCCGTTCCCCATCACGTCATCGACATCCGCCCGATCGGCATCCATCTGACAGGTTCGGCGCTGACCGACGATGTCGAGGTGCCGGATGGTCACTATGCCGAAGAGACCATGAAGATCACCGTGGTGCCCAATCGCAATGCCATCATGTTGACGATTGCCTTCGGTCTCGCCGCAGCCAAAGGGGCCGACGCCGTCGCGATTGCCGTGCATGGTGGCGATCATTTCATCTATCCGGATTGCCGCCCTGGTTTCATCGACAGCTTCCAGGTGATGCAGGATCATGCGCTGGAAGGTTATGCCAATGTCCGGCTGCTGGCGCCTTTCGTCACGATCTCCAAGGCAGAGATCGTCGCCGAGGGGGCGCGCCATCAGACGCCCTTTGCCGACACCTGGTCCTGCTACAAGGGCGGCGAGCATCATTGCGGGCGATGCGGTACCTGCGTCGAGCGTCGCGAGGCCTTCCACTTGGCAGGGATCGCCGATCCCACGGTATACGAAGATCCGGATTTCTGGCGGCACGCGACAGGCGGCTTCAAGGCGGAGGCGGTCTGACCATGTTTCGCATCATGAAGGAATTTCATTTCTCCGCCTCCCACCAGCTTGACCATCTGCCGGCAGAGCACCAATGCGCCCGCCTGCATGGCCACAACTATATAGTGGTGGTGGAACTGGCCGGGGAGGCGCTGAATGCCGATGGCTTCGTTCGGGACTACCAGGATCTCGGCGCGCTCAAGGCCTATATCGACACGCATTTCGATCATCGGCATCTGAACGACATCATCACGGATCGACCGACCTCGGCGGAAAACCTCGCCAAACACTTCTATGACTGGTGCAAGAGCCGTTTCCCCGAGACGGCAGCTGTCAAGGTCAGCGAAACACCGAAGACCTGGGCGGAGTATCGGCCGTGAGTGCTGACGAGGCTGCGCTGATCCGCGTCAGCGAGATCTTCGGGCCGACGATCCAGGGGGAGGGCGCACTGATCGGTCAGCCGACGGTCTTCGTGCGCACCGGCGGCTGCGACTACCGTTGCCTCTGGTGCGACAGTCTGCATGCGGTCGAGAGCCGTTTCCGCGACAGCTGGCGTCCGATGACGGTCGAGGCGATCTGGGCGGAGATCGAGACCTTGTCAAAGGGTCGGCCGCTGGTCGTGTCTCTCTCGGGTGGTAATCCGGCGATCCAGCCGCTCGGGCCGCTGATCCGTCATGGCCGACAACGGGGCTATCGTTTTGCGCTGGAGACGCAGGCGTCGTTGTCTCGGCCCTGGTTCCGCGATCTCGACACGCTCGTCCTGTCGCCCAAGCCGCCATCCAGCGGCATGGCCTATGACGAGGACAGGCTGCGGGACTGTCTCGCCGACGCCGGTGATGAACCCCAGGTGGTTCTCAAATTTGTTGTCTTCGACGCGGTCGACCTGAAATTTGCCCGCGACGTCTCCCGGCGTTTTGCCGGTCTTCCGGTCTATCTGCAGCCGGGCAACCACACGCCGCCGCCGCCGGAGGCCGAGGATGCGGCCATCGACATAGCAGGCGTGATGGCGCGCATGCACTGGCTCGTCGATGCGGTGATGGCCGATGCCTGGCATGAGGCGATCATCCTGCCGCAATTGCATGTGCTCCTATGGGGAAATCGCCGAGGCGTCTGACCGGCGTCATGCCGGTAAGGGGGCGTGCTCACTCAACTGGCCGCAAGCGCGCCTGAATGTTTCGGGATTTCGATAAAGACCGAAATCACGAAACGCCCCGGCCATGCGGCGCTTCTTGTCTTTTGCGCCATGGAACCGGCAATGTGTTCAGACATTGAGGTTTGCATCGCGTCCTGCGCTGGGGCGGGCGGCGATGGCCAGCCATCAGGGTCAGGGAGATACGGGATCATGCATCTGTTGTTGTTGGGCGCGACCGGACTTGTCGGACGTCATGTGCTGGACGCCGCACTGGCCGACCCGCGTGTGATCGAGGTGACCGCCCCGACCCGCCACCCGCTGCCGCCGCGACCTGGGCTGTCCGCGCCGGTGGTGGATTTCGACAGGCTTCCACAGGAGCCGGCGATCTGGACCGCCGATGCGGTTATCTGCGCGCTCGGCACCACGCTGAAGACTGCCGGATCGCGGGACCGCTTCTACCGGGTCGACCATGACTATCCGCTCGAAATCGCCAGGCTGGCAAAGACCCATGGCGCACGGACCTTTGTGCTCAATTCGGCGAAGGGGGCGGATATCACGTCGTTCTTCTTCTATAGCCGGGTAAAGGGCGAGACGGAGCGAGACATTCTCGCCTTAGGCTTCGAAAGCACTGTGCTCGTCCGTCCCGGCCTGATCGATGGCCCGCGTCCCGAGCCGCGCCCGATGGAGCAATGGGCGGGCAAGGTGCTTTCGGTGTTGAAGCCGGTCCTGCCGTCTTCGATGCAGGCGAACAGACCGGAGGCAATCGCCCGCGCCATGCTCGATGCGGCAGTATCGGCGGCGCCGGGCGTGACCGTCGTGCCATCGCAGGACCTGCTGTGACAGAAAAGCGCCGGCAGCGACGGTCTTGCAGGTGAGGCAGTGAGTGCGGCTG